>JAITLC010000078.1 GCA_031278095.1 Treponema sp.
CGCAGCCGGGAAAGGCCCATATTCTTCATGGCCCGGCAGACAGCCCCCACATTCCCCGGTTCTGAAGGTCTTGAAAGGACTATCACGATATCTTTCAGCTTCATTTCGTGATTGTAATATGAGGCTGTTCCAAAATCCAGTAATCCGGCAGGATCGCAATTTTGGAACAGCCTCGGTTTCCCTGGATCCAGGGGCAAAACCGGGCCTTTGACAAGCTCATCGGGCCATTCCAAAAACTCAAGTTTTTTCGGGAATGGTTTTGGAAAAAGCGGCCAAAAGTCCGCTTTTTCCTCTAAATCCAAGGTTCTTTTCAAACTGGAAAGAGGAGACTTGAAATAGTTGACAAATATTAAAATAATTGAACCTGTTCCAAAACTAATTGACTGTGCGCTCACCGCACGGTTTTGGACAAGTTCATATAGTTAGTGTCTGTCCATAAAGCCGGTTACTTTGCGGATAGACACTATTTATTATAGGAAATTTATAGAAAAGCCATATACCGGTTTGACAAAAGGAAAAAAAATTAGTAATATTGGTTGAGGTGTTAGAAACTGATACTGATAGCAGGTAAAAGGAGTACCCTATACCTGCCGAGTATGGGCGAGGGAGCGTCATGACAAACAACGATATAGTTCCTGGTTTTGATGATGAAAAAGATGAAAGCCTCAAAATAAAGCTTCAGAAAGTAAATGAAGTGGAAGGCTGTCTGGTTCTCTACCTTACGGGGTACATCGACACCTATAATTCCAATTATTTCCAGAAACGGGTAACTAAGGCCATTGAAAGCGGTTTTATCCGTCTGATTTTCCAGTGCGGCGGTCTTAACTACGTGTCGTCCACCGGTATCGGTTCCTTTACAGCCTTCCTCAAGCAGGTAAAACCCCGCGGGGGGGATCTCGTTCTTCTGGAAATTCAGCCCAAAGTCTACGAAGTATTCCAGCTTCTCGGTTTTTCCCAGTTTTTTAACATCAAAGATAACCTGGACGATTCGATCAACTTCTTCCGTACCGGCAGCACAACGGAATCGGTATCGCTTTTCCCCAAAGTTTTCGCGTGCCCGATCTGTTCCAAGAAGCTTAAAGCTCTCAAATCCGGCCGTTTCCGCTGTTCGGAATGCAAGACTATTCTTGCTATCGATAACGCGGGTCAGGTTTTCCTGGGTTAGCCCGATTTTTCAGGGATGCAATGGGAAATAAAATAGAACGATACCTCATTGACTTCATGTTCAATTACCGGGAGATTGATAAAGACATCTGGCTTCTGGAAGATGAAGAGCACAGCCTTGTCAATGTGGCTATTTCCCGGGTGGAAGACATCGTCATTGTCCGGGTAGTTGTGATGGAGGTTCCAAACACAAAGGAACAACTGGAATTTTTCAGGAAGCTTCTGGAACTCAACGCCAGGGATCTGCAACATGGGGCTTACGGAATTGAAGAGGACAATGTCGTGCTGATTGATACTCTGGAATACGGCACCATGGATCTGGAGGAATTCAGGGCCACTTTGGATGCTTTCAGCCTGGCCCTTACCCAGCATTATCCCATCCTTTCCGGGTACCGGAAATAAGCGGCGTATGTTGCGCCTAATCGGAGGTTACCATGGGTATTTTTTCACGGCTTAAAACCCTTATTTCTTCAAATGTAAACGATATTATCAATAAGGCTGAAAAACCCGAAAAGATGCTCAACCAGCTCATTATTGATATGAATGAGCAGCTTATCGAATCGAAAAAAGCAGTAGCCATGGCTATTGCCGATGAGAAGAAGCTTGAACGGGAACGGGATAACCAGCAGGCGCAGTCCCGGGAATGGGAACGCAAGGCCATGCTGGCAGTCCAGGCCGGAAAAGATGATCTTGCCAAGGAAGCCCTGATCCGTAAACAGGAGTATGAAAAGGCTGCTCAGGAATATCAAAAGCAGTGGGAAGCCCAGAAAAGTTCGGTGGAAAGCCTCAAGGAATCGCTCCGGGAACTGCAAAAAAAGATAGAAGAGGCCCAGCGGAAGAAAAATCTCCTTGTTGCCAGGGCAAAGCGGGCCGAAGCCCAGCAGAAAATTCAGAATACCATCTCCAATGTTTCGGGAAATCGCAGCGCCTTCGATGCATTTGACCGTATGGCCGCCAAAGTAGACCAGATGGAGGCCCAGGCGGATGCCGCCAAAGAACTGGAAGACCTTTCCGCCGATGCGAACCTCGAAAAACGCTTTGCGGAACTTGAAAAGTCAGACTCCAGCGCCGACACGATGCTCCTGGAACTCAAGGAGAAGATGAGGGCTCTGCCTGAACATTCCGGTGAAACACGCAAAGACTAAGGAGATTTTTTTGTTTTCACAGGTTATCCACAATTTTGGCTCAACCGGTCGATGAACTCTTATTTCCGGCTCGTGTTCAAAACGGACGCTTTTAGATGCGTTTATGCAATAAATCCTTGTATTACAAGGACTTACAATTCAAAAAATAATGTAATTCCGACTAAAACATTAATCATGTATAAAAACTGATACACTTCTGTTTTTCCCGGATTTGTATACAAGTTGTGCACAGGCAGGCAATCCGGCGTCGTCTCAGCCATTCCCGGGTTAAGATAACCACGAACTACTCTAACCACACGAACAGAATAGAATTCAGGTAAAAATGAAGGCCGTCGAAGCAAGCGTTAGGGAAACGTTGATTCGCAGGTCTGGGTTCATACCCCGGAGTTTGCTCCGGTTTCAATTTCGTAACAGTTTTCGTTTACGGGTATGAACCCGGGCATACAATCCATACCTTATAGAACGAAGATACCCGGGAGCTTGCTCCCGGGTATCTTCATTAAATGGCGCCAATCAGCGTTTCCCTGTGTATTTGCTCATTTCATTGCGTAAATACCGCATTAAAGTGAGTTTGTTCCAAAAGCTGAAGTTTTGGAACAGCCTCAAGTAGCACTGATTTATTCTCGATTGAATGAATCAGTACTTCCTTAGTGTCTGTTCGTGCCGTTCGTGGTAAACTGAGAATAGTCGGCGCCGTCTGCCGAACCCTTGCATGGAGGGATGAGCCGTGTTAGGCTCAAAGTGTGAAAAGCGGAGTTGTGAATCTGGCCCGTCTCATCCTCTTTTTCAGTCTTTCGTTTGTGGGAATTTGTATCTTTTCAGCCCTTTTGCGCTTCCTCATCATAAAAATTCAAGTTGCGGGCATCTTTCCTCCCCAGGGAGAACGGAATTTATCCGAATTTCTTGAAGCGGCACGCTGGGCGCTGGCCCTTTCGGTTCACGGCGCCATCCTTTTGGCCCTATCCTATTCGGCACGAAGGAGAATTTTTGCCCCTTTGAGTATCCCGGTGATCATTTTTCTTGCCTGCGTCATGAGTTTTTTTGGTTTCTGGGCACTCCGGCGGGCAAATTTTCTTCCGCCTGCCCAGTTTCCTCCAAAAACATTGGGACAGCCTGGTCTCATACTCACCCAACCCGGAGCCGTAATCGTGCTCCTGGAAGAGCCTGAAAAGATTTACGGCCCCCGCGTCGTGGCCATGGACGGACAGGCTCTCCTCTTCCAGGAGGCTCCCAGGGGGCCCGGCAACTCAGGCGCGTACCTGCCCCGTCTTCCCCTTATTTCCCAGGCGCCCTGGTTCCTCCGGAGTCTTGCCATCGACATCAATCTGGCGGGTATACAGATGGAGGCCTTGTTCAACCGGGGCCTTGTCCCCTTCATCACCTATGCGGGAACGCTTATCTTCTTTCTTGCTTCTTTCCGCTTCATTCTGGAATTTTCCGTCTGGCCGTTGGCCAACTTTTTTCTGGGAATTCTGGCAGTCCGGGGAGTCCTGGCACTGGAGAGTTTTGTTAATTCCCCGGAAATTACCGTTTTTTTAGGTTTCTACCTTGGACAGCCTGAACTTTCCGCCTATGCGGTTCCCCTAAGCTGGTGCTTCTTTGCGGTTTTAATCTGCCTCTATACCTTCCTTGTTTCCCTGATAAGGAAAAGGCAGAAAAATGAAGTTTAAAAAGGACACTTTTCTTTCCCCTTCGGGTTTTTTCTCCATATATCTCATTCTCGCATCTGCCCTCATTATCGGGTTTAGCTGTTTTTTCCCCGGAGAGAGGATTCCACTGGGTATCTATGCAAACCGTTGGCGTCTTCTGCGGGGTGTATTCCGGATCATCAACCTTTTCCCGGCTCTGATGCTTTCCGGCCTGGTGATCCCTTTTGGGTTTCTGGAGAATAAGAGTACAGGAGCGGCCGCTCTGTTTTTGGAACGGATGAGGGGGCCTCTTACCGCCGCCATCGTGGGCGCAATCTTAAACGCTGTTCTCTATTTTGTTGCCCTGCCCCCGGTTAATGAAGCTTTGTCGGGGATGCGGTACCGTGGGGAACTCTATGTTTCTTCCCTCAGTCAGGCCAAAACCGCTGCCGCAGAGGGGAACTGGAACGAAACTGCCCGGTATATCGGTATTTGTGACAGTATCTGGCCTGAGAGCGCCGGGGCGCGGGATCTCCGGGAAGAGGCCGCACTGCAGATTGAAGAACGCCATTATGAGGAAACGCAGGTAGAGGCTGCCGGACACCTAATGGCCCAGGTAAGCGCCCTGCCGGGGCAGCGGCAGCCGGTAAACGCCAGGGAAGCGCTCGGCATGGCGGAAACTGCCCTGGGGGAAGAACGGTACTTTGACTCCCACTGGCTGGCAACTCTCGCCGGAAGAATCGCCCCGGACGGTAGTCCCGAAGAAGCCGATGCCGCGCGGCTTGCAAGCAGGGTCTGGAATTCGCTGGAGGCCATGTCTCCCGGCAGCAGGGAAGAGGAAATCAGATCCGTTTTTTTCCTGAAACGTTCAGGTTATGAGGCTATGATTGCCGGAGAGTGGATCAGAGCCTACTATATCTTCCGGGAACTAAAGGAAAGGGCGCCTCAGGATCCCGATGTAGAGGCCTTTCTTGCCAAAAGCGAAGCGGGAAGCAGGGAATCGGCCTTCTTTACCGATGAAATTGAGATGCTGGGAGAACTTATAACCGGGGCGGTTTTCTCCATTCCATACAGGGATCCGTATCGCGGTCCCGATTCTCCCTTTACCGGCCGGGGGGTACTGCGTTTTCAGTCCCTCTCCTGCTTTCCCGACTATTCCTGGGCCATGGGCCTGGAATTCCTTGCCTGGGACGGTGAGGAGGTTTCCAGAGTAAAGGCTTCTTACGCCCAAATTCTCCCCAAAACCCTTGGAAACCGTCCCATGACGGCGGTAAGGATGCGGGCCCTGGATCCCCATGATGAAAAAATCCGTTTTGAGCCGGTCATAGAGGGAGATGCTCTCTCTGTGGTGGGGGATGCGGAACTCTTAATCGATCTGCCCTACGATAGTTTTCTGCTCCTGACAGAGGTGAGGCAGGGAGAAAACACCCTGTCCATGGGGGAACTTTTTACCGCCAGCCGGAGCCTCGGTTTCTCAGGATATCTGCCGGAGAGTTTCCAGGCCGAAATTATCCGCCGCCTGGGCGGGCCTCTCTTTCTCCTGCCCCTGAGCATCCTGGCCCTCGGTCTCGGCTGGCGTCTGCGCTTGCAGATGCGTGTGCAGATGCATTTGCAGAAAAGGCCCTATGCCGCCGGCATTCCCATGCTCTTCGTACTGCCCCTGGTGTGGAACGGAATCTTTGAACTTTGCAGGGTACTCATCGAAGCGGCAGGTGTTCAGCTTATCTTCAAGGCAGGTTTCTTCTGGGCCTTCCCCGCCCTTATCGGAGGGGCCGCAATCCTCTTCATCCTGTCTCTGATACTCTTTGCCATGAGTCCCTCCGAGCCCTAAACGCAGGGAAGCGGGACTAAGGACATGTGCGCAGTTCCTAATCTTCCCGGCTTAGCTCAAGATACGCTTCCTTAATTTTTACGAAGGCCTTTGCCGCTTCCTCCTGCTGACTGGGGCTGAGAGCCGCCATGCTGTCCGGATGAAACTGGAGGGCGAGTTTATGGTAGCAGGATTTGAGTTCCTCCGCCGGGGAACCGGGTTTAAGGCCAAGGATACGCCAGTATTCTTCCTCATCGGCCTTAGTGCGGCCGGGAAGCCTTGTTCCGGCCCGGAACGCAGGATCAAGGATCAGGGCGATTTCTGCGGCAGTTTCCCGCGCCGCAGGGCCTTTGGCAAAGGCGTAGAGGGCTCTGGCAAGGAGGGGGAGATCTCCCCTGGAAGAACGCCGGGAAACGAGGCTTTCCGCCAAAAGAAAGTGATTTATGGTTTCAAGCCGGGGAACCGCAATACGGCAAAAGGTTTCGACAAAGGGTATTTCTTCCCGGTTCCGGGGAAAGACACTCCTGACGGTTTGGATGATCTCTTCATGTATCGTTTCCGTTTCCCGTCCTGCGGGATTTTTCCTAATGATATACAGGGAAAGGGCGCAGAAAGCGGCGAGTCCCGGTTCACCCTCCTGTAAGTTCTGCAGCTCAGGCTCGTCAAAGTAGCTCCTGACGGAGTGATCTTCGATCACCTGGGCAAGGATCTCCTGCAGAAGATAGCCGAGAAGTACGCCGATAAAGAAACCGGCAAAACCCCCGATGATACCGGCAAAACCTCCGGCAAGAGATCCGGCGATACGGCGGTGTCTATATAAAAACCGGCTTACCTTATTCACCTAGCCGCTTCTCTCTATGGCGGCGCCCAGGGAGGAAAGTCGCTCAACAAGATTCTCATAACCCCGTTCAATCTGGTAGGTATTGCGGATAATGCTCTTTCCCCGGGCGCACATGGCGGCGATGATCATCGCCATACCGGCCCGCACATCAGGGCTTTCCAGTTCCGAAGCGCTGAGCTTTGAAGGGCCTGTAACCACCGCCCGGTGTGGATCGCAGAGTACGATTCTGGCCCCCATGGCGATAAGTTTATCTACAAAGAACATGCGGGATTCAAACATCTTCTCGTGGATAAGCACCGTCCCCTTTACCTGGGTGGCTACAACGGTAACGATGCTCGTCAGATCCGGGGGAAAGCCGGGCCAGGGGGCATCGTCGATCTTGGGAATCATGCCGCCGAGGTCGCTGTTCACCGTCATAGACTGCCTGGCAGGTACATGGATCAGGTTTCCTTCATGCTCCCAGACAATGCCCAGCTTTCCGAATGCGAGCCGGGCGGAACGCAGATCCTTTACGGCGGCTCCTTCGATGGTAAGCTCCCCCCTGGTGGCGGCCGCAAGACCGATAAAGGAACCTACCTCCATAAAGTCCGCACCCACGGCAAAATCCACTCCGGAAAGTTTTGAAGTTCCCGCGATGGTAAGAATGTTTGAACCGATGCCTTCGATCCGGGCTCCCATGGAAACAAGCATCCTACAGAGATCCTGCACATGGGGCTCGCTGGCCGCATTGGTGAGGATCGTAAGTCCCCCGGCAAGCACCGCAGCCATGATGGCGTTTTCCGTTGCGGTAACGGAAGCTTCATCAAGGAAGATGTCCGCCCCCCTCAGAGCTTTTGCCGTAAAGGTAAATGAATCACTGGTTTTGACCCTGGCGCCCAGTTCGGTAAGGGCCAGAAAGTGGGTATCCAGCCGTCTCCTGCCGATAACATCTCCTCCGGGGGGAGGCAGTACAGCCTTGCCCGTCCGCGCCAGGAGAGGTCCCGCAAAGAGGATCGAAGCCCGGATTTTCTGTGCGTGTTCCACCGGTATTGCGGAAGATTTTATATCCGTCATGACAAGCCGCCAGACTCCGGGCCCCAGACTCTCCACGCTGCCGCCGAAAGACCGATAGATCTCCAGCATTACCTGTACATCTTCAATGGCGGGAATATTCCGCAGTACCACAGGCTCACCGGTGAGCAGCGCCGCTGCGATACAGGGAAGGGCGGCATTTTTGTTCCCGCTGGCCCGTATGTTTCCGCCGATGGGATGGCCGCCTTCGATCAAATACTCGCTCATGCCGCTCCTTACGCTCGTGGCCGAAGGCCGCATAATTGAAACTATTGAATAGTTTCCCTGGATTTAAGGGGAAAACCGGGGCTTTTGACCGGTTTTTCCGGGAGCTTGTTCCAAAATCAACCGGATTTTGGAACAAGCTCATTTGACTCTACCCTCCATGAGGAGTATTGTCAAATTTGGGAAATGCACTGTAATATGAGGCTGTTCTAAAACCGTGCGCGTTTAGCGCACAGTCAATTAGTTTTGGAACAGGCTCATATGAATTGCTCTGAATCACCGGTATAAAGGAATCAAAAACCGTTATTTAATGGCTCGCAACAGAACATTTTTTTTCCTTTTCATTTTCTGCGGCTACGGGCTTTTTGCCCAAAACTTCAGGCCCTTCACGGTACTATATGTTATAGAAACCGAACACTTTGAGATCATCTACCCTTCCGAGTCTGAAGAAACGGCCCGAACTCTTGCGGGTTTTGCGGATTCCGTCTACGAAAAGGTTTCTTCCTCACTGGGCTTGAGCCTCTCGCAGAAAGTGCCGGTAAGCATCACGCCCCACACCGAAGAATTCAATGGCTACATGAGTCCCATGCCTTTTTTCCACATTTTTCTCTTTGATACCCCGATAGATCCTGAGTGGACAGGTTTTGAAAATTCCCTGGAAAAGCTCTTTATTCACGAGATGAGCCATGCGGTTTCGATGAGCGTCAAAAACCCGTTTTACACGGTTCTACACCGTATCTTTGGGGGCTGGGTCTACCCCCCGGCCATGACCGTTCCCCGCTTTATGGCAGAGGGGGTTGCGGTAAAATTTGAAAGCTCCGGCGGCGGAGGCAGGGCCAACGATCCCCTGATCCGGCAGACGCTTATACAGGCCCATGCGGAAGACGCTTTTTTAAGCCCTTTCCAGGTTTCGGGCGCCTGGGATCTGCCTGCAGGTTCCCACCATTACAACTATGGGGCTTACTTTTCGGCATATCTTGAAGAACGATACGGCCCGGAAAAATATGCGGAACTCTGGCAAGTCCTGGGTAGGCTGTATCATTTTACCTTCTTTTTCTATAACTTCAATTTTTACAATGCCTTCAAGAAGGTATATGGGGAAGCTTTCCTTGATGTCTGGAAAGACTTCGAAGAAAATTTTGAACTGAAGGGGCTTGAAGACAATGCCGGGGGAAGCGTGTCCGGAAAGAGGCAGATGATCTCCGCAACGGCCTCCGGAGGCGGTAAGATCTTTGTTTTTGACAGGATACGACGGCAGCTTATCCGGCTGAACGCCGGGGGAAAGGAAGAGCGGGCCTTTTTTGCGGATATTTCGGCCTACGGTATTGATGCGGATGAAAACGGGAAAAATCTTCTTGTTTCATCATACCAGTACACGGGAAGCCTCGCGGAAGCGGTGGTAAGGGAGTATTCTGCGGAGGGCAGGCTTTCGGGCCGGGTCTGGCGGCATCTCTATTCGGGGGTCTACTTTCGGGAGGGGCTGGCAGGGCTCCGTGCGGAACGGCACAGCAACAGCCTCGTGTACCGCAGGGCTCCGGGCAAGGCAGCCCCGGAAAACGAAGAGATACTGCTCCGGGGAAACGCTGAACTGATCTTTTCCCGGCCTGCGGCCCTGAATGATGAATGGCTTGCCTTTACGGTGCTCCGCCGGGGAAAACGGGAACCGGGACTTTACCATTATCCTTCGGCTCTGGTTTACAGGCTTGCCTCGGATCTTCAAGATGATGAAGGGTACTGGTCTTACATGCGCTGGCTCAATGTTTCCGGGGGCCGGCTCCTTTTCGGCTACGAAAACGCCGGAGGTATGTACAAGCTCGGCATCATTGATCCTGAAAAAATGGAGGTGGTCTTCTCCGAAAGAAATTTTTCAGGCGGGGTGAGCATGCCCGTACTTGCCGGAAACAGGATCTTTTACCGGGGAGCCTTCAGTAGCTGGGACGCGCTGATGCAATACCCCGAAGACGCCGAATCCCTGAGCGGCCGCCGGGCCTCCCTTCATCTTGTACCATGGAATACGGAAGAACGCCTTGAAGCGGGGCTGAAACCGGAGGGAGAAGAGATTCCGCTTCCCGCAGCTTCTTCCGGGAATTCCTCCCTGAAAAGCAGGCTTTACAATCCGGTAAAGTATCTCAATCCTTTCCGGCTCTGGGTTCCCTACCCCCTTATCCGTGAAGAGCGGGGCGGAAACTATAGTTTTGACGGTGGAGGCTTCTTCTCCTACCTGAGCGATGCCGCCGACCTTAACACCGCGGAACTCTATGCCGCCTTGGACGCCCGTTCATGGATGGCCTATACCGATATAAACTGGACTAATCTGAACCTGGGTTTTCCCTTGCAGATTCACTTCGAGGATGGTATAGACAGAACGAGGCTCAATACCTACCGCGTTACCCAGGGCAGCCTTACCGTTTCGGCTAACCGTTACCTTTGGGATGACCGGAACCGGCTGGGCTTCAGCGCGGGAATGGGAACGGTTGCCTATGCCCTGGATCCGGAAGATGGAAGTTCCGCCTATACCTGGAAATACGGAGACCGCCTTTACTTCAATTACATGGGTGGTTTGGAATTTTCAAGTCTCCGCCGTCTCGGCTGGGAAAGCTTCGGGCAGGGTCTCAGGGGCAATATTTTTGTCCGTTTTACCCCGGATCACCTGCCGCCCCGGTTGGAAACTTCCCTGGAGGCGGCCTTTGAACCCTTCTTCCCGGCCCAACTGAATCTTTACGGCGCCTGGGATACCAGAGGCATGAATCTTCAGGGTGAATCCCGGAATTTTACCGGATCAATCTTCTCCTCCGTATCTGCGGCGGAGTACTCAAATTCGGAAATCAACGCGCTTACCTGGATCTACGGCGGACAGGCGGAATTCCGGCTTTTCCAGGCGGAGATACAGAAGAACATTTCTCATCTCTACTATAACCGCCTCATTGGCACATTGGCCTACCGGGCGGCTCTCTACGATTCCAGGGATATAAAAGAAATTGAGGGAACCCCGCTGGGGGACGATTACGCCCTTACCCAGTCGGTGCTGCTCCGTTTTGCCCTTTCGACTTCCACGGTTTTTATCACTGCCGTACCGGTAAAATTTACTCCCAGCATCTACATAGTCTGGCGGGCTTCCAGAGTGAATAACGGAGTTTTCAGTCTGAATGACGACTTCCGCTTCGGTTTTTTCTATTCACTGGAATACTAAGGGATCGCTATTTAGTATCTGCCCGCAAAGCCGGTTACTTTACGGACAGCCCCGGATTCTATTTCCAATCGGGAATTACTTTAGACTTGTCCGGGAAGCTGAAGTTCTCGAACGAGTCTTGAGTCTATTGAATATTATTCAAATTTATATAAACATACTAAATCAGAAGAGTTTGTTCCGAAAAACCTGAGTTTTGGAACAGGCTCGGAGATTATCTAATTTTCAAAGGAGAGTAAAATGAAAAGGACAATCAAAGTGTGCGCCCTGGCGATGATCCTTGCGGTGCTGGCGCTGCCGGTTTTCGCCGGAGGCAAGAGTGACGGCGCTGCCGGAGACACTATCACCATCGGCGTGTTTGAACCCATGACCGGGGCTAATGCGGCCGGCGGCCAGATGGAAGTGGAAGCTATACGTCTGGCGAACAGGCTCTACCCCACCGTCACGGTCGACGGCAAGGAGTACAAGATCAACCTGGCAATCGTGGATACCAAGACCGACAAGGTTGAGGCAGCCAATGCAGTGGAACGCCTTATTGACCGGGAAAAAGCCTCGATCATCATCGGAACTTATGGTTCCTCCTTTGCCATTGCCGGCGGGGAAGTTGCCAAGGAGAAGAAGGTGCCTGTTATCGGGACCACCTGTACCAATCCCCTGGTAACGCTGGGAAACGACTACTACTTCCGCGTCTGTTTTATCGATCCCTTCCAGGGGACCGTGATGAGTAACTTTGCCTTCAACGATCAGAAGGCCAGGACTGCCGTCATTGTTCAGGAAGTAACCAATGACTATTCGGTCGGGCTTGCCAATTTCTTTGTTGAAAATTTCAAAAAGCTTACCGGTAATCCCGGCTCGATTCTGGGAACCTTCAACTACCAGACCGGCGATCAGGATTTCAGCGCCCAGGTTACCCAGATCAAGGCTCTCAATCCTGATGTTATCTTTGCCCCCGGAAACTACACCGAGTCCGCCCTTATCATGAAGCAGGCCCGTGAACAGGGTGTTAATTGCCCGATTCTCGGCGGCGACACCTGGGATGTTCCCGAGTTTCTCGATGTCGGCGGCGCACGGGTAGAAGGAGCCCTCTTTTCAACCTTCTTTGACGGCGAAAATGCCGCTACCGCCATTACCGGGAAATTCATCTCCGATTACAAGGCGGAGTATAAAACCGAGCCCTCCGGATTTGCCGCCCTTGCCTACGATGCATACCTGCTCAGCCTTGACGCTATCAAGCGGGCCGGTTCTCCGGACAAGGAGAAGATCCGCAGCGCCATTGCCCAGACCAAAGGCTTTGTGGGCGCCGCCGGAGTAGTCACCCTGGATCAGAACGGGGACGCCGTAAAGGCCGCGGTTATTAAAACCGTCAAAAACGGCGCATATGTATTCCAGACCGTCGTGAATCCATAACCGCTGTTGCGGATTAAAAATTGAAGATTGGGGCTGTCCGGGATTTGGTTACTTCCCGGCCGGTCCGCACTAAGGAAGCTGTCCGAACAGGATTTTCAAACTTTTCGGACAGCCTCTCCCAAAAACTGAAGTTTTGGAATGGCCTCGGTTGGGAGTTGGCAACGGCCCAATTCTCAATCTTCGATGCCAAAAGACATAAATGAGTATAGATTCATTCTTACAGTATCTGGCTAACGCTCTTTCACTGGGCAGTCTTTATGCCCTTATTGCCATTGGTTATACCATGGTGTACGGCATTCTTCGTCTCATCAACTTTGCACACGGTGATGTATTCATGCTGGGAGGTTACTTTGCCTTCTATGCGGTAACCTTGTTTTTTATGCCCTGGTGGGTTGGTTTTATCGTAGCCTTCGGTCTTACCGGTGTTCTGGGCATAGCCCTGGAGCGGGCGGCCTATGCTCCGCTGCGGAACAGTCCCCGGATTTCGATTATGATCAGCGCCATCGGCGCTTCCTTCCTCTTTCAGAATCTGGCCACGGTTATCTTCGGCGGCCGTCAGAAACCCTTTCCCGTACCCGATATGTTCAACCGGGTCATTCACATGGGGGCGGTTTCCGTGATGAGCGTCAGTTTATTTATTCCTGTTTTGACAGCGATACTGTTGGTTATCCTTTTAATCATCGTGCACAAGACAAAAACCGGCATGGCCATGCGGGCAGTTTCCACAGATCTTGCGGCAGCCCGGCTTATGGCCATAGACGTTAACAAGATTGTTTCCTTTACCTTCGGCACCGGTTCCGTACTTGCGGCAATCGGCGGAGTCATGTGGGCGCTCAAGTATCCCCAGCTTAACCCCACCATGGGAACCGTGCCGGGGCTGAAATGCTTTATCGCCGCTGTCATCGGCGGTATCGGCAACATCGGCGGGGCGGTGCTGGGAGCCTTCCTCCTGGGCCTTATCGAGATCATGATCATGGCCTTCCTTCCCACACTTACAGGCTACCGGGATGCCTTCGCATTTATTCTGTTGATAATAGTATTACTCGTGAAGCCTTCCGGCCTTCTGGGAAAACACCAGATAGAAAAGGTGTAGGAAACTATGACTCTTACCAAAAAAACAAGGCTGGTGCTGAGTATTGCAGGGATTCTTCTCATCGCATTGTTTATACTTTTTGCGGACAAGACTTTCAGTTCCTTCAACCTGCGGATCTTCAATCTCTGCGGAATCTACATTATTCTTGCCCTTTCACTCAATTTGATTAACGGTTTTACAGGCCTCTTTTCTCTGGGGCATGCGGGTTTCATGGCCCTGGGAGCCTATGTAAGCGCTCTTCTTACCATGAGTCCTGCCCAGAAGGAAATGAACTTCTTCATGGCTCCCATAGAGCCCTGGCTTGCCAACATACAGCTTCCCTTTATTCCCGCGCTGATCATTGCAGGAGCGGTGTCCGCCTTTGCAGGCTTTCTTATCGGTACTCCGGTACTCCGCCTTCGGGACGATTACCTCGCCATTGCCACCCTGGGTTTTTCCGAGATCATCCGGGTGGTGATCACCAATATGCAATCGGTGACCAACGGCGCCCTGGGCATCAAGGGCCTCCCCAAATTTTCTACCACCTGGATGATCTGGTGCCTGGCTTTTTTAACGGTAGTATTCATGTTCGCCCTTATCCGTTCCGCCTTTGGCCGCTCCTGCATGGCTATCCGGGATAACGAAATAGCGGCCCAAGCCATGGGCATAGATGTTGCAAAAATAAAGATCCTCAGTTTTACCATGGCCAGTTTTATTGCCGGAATCGGCGGGGCGCTGCTGGGCCACATGATGAGCACCATTGATCCCAAGATGTTCACCTTTGCGCTTACCTACAACATTGTGCTCATCGTGGTACTGGGAGGCAACGGAAGCATCACAGGCTCTGTAATCGCAGCGATTGTGGTAACCATCTCCATGGAGGTCCTGCGCTTCCTTGACGGCCCCCTCAACTTTATCTTTGTGCAGACCAACGGACTTCCCGGTTTAAGGATGGTAGTGTTCAGCATCCTGCTTCTTGTGGTGGTTATAAACCGGCAGCAGGGCCTTATGGGGAAAACCGAATTTTCCTGGGAACTCCTTGCCGGCATCAAACCCGCAATCGGGGCATATTTTTCAAAAAAACGCGGTAAGGAGAGCAACTGATGCTGCTTACCAAACATGTTACCATGCAATTCGGCGGACTTACCGCGGTCTCCGATTTTACCACCGTTGTCAATGATGGAGAAATTGTAGGGCTCATCGGACCCAACGGTGCGGGAAAGACTACGATTTTTAACATGATCACCGGAGTCTATACTCCCACGAGGGGCCAGATACTCCTTAACGGCAGGGAAATTGCCGGTATGCCTTCCCACAGGATCGCCGAAATCGGTATTGCCAGAACTTTTCAGAATATCAGGCTCTTCCATGAAATGACGGTGCTGGAGAATATCCTCGTGGCCTGCAATCTCAGAGAAAAACCTTCGCTCTTTGAATCGGTGCTGCATCTGCCCGGTTACCTTAAAAAGGAGGGGAAGAGCAAAAACTTTGCCCTGGAACTCCTTGATTCCGTAGGACTTCTGTCGAATGCCAATGACAACGCAGTATCCCTGCCTTATGGCAAGCAGCGCCGTCTTGAAATTGTGCGGGCGCTGGCTACAAAACCCAAGCTTCTCCTGCTTGATGAACCTGCCGCAGGCATGAATCCGCAGGAATCATACGAGCTCATGGACTTTATCGTTTCCGTCAGAGACAAGTTCGATATTTCCGTACTCCTTATCGAACACCACATGCAAGTGGTTATGGGAATTTGTACGCGGCTTTATGTACTGGATTACGGCATTACCATTGCAGAAGGTACTCCCCAGGAGATTCAGAAAAACCAGAAAGTCATCGACGCATATCTGGGGGTAGAGTAATGCTGACCCTAAACACCGAATCGAACAGGAATCAAAGTTTCCTTCTGAAACTCGAAGGCCTTTCAGTTTACTACGGCGGCATCCATGCGCTGCAGGGCATTGACATTGAGGTTGCCGGTGGGAAGATCATCACCCTTATCGGGGCAAACGGGGCGGGAAAGAGCACCATGCTCAACAGTATTGCCGGGCTTGTCAAACCTGCCGCCGGAAAGATCCTCTGGGACGGCAAGGAGATAACCGGACACGATCCCCGCGACATCGTTTCCGGCGGTCTGGCTCTTATTCCGGAAGGCCGGCACGTGTTTCCCAACCTCACGGTAGACGAAAACCTTGCCCTGGGCGCCTATATCCGCAAAGACAAGGCGGGGATCAGGCAGGATCGGGAACGCTGTTTCAGGCTTTTTCCCCGGCTCAAGGAACGGATCCACCAGAGCGCAGGAACACTGTCGGGAGGTGAACAGCAGATGCTTGCCGTAGCCCGCGGTCTCATGTCAAGTCCGAGGCTTCTCATGCTGGATGAACCCAGTCTGGGACTGGCGCCCCTCGTGTCAAAGATGATCTTTGAGATCATCATGGAGATCAATAAACACGGTACAACGATTCTGTTGATTGAACAGAACGCCCATGCGGCTCTGGAAATAGCCGATTACGCGTATGTGCTTGAAACCGGCAGGATTACCATGCAGGACACAGGGGACGCGTTGCTTAAAGATGATGGGATTCGCAAGGCCTATTTAGGGGAATAGAAAGGGTAGCTGCCGACTTTTTTTGGCAAAAAAGTCATTGGGGGGCGTAGACCGGGCCGCCGTTAGGCACGAAGCATATACGAGCCCCTTATGCGAAGTCCGGGACTAATTACACAAAAAATCTGACAGGCTCTGTTGAGATCCCCCGTTCCCGTCTTCCGGCCTTCTTTGCCTCTGTTTTGGTTACGGGCATCGTTTCCTCCAGTTACTTCCCAATAGCGGAAATAGCGCGGCCCGGCAAGGGTTGCCAATTCCGAGCCCCCCTCGCAATCGTGACAGTTAGGACCCGCGCAAGAATAACATGCCATGTTAGCCTGCTCCAAAACCCGGTTGGTTTTGGAGCAGCTTCATGTATTTTACAGAATTACCCGTGTAGTGATAATTTTTTTGGAAAATTCAAGAAAATATAAAAATCTCTTTACAAATCGACGTTGCGATGATAGATTATCAATAACGTTAACGTTACACTAAATATTGATGGAGGATAACATGATGAAAAAGAGGAATTTGATCGATATTATGAAGGGATTGGCCGTTCTTGCGGCGATCTTCCTGTTACTTGGCTGCAGCAGGAAGGAAACAGCCGCTGCATCCGGGGGAGCCGGCGGCACTTCGGGGGGTAAGGTAACTATTACTATCATCGCCTGGGGCGAACCCGGACGGCAGGCGGCTCAGAAGCGGATGGACGATAAATTTATGGAGAGAAACCCCGATATCGAGGTGGTTTTTGACTGGCCGGCCAACATGGATGAGGTCCTCAGCGCCGGTCACGCGGCGGGGAATCCGCCGGACGTATTTTTTGCCCAGGAGATGAATCCTCCCCGCCAGGTTGCCGCGGGGATGATGGAGCCGCCGGACGATTATATGGCGAAGGATCCGGATTTCCGGAAGGACGAACTCTTCCCTTCCCTCTTTGAACCCTTTATCATCGACGGTAAGACCTACGTTATCCCCTCGGTGACCTATGCGACGGTCCTGTACTACAACAAGGATCTGTTCGACAAGGCCGGGATGGCCTATCCGGACGAAAGCTGGACCTGGGATACTTATCGGGATGCGGCGGTAAAGCTGACGGTTGACGAAAACAACGACGGCCGGATCGATCAGTACGGGTGCGGCGTTGACAAGCTGATCAACTTCTACCTTCCCTGGATCTTCACCAACGGGGGAGAGTATATGGCCCCGGATCGTAAAACCTTTTTGATGAATTCACCCCAAAGCGCCCAGGCGCTGCAATTCCTGAGGGATCTGATCTACACCTACAAGGCCTGTCCCGCCCCTACAATTAACGTGGAGGCGGTCACCTCCGCCTTTATATTCCAGTCCGGCAAGGTTGCCATGGAGGTTATGGGTTCCTGGATGACACCGACCTACGATACCCTGGATTTTGATTACGGCATTACCTATATGCCCAAGAGTCCCCATACGGGTAAACGGGTTCCCATGGCCTACCCCAACGGTTTCGCCATGGCGGCCCGGGGCAAAAACAAGGACGCTGCCTGGAGGTATATCAGCTATGTGGCCTCCAAAGAGGGTCAGGAGATCCTCGGTTCCGCCGGCCTTGGGATGCCTACCAATATCGAGGTAGCCAATTCGGATATTTTCCTCAAGAGTTCTCCCAAAGCGGATATGCGGGTCGTTGTAGAGTCCATGAAGATCGCCAAGGGGCCCATCACCTCTCCCAAAATGGGACAGATGGATGCGGATATTATTGCTCCCCTGGGAGATGAAATATTCCTGAACCGCCGGGACACCCAGGAGGTATTAAATGAAATGAAGGTCAAAAGCGAGGCCCTTACCTTCGCTCCCTGATAGTTAAGTTGCCGGGGGTACACACATGCAAAGCAAATTAACCAAACGGCAATTACGGGAAACCCGGGCGGGATATCTTTTTATCCTGCCCAATCTTGCCGGTTTTCTGATATTTACCCTTTTCCCTGTCGGTTTTTCTTTGGTATTAAGCTTCATGCACTGGAACCTTACGGAATTTTCATTTGCGGGGCTGGAGAACTATGTTGAGATCTTTACCAGGGATGAAGTGTTTTTTAAGGTTCTTGGTAACACCTTTTATTACATGCTCCTCTGTATCCCCGCCGGCTTTGCGTTGGCTCTGATTCTGGCCCTGGCCCTCAACCAGGGGTTGAAGGGTACCGTTTTTTTACGTTCGATCTTCTTTTTGCCCATGGTTATTTCCTTTATTGCCTCGTCGATGATCTGGGGCTTTATGCTCAATAAGGAATTCGGTCTGGTAAATTACATTCTCTTCAGGCTCTTCAAAGCTCCCGAGATCGCCTGGCTTACCGACGAGCGGTTTTCCATGCCCGCGGTGGTATTGGTTGCCCTCTGGCATGATACGGGGTACAACATG
>JAITLC010000102.1 GCA_031278095.1 Treponema sp.
GACCCAAAGGGTCTAGAGCGTTCTTTGCGTGAAGCGCAAAGAATGGAGCGAAGCGGAACCCCGCAAAGCCCGGTTTCCGGCGCGTTCGGACCCCCGGGTCCGGCGCCGGAAATGCGCCCAAATTTCCTATAAAACCTGTGGTAAATGTAAAACTGCTGATGAGGCAACGCGAGTCATTGACAGGAAGGAGCGGCTCGCTCATAATAAAATCAAATAAAGAGGGGGTATGCCGCAATTTTTTCTCAAAAAAATATTTTTTGTTGCCAATCTTTACGTATTTCCGGGTTCTGGCGGAAATTGTTGATCGCCTCATGTCCCCGGACTATGATAAAGTTGCGGAAAAAGCCCATGGGAGAGCATTCAATTAAGAAATAAAGGCGATAACCGGCAAGTAAACTCTAAGGAGGCGTTTATGAAGACAAATGAGTTAGCCGCGGTCATCAGAGTTAATGAAGAAAAATGCGTGAACTGTCATGCCTGTATTGCCGCTTGTCCGGTAAAATACTGCAACAACGGCGCGGAGGGAAAGGTAACCATAAACCACAACCTCTGTATAGGCTGCGGCAGTTGTATCCGCGCCTGTACCCATGAGGCGCGGCTTCTTGTGGATGACTCGAAAGATTTTTTCAGCGCTCTGGACAAAAAGGAGAAGGTTATTGCCATTGTTGCCCCGGCGGTAGCTTCTAATTTTTCCGGACAATATCTCAACCTGAATGGCTACCTGAAATCACGGGGAGTAACGGCGGTCTTTGATGTAAGTTTCGGCGCTGAACTTACCGTTTTTTCATATATAAAGTATATTAAAGAAAAAAATCCGTCCTTTTGTATAGCCCAGCCCTGTCCCGCCATTGTTACTTATATTGAAATTTATCATCCCGAACTTCTCCCCTATCTTGCCCCGGCGGAAAGCCCCATGCTGCATACCATCAAAATGATTCGGGAATACTATCCCCAATACAAGGATTACAAGATCGCCGTTCTCTCTCCCTGTATTGCCAAGCGCCGGGAATTTGACGAAACGGGGCTGGGGAACTACAACGTAACCTTCGCGGTTTTGTATGAATACCTGGAACGTCAGAAAATAAATCTTTCTTCGTTTAGGGCCGAAAACTACGACAATCCGCCGGCGGAACGGGCGGTAACTTTTTCCATGCCGGGCGGCCTTCTCGTTACCGCTGAACGGAATAGTCCCGGTATAAGCAGGGTAACCCGAAAAATCGAGGGGGTTCACACGATTTATCCCTATCTGGCGGATGTCGCAAAGACCATATGTTCCGGCGGCGGCAAGAACGGGGAGCTGCCCCTGCTGGTGGATTGCCTTAACTGCGAAAAGGGCTGTAACGGCGGACCCGGCACCCGGAACGGCGAAACGCCTATGGACAAACTGGAAGCCCCTATCTGGAAACGCCGGGCCGAAATGGAGGCAAAATACGGCGGCTCGAAATCCATAAAGAAGAATCAGAAAAGAGTCAGCAAGGTGCTCTCCCGTTACTGGAAAAAAGGTCTTTATAACCGTTTCTACCAGGACCGTTCCGGAAACTATACTCTGAGAACGCCCGACGACAACGAACTAACGGAGATTTATAAAAGCCTGCGGAAATACGGCGAGCAGGACCTCTATGACTGTAATACCTGCGGCTATGGGACCTGCCGGGGCATGGCCGTTGCGATTTTCAACGGCCTTAACCGTCCGGAAAACTGTCATCACTACGGCTTGTCCCTCATTGAGCAAGACCGGGGGACTATAGAATCACTGAACAAAAATCTCAATAGCCAGATTGAACATTCCCTTGGATTTATGAGAGGCATCAATGATCTAATTGAGAGCCTTAACAAGCAAATCGTACATCAGGCTTCCTCTATTGAGGAATCTTCCACGGCCATTGAGGATATGATGGGTACCATCAACAATACCGCCGGTATGGCCCAAAAAAAGCAGTCGGCTATTCGGGATCTGGTGAGCAATGTGGAACAGAGCCGGGCGTCCATGCAGGAAACCATCGAAGCGGTAGGAAATATTTCCAAAGGCGTGGAAGGCGTCGGCGCCACCATACAGGTGATCAGCGGCATTGCCGCCAATACCAATCTCCTGTCCATGAACGCCGCTATTGAGGCGGCGCACGCCGGGGATGCGGGCAGGGGCTTCGCGGTAGTGGCCGGCGAGATCCGCCGCCTTTCCGAAACAACCAGAGAAAATTCCCGGAATATCGCGCATACCTTGACGGCAATCGTTGACGGCATTAGGACGACCACCATCCGCTCTTCGGCAACCGACTCCCTAATCAGCACCATGGCGGAAGAGATAAACGAATTTGCCCATACCATGACGGACCTTATCAACAGCCTGGGAGAATTATCCATAGGAAGCCGGAAGATCATCGACACCCTTATCCAACTGCGGGAACACGCGGAGGCGATCAAGACGGGTTATAGTAATATGATGGACAAGGCCCACGAGCTTGAGGCGTCCATGCGGTCCATCGCGAAAACGGAGGAAGCGGAACTTTAAATCTACAAGCGCAACAGATTCCTAGTATCCCGGCGCGATTAAACCTGCGGGTTTTTGGAATTCGGGCGCATCCTGCCGTGCGGCAGGACCGGGCTATCCGCTCCAATTCCTCGGCCCCTGCGGGGTCCTGCGGGATTTCCGCTTCTATCCCTTGCGCGGTTTTACCGTAGGGACAGACCCTCTTTTGGGGGAAAACTCACATTTCCCCATTGGCGTCCGGGTACTAGAATCCAGTCAACATTCAAATAGCGGATAAAGGCGGTAAAGTTTTATCCGGGCGTCTTGGGTGGTAAATCTCCGGTTGATTCGCAGCGGGGACTAATACCCAAGAACCCGCTTGCGCGGGGGAGCTTTAGGGCGGTTAGAATTGGTAGCACCAATAAAAATGGCAGCAGCCTGGTTTGCGGGGCAAACCTTCACAGTTATACTGCTTTAGGCATGGAAACATTATTAGGCGGCCGGTGTAAAAACATCGGTGAACAACTGAAAGTTCTCAGAAATAAGGAAAGCAGTTTCTTTCTTATGTTTTCTGTGTGAACATCAAATACAGTCATCTATTGTCTTCTTAAAGTCTTCAAATGTCCCGTCACTGCTGTCCGGTTTAAATGATGGAAAAACGAAATAGTTTGCATCTTTGTCCTTAAACTGGTATAACGCAATTAGCATAAATCTATATACCATAAGGAGATACAAGCTGTGGCATCGGACTTTAGGATTTGTGTAGAAATAACATGACATATTTAGGTATCCGGAGAAA
>JAITLC010000104.1 GCA_031278095.1 Treponema sp.
AGGAAAAGGAACTGATTTTCCCCAAGGTTGTAATACATATCATCCTGGGCTATATGGATGCAGCCCTTTATACACAGGATAAAAACAAAGGTCTCAAGTTTTCTGTCCTGATGGATAAAATTCTTCGAATTAAGCAATTCGCCGGAGTTTACATACGCGGGAAAACTGTTGTTTGGTCCGATTAAGTATCTCATAAGACCCATCCGAATCTAGGAATTTAACGATAATTATAGGATTTTATAGTTTATGTGTCAATATATGGGGGTAAACTGCTATTAACTTTTATTTTTAGGAGACTGCCATGAAGAGTTACCTTAAATTTCTGTTGTCCTTGTCGGTTTTATTGCTTATTTCCGGTATGGTTTACGCCGGTGGCGGCAAGCAAGCCGCTTCGGAGGGAACGGTTACCCTGAAATTCACCTACTGGGGAAGTCCGGTGGAAAGGCAGGCAGTGGAAAAAGCTCTTGCCGCATTTGAGCGGAATAACCCGGGAATTAAAGTGGACGCCCAGCATATTCCCACCGAATATCTGGAAAAAATAACCGCCATGGTAGCGGCCGACATGGCACCCGATGTGGTGTATCTGGATGATACGGTGGCAACCGCATGGGGCACCGAGGGGAAACTGGTTAATGTATATGAACTCCTGCAAAACGACACGGAGCTCAAACGGGAAGATTTTCTGGATGCCATTTGGTATAAGTGGTCTGCCAATGCCGCGGTGGGAACAAATACCGCCCTTGAAACCGCCGCCATCTTTTACAATAAAGATATGTTTACCGCTGCGGGAATTGCGCCGCCCCCGGCCAGAGCAGAAGACGCCTGGACTTGGGATCAATTTGTCAGGGTAGCGAAACAACTTACCCTTGATAATACGGGCAAACATCCCGATGATCCGGGTTTTAACCCGAATAATATCGTACAGTACGGTGTTCAGTGGGGAACAAGTATTTGGGAATGGATGACCATGGTGTATTCCAACGGCGGACGTTTTCTTAAAGAAGACGGCAGCGCCATTGCGCTGACCCAACCTGCCGCTTATGAGGCTATTCAAAAAGTGGCGGATCTGATGAATGTCCACCATGTAGCCCCAAGTCCGGTGGCGGCAAAAAGCATCCCCGAACCTTCAACCGCGCTTATGACCAAGCGGGTGGCCATGGTTATGGCCGGACAATGGGTGCTCCTTGATCTGGGGGCCAATACCGGCCTCAATTTTGATATCGGGGTATTGCCAAAGATGAAGAATAACTACGTAACCATTGTTCTCGGTGCGCCGACTGCAATATTTAAATCCACAAAACATCCGGCGGAATCCTGGAAGCTCTTTAAATGGCTTGCAAACCCGGAATCTTCCCTGGATCTTATGCAGGGCGGACTTTGGATGCCCCTTTTGAAGAATTGGTATACCGATGAAACCCTTATTGCCCGCTGGGCGCAGGGCAACCGCGCCCATCCGCCCAGTTACAGGACCGCGGTAATGGACGCTGCCATGAAGTACGGCATGCCGGTTCCGGTTTACAACGTGAAGAACTACGAAAAGATCGCCAACATTATCAACCCCGCCCTTGATCCGGTGTGGCTTGGGGAAAGAACCGCTGAACAAGCCCTAAGGGGAATTGAATCCCAGGCCAACAGAGAGGTTAACGGGTTCTTCGATACGAGCAGAAATTACTAAACAGGCAGAACGGGGCTTGTCTAAAAAGAAGGGCGGTCCCGTTTTTTCTACAAAAAAGCGGGAGTTTGACAGGTTTGTTGAAATCTAAACATCTTTCCACGGAAAAACAGAGACTCATATACGGGCTTATCTTTGTTGCTCCCGCAGTCCTTGGTTTTCTAATTTTTGTCCTTGCTCCCATGCTAAGCAGCCTTATCCTTAGCCTGACCGATTACCGGATAGTTTCCCGGGAAAACCATTTTGTCGGCCTGGACAACTATATCCGCCTTTTGGACGGCAGGGATTTTTTTATCAAGAAGTCTCTGGGAGTAACTTTTTATTATGCCCTGTTCAGCGTTCCTCTGGGTATGATCTGCGCCTTTCTTTTAGCCATGATGTTAAACAGGGATATGAAGGGAAAGGCCGTGTTTCGGGTAATTTATTACCTCCCCTCCATAGTGCCGGTGGTAGCAACCTCCCTGATATGGACCTGGTTACTGGATCCCGATTTAGGGCTGGTAAATTCCGTCCTGCGTCAATTTGATCTGCCTACAAGCCGCTTTATTTACGCGGAACGAACCGTTATTCCATCTCTTTCAATAATGTCTGTTTGGACCAGCGGCGGTACCATGGTCATATTTTTGGCCGGTTTGCAGGGAATTTCCCGGACCCTCTATGAAGCGGTTGAAATAGACGGGGGTAACGCCTGGCACAAGTTTATAAAAATTACCGTACCCATGATGACTCCGACCATTTTTTATAATCTGGTTATGGGGGTAATTGGGGGGCTGCAGGCCTTTACCCAGAGTTTTATCATGACTCAGGGAGGGCCGAATAACGGTTCTTTATTTATTGTCTATTATTTGTATCGTATGGCGTTTAGAGAGCAGGAAATGGGAAGGGCCTGCGCGGTGGCCTGGGTTGTTTTTTTGATCATCATGCTGATCACCCTGCTTATCTTTCGTAGTTCCCAGCGCTGGGTTTATTACGAGGGTGATAACTGATGAGGGCCAAAACACGCCGTTTTATTTCCATGATATTTTGGTATACCCTTTTAATCCTTGGGGCTCTTGTCTGCATGATTCCCTTGTATTGGCTGATCCGTTCATCCCTGATGGATATGGCCCAAATATTTCAACTGCCTCCGATTTGGATTCCCAGTCCGGTTCACTGGAGTAATTACCGCGAAGCCCTGACAATTCTCCCCTTTTGGCGGTATTTCCTGAATACATCATTTATTACCGCGGTAAATGTGACAGGTGCTCTCTTGACCAGTTCATTTGTCGCATTTGGGTTTGCGCGGATTCGATTTAAGTTTAAGGGCATCCTGTTTGCCTGTGTTATCTCCAGCATGATGCTGCCTTATGCAGTAACCATGATACCGACTTTTATCGGCTGGCGTATTCTTGGCGCCTATGGGACTTTTTTTCCCCTGACTATTCCCGTGTGGTTTGGCGGCGGCGCCTTTAATATCTTTTTACTGCGGCAATTTTTTAAATCTATTCCAAAAGATCTGGATGAAGCAACCATTGTTGACGGCGGCAGTTACTTCAGAATCTGGTGGCAAATTGTTATTCCCCTGTCAACTCCGGCGATGATTGTGGTAGGCCTTTTTACATTCCTGAACAATTGGAACGATTTTTTAGGCCCTCTTATTTATATGGATTCTGAAAAAAAATATACTCTTGCGTTGGGTTTACAGCTTTTTAAGGGAATGTATAATGCCCATTGGCATCTTATGATGGCCGCGGCCGCGGTGGTATTATTTCCGGCAATTGTAGTCTTTCTAATCGGTCAAAAATATTTTATTGAAGGTATTACCATGTCGGGACTAAAGGCATGATCAACATGACTAAAAAAGAAAATACATTACGGGCGCTTAAGCGGGAGAATCCGGAATGGGTTCCTTACGGCATGGAAGCGGTAATTACCCTTCAACCGCCCATTGTCGAGCGGCCGGATCGCGCGGGGAAAGACGCTTTCGGGGTAGTCTGGAGTTACGAGGAAAAGGCCGAGGGCGGGACATACCCCCGCAACGGTAATTATGTTATAACAGATATTGAAAAGTGGCAGGAACAGGTTGTCTTTCCCGACATAAACGCTGTTAATTGGGATGAGGTGAGAGAGAAAGCCGCCGCGATTGACCGGGAGGAATTTCTTGTCCAGGGTTTTGTCGAAATGGGTATCTTTGAGCGGACATATCTCCTTCTGGGCATGGAAGAAGCCCTTATTTCTTATTTTACCAACCCCAATGAAATGTACGATCTTTGCGGGGCCATAGCGGATTATAAAATCGCCTTCTGTGAAAAATTCCACGATGTAACACGGATGGATATGCTTTGGTACGGCGATGATTGGGGTACTCAGACAGGTCTTTTTATCTCTCCGGATTCGTGGCGGCGGATCATTAAACCGCATACCAAGCGTATTTACGACTGTATGAAAAATCGGGGCGTTTTGGTCAATCAGCATTCCTGCGGAAAGATCGAATCAATCTTTGGCGATATGTGCGAAATGGGCGCCGATGTCTGGAATCCATGTCAACCCTGTAACGATCTAAAAGCCCTCAAGGCGGAATTCGGCGGCAGAATATGTTTTCACGGCGGCGTTGACAGTCAGTTCATACTGGCGAATCCCATTAAGACTCCCGACGATGTTCGGGAAGAAGTAAAAAAACGCATACGGGAAATGTCTCTGCCGGGCGGGGGCTACATAACCGGTCCCAGCCATAGCGTACCATACAACAAGGCTAAACTTGCGGTCATGGAAGAAACTGCCAGGGTTTACGGCAGAGAAATTTACGGCCGCGGCTGAAATATTCGGCATAAAATTATTTTTGAGAAAGAGAGACATTGCCATGAGTCAACATAATGTAAAACCGTTACAGGCTATTATTAACGATCCTTTTCGGTCCAGATATATGGAATTGGTACGGAAAGAAGCTATTCCCTATAGTTTTGGGACAGGATCAAAGGAGTTGATATGAAAATATTTTTTCTTCCCCGCGTTCCGTCATCAAGAGGGATTACCCTCTACACCTCGAACCGGAAACCCCTCGCTCCCTCCGCGATGGTCTCTCTCCCCGCCGGAGCGGTAAAACCCCGCGGCTGGATCAAAGGGCAGCTGGAACTTATGACCAGGGGAATGGCGGGCCGCCTTTCGGAACTGAGTATATTTCTCAAAAGTGAAAACAACGGCTGGCTTTATGACGGCCAGGGCGCTTGGGAGGAACAGGCTTATTTTTTCAGGGCTTTTTATGAATTAGCCGCAGTAACGGAAGATCCAAAACTCCAGGAAGAAACAACGAAGTGGATTGAAAGCCTCCTTGGCCTGGTCAACGAAGACGGCTACTGGGGGCCTTCCATGCTGAAATCTATTCCCCTTGAAAACGGTTTAAAAGCTCCTGATTTATGGCCCCACATGGTAATGATTGATCCCCTTATGAGCCACTATGACAGAACCGGCGACGGCAGGGTCATTCCGCTTCTGCTTAATTTTTTCCGGTGGTGTTCAGAAATACCTGACGATTGTTTTATTCCTCCCGTAAAAACCGCTCCGAATTTCGGCTATTATAAGGAACTGTTGAAGGACAGCGCTCAATGGATGATCTTTGTTCAGCAGGACAGGGCGGGTGATATGATTCCTTCAATCTATTGGCTTTACAATCTGACCGGAGAAAGTTTTCTCCTTCCCCTGGCGGATCGGTTTTTTTCAAAAATGCGGCCTCCCCTTGAGAAATTCCTTGATAAGCATGTCGTACATTTCGCCCAGCGTTGGAGGTATTTTGGAAACCATTATATACAATCCCACGATGAGGAAGAATTGAGAAAAAGCGAGTATTACTATAAAACTCATTATGATCATTGGGGCCAGATGCCCGGCGGAGCTTTTGCTTCCGATGAGCTTACCAGGGAGGGAAAGACCGATCCCCGTCAGGCTTTTGAAACCTGCGGATGCGTCGAGTTGGCCAAGAGTTATTTTATTCTTTCGGAAATAACAGGGGATACAAAATATGCCGACCGCTGTGAGGACGTGCTTTTCAATACCTTTCCGGCAACTCATGATCCCTGGTTAAAGAGCCTGCATTACTTGACCGCTCCGAATCAGGTAATACTTGATGCGGCCCCCCATGATTACGCGAACAAGGGAAGACAGATTGATTATTCTCCTTTTGAACTCTATCGTTGCTGCCAGCACAACGCCGGTCTGGGTTGGCCTTCCTACGTCCGCAGGCTCTGGATGGCCGCTGACGGCGGCGGCCTCGCCGCGTGGTTATACGGCGCATCATCGGTTGATGCCCTGGTCTCGGACGGCGTCAGGGTGCATATAGATGAATATACCGATTATCCTTTTAACACGGATATTTCTTTTGTCGTTTCGCCCGAGAAACCGGCCGAGTTTCCCCTTTATTTTAGAATTCCGTCCTGGGCAAAAGCTGTCGGCCTTACCATAAACGGCGTGAGGCATCCTGTTGATAAAGCGCAGGTAATCTGCATTGAAAATGAATGGTGCAGGGGAGATAAAATTGAGCTCTCATTTGATGCCGGAATTGAATTCCGCGTCTGGGAAAAACAAAAAGGCGCGGTCAGCGTTAATTATGGGCCTCTGTCTTATTCACTCAGGATCAAAGAAGACTGGAGGGTTTATTCCGGTTCGGCAGAATGGCCCGAATGGACGGTTTTTCCCGATTCTCCCTGGAATTACGGGTTAATCCCTGATACCGCAGTCCTGAAAAAACGCAGTCCCCTGTCCTGCCAGCCCTGGACTGCCGAAAACGCCCCTGTGGAACTAGCGGTTAAGGCAAAGAAAGTACCCCACTGGAGGGCAACGGATAACATGATCGATCCCCTGCCTCAAAGCCCGGCGCCGGCCGGTGAACCGGAAGAAGAAATTACCCTGATACCTATGGGCTGCGCACGGCTGCGGGTAAGCTGTTTCCCGGCGGTTAAATAAAGTCTGTCCGCAAAGCAACCGGCTTTATAGACAGACACTAAATAACATCATGTTATTTTTGAACAATTCCTAAAGGCTGCGAAATTGCAAGGCTTGCACACTGACAGAAGGTTAGCCGATACCCAACCGGGTTATCGGGCAAGTCCAATAGCTTCCCGGAAGGCCAGCCAGAGATTGTCTTCCAGCGGAGGAAAGCAGCTCACCGTAACGGTACGTGAGGATTCAGGATCGGGGAAGCTCAAGTCTCGGGCATGGAGACGGATTCCCCCCGGCTTTTCACTCCGGCGGGCGCCGTATTTCAGGTCGCCCTTTACGGGGAAACCTTCATGGGCAAGCTGGGCCCGGATCTGGTGGTGTCTTCCGGAGAGGAGTTCTATCTCCCAGAAGAGGTAACGCTCTCCCCGGCCAAAGATACGGTAATGGAGCCGGGATTCCCTCAATGCAGGACCTGCCGTACCGGAAACAGTAACCTTGTTGGCTCCGGCACGGCCGGCTCCGATCCAGTGTTTCAGTTCCCCATCATCAGGCAACATCTTCCCGGATGAGGAAAATTCGGTAATGGCCCAATAGTTTTTCTGCGTTTTTCCTTCCCGGAAGGCCTTGCCGAGGAAACGCAATGATTCTCCGTTCAGGGCAAAGAGGACGCAGCCTGTAACGGGTACGTCAAGCCTGTGAACCGGCAGGGGTCGCAGTGGAGAGCAGTGTTCCGCCAGCAGCCGGGGAAGATCGATCATGCCGGGTTTGGGAAGCGGCTCGGTTGATTCCCCCGGCGCTTTATTGATCGCCATACAGTTGCTGTTGGAAAACAGTATACGTTTTTCGATGCTTACATCCTGAGCCGGGACGGGCCCTTCTTGTTTCATTTCTTCTTCTCCGCCGCAGGCTGTGAGGCAAGAAAATTGAGCAGGGGTCTTGTCCAGTCTTCGGTATTTTTCCCCTCATCAAGAAAACGTTCATAGAGGTTTTTGATATGGCCGCGGACAGCCTCCGCGTCTTTATCAGGGAGGCTGCCGGTAAAGAGCGCGGAGAGAAAAGCCTCCGCTTCGGCAGGGGGAAACAGTTCCCCGTCAAAACAAGTCATGGCGTACATGGCCGCCGCAATACAGTTTACACTGTGCTGTTTTACAAAGAGAACCGCCTCGGTAATATCTCTGGCGCCCCGGTCGATTTCCGCGCACCGTGCGGCGCAATCCTTTTCGGCCCGCATGACAGAGATACTTTTTCTGAAACGGGTATAGGAGAGGATCATCACCATGACATGGAGGCTGGGAATACACATCAGATGGGGATCGAAAGTATGGATAAGCCGAAAACGGAAATCTTTTAGATAGCGGGGCCGCCGGGTTGTGGAGAGGTTTCTTTCATACACCCCGGCCGCAAAGGCATAGAGCCTTCCGATTGCCGCAAGAAAATTCCGTACTTCGTTTTCCGCGGCGGCTCCGAAACGGCGGAGCAGGAAACCCTGACAGCGGATCCAGAATGCGGAAAAATCCATATAGATCTTCACCCGGGAAGGATCGAAGGGAATCTTTTCGTCCAGGAGGTGGTCAGCCCGGGAGACGGGGATCTTCCCGCTCAAAAGGCCCCAATACTGGAGTCCAAAAAAATTACGGAAAATGGAGGCACAACAGCGCAGGGCCGTTCCGGTGAGAGCCGGATTGAAGAGTATCCGCAAGGCCGTCCCCGCGACGCTTTGCAAGGCTGCGCTGTTATTCATGAAAAATAGTATAGCATGAATTATTCTCCAAATGTCAGCACATGGAGGCTGTTCCAAAATCCGCCGATCCGGCAGGATGATAATTTTGGAGCAGTGCTCAATGGTACGAAATTTATCTTGCGGCGGGAATACTTACCGTAACAGGGATACTACACCCAGATAGATCCATGGAATGAAGATTGCGGGGATCAGGTTTGCCACCCTGATCTCCTTTATTGCAAGAAAGTTAAAGCCGATAGCCGCCACCAGGAGATTTCCCACGGCGGACATTTCCCATATTATTTCATCGGTCAAAAAGTCTCGTATCGCCAGGGAGACCAGGACAATGCCGCCCTGGTAGATCAGCACCGGTATGGCGCTGAAGAGCACCCCTATACCCAGGGAGGCGCCGAATACGATGCTGATCGAGCCGTCGAGGATTGACTTGGCAAAGAGCGTCTCGTGGTTTCCCTGGAGGCCCGACTGCATTGATCCCACAATCGCCATGGAACCCGTGCAGAAGAGGATGCTTGCCGCCACAAAACCCTTGGAAAAACGCTTTGTTGTTCCCTCTTTTGCCTCCGTGTACGACGCCGCCTGTGACGGCTTGCCCATTCCAAGCCTTTTTTCCGCCCAGAGCCCCAGACGGTTCATCCATGCATCGATGTTGATGAGTTCCCCAATCACGGAGCCTGTTACCATGCTCATGATGAGGAGCAGCATGTGTTTGCTTTCGAAGGCGCCTTTGAGCCCCACAAAGATGATGGAAAGTCCTATGGCCTTCTTGACGATCTCTTCAAAGCGTTCCGGTATACCCCGTATCAGAAAACAGCCGATAAGGGAACAGACAACTATTGTAACGGCATTAACCAAAGGCCCCAGCATCACAACCCCTAATGTTTACGTTTTTCAGACTTTTTGATTGTAGCCGCATAGATGGTGTTGAGTAAACCCAGGAAAGCGGAGAGGGTAAAGAGCGCTTCAATCCCCGTCATCTTCCAGATCCATCCGCCCAGCAGGGCGATGAGGATCGAGATAACATGGTTGACCGATATGCCGGTGGAAAGGGTGGCGGTTATCTCTTCCCCGTTGTCGGCAATATCCTGCACATAAACATTGCTTGCCATACTGGCAAGGGAGACAATCGAATCCAGCACATAGTTTATACAGACCACGATGAATGCAATGTTCGGTGGAAAGATTCTGTGGGCAAAACCGTAGAAGAAACAGACCGCTATCAGGAGCAGGGTATCGGTAACCATGACAAATTTGTAGCCCAGATGATCGATTACCTTTCCCATGAGGGGACTAAAGAAGATTCCGAAGGCGGCGCAGATTGCCAGAAGCAGGGAAATAATGGAAGTGTCGGCGCCGTAGTACAGAATCAGTACATAGGGTGCGAATGTTATAAATATCTGTTTGCGGGCGCCGTAGAAAACTTCCAGCATGTAGTATTTTAAAAACTTTTTATGGAAATAGAAACGCCGGCGGTTTATCTTGGTATTGGTCTCTTTCATGGCAAGGGAGATAAAGAATGCCAGCGTCATCAATGCTGTCGAAACCGCAAAGATTATCTTGAAGGGAATTAGATCGATTCGGGAAAAACCGAGGCGGCCGAAGAGGATAAAGAGTCCTGTTACCACAAGGAAGCCTACGATGTTCCCTATGTTTCCGATCATACTTATGATACCCAGGGAAGCCCCGGCCTTTTCGGGCTTTGACATGCTGAGGGAGAGGGTAGTCCTCACCGGCATGATGATATGTTCGCCGAAACTGAACAGAACCATAAAGACCACAACGATGAACTTTCCCGTCCCGCTGAGCAAGAGTCCTGTTACTCCGGCTGCGGCTACGGCAATACTTATCTTGAAGATCCTGGTAGCGGTGAATTTATACATCCATGCGAGGATCAATACCACAAGAAGACCGGGGATTTCCCGGAAAAATTCTACTATTCCCCGCTCAAAGCTGGTAATGCCTACCACCTGGGCAAGATAGTTGTCCTGAATGCCCCTGTAAAAACCGTAGCTGATACCCCAGAGGGCAAGAACGCTTAGATAACGGCCAATTTTGACTTCAGGACGGTAAATTTCCCGCCAAACGGCAAGTAAAGACTGCTTTTTAGCCGCTGAATGCACTTCCATACTGGCACTATGCACCTTTCAAGGTAGTTTGCATAGCCACGGTCCTGGTAAATTTAATGAGTCTGTTCCAAAACTTCAGTTTTTGGAACAAGCTCTAATACCTAAAAAGTATCCCCAGATCGAAAGCGTAGGTAGAGAGACCTCCCGGTTCGGTGGAAAGTTCCCTGCCGTAGTAAGCCGCCTCCAGCTTGAATATCTTGCAGTCCAGACCCAGACCCAGATGGGGAAGCATATCGTAGAGCCCAAGCCGCAGGGAGATGAAGTTATAGAAAACCGCCTCGGCGCCTATCCCCATATTGAGAATGGGGTTCCTTGTGTTGTAGGTATTGGTAAAGAGATTGATCACATCATTGTAATCGGCCATGAAGCCCAGTTTTATAAAGCGTACAGGCTGTATGGCATAGGCAGCTCCCAGGTTAAGCCGGGGAGTAACAGTCCAGAAATTGAAAGCGCTGGTATACGAACCGGCAAGAGCCTTTTCAGAAAATTCCTCAAGTTCGTAACGGTTAATCCGGTAGGGGGAGATCGCATCATCCAATACAAGTCCTGCGGTGAAATTATCCCCCCATTTGTAACGGAAGCCCAGATCCGCTCCGCCGCCAAAACCGAGAGTTACCGGGGTGGTATTAAACATGGTATCCATGTGTTCCGCCATATCAAGCAGGGTTCCCTTCATCAGAAGATTGAAACGCCCTGCCAGTTTGGCGTTAAAACCCCAGTCAATATCGTGATCCTCATAATTAAAAAGATCGAAAGCCATACCGAAGTTGAACCAGACATCTTCGTTGGCGGAAGCATTCAGGGAAATCCCCATAAGCCGCATGTTGGCATAGGTTCTGTTGAGAAGCCCGATTCCAAAACCCTTTCCCACATAGCCTGAAGCCAGGGGCCCCTGGAGATCAAAGCCCAGCGGGATTTTTCCCTCCGACTTGCCTGCAAATTCCGCAATCAAATCCAGATTTATGTTTTCCGATGAATTGGTCAAAGCGGTGCCCAGTTCGGCCATTCCCAGGCTGTCCCCGATAAGAGAAATGGAAAATTCCAAAATCGCAATCTGGCCCTTGATATCTTTGTAGAGGGCCGGATTGGTAGTAATCGCGTCAAAATCGTCCGAATAGGCTACATGCTGCCCGCCGTAACCGTGCTGACGGATGCTGTTAATCTTTAAGGGGCCAAAATCTTCCGCATGAAGCAGGCCGGAGGCAAAGATAAAGAGAACAAAGATAAATATCCGATTTTTAGTCCACATGATTCCGTTCCTTCAGCCTAGAGGCCCAGCGCGTCCAGAAGACCGCCAATTCCGTCCTGATCCTTGATAAGTCCTGCAAGGAAAATTGCTTTCTCCTCTTTTGCGCTAAGAAGGACGCCCTCATCCTTGCGGTTTTTGAAGCTATCAACATATTCGTTCACATCGTCATAGCCGTTTTCCTGGGCTTCGGCGATGAAAAGCACCATGATGCTGACGGTGATATCGTCGGTGCTGGTCTTTGATCCGGTGGCAGAATTATAGTAATCCGCCGTAAAAGTTGCTTCATCGTCCAGAATCGCCACGAGATCATCCGCAATGGAAGTAAGGTCTGTATTCTTCATGCTTTGGTAGATAACATTCACCGCATCCAGAGCGGCGTTTGCTTCCACGCTGTCCTCCCCGGAACTCGAAGCCGCGCTAATCAGCGTGGAGGCATTGGAGATAAGCTCCATATCCAGCCCGGAAGCGGCAGCGGCGGAGCTGATCCCCGCCCCCTGGAGGGCAGCCTTTTCTTCACCCCGCTTGGTGTTTACTTCATCCTTTATCTTGCCAAGAAGTTCTCTGGCAAATTCCTTGTCTCCCCGGGCGGCGTCCACCAGATCCGATACATTATTACCGTCGGGCGCGGGAATAAGCTTCCCCGGATCGCGCTTGGCCCAAGTGCCCCAGGAAGTGGACATAACATCCGGACAACCGCTCAGAAGAAGCAGAGCCAGAAAACATAACAAGCTTAAACCGGTTATGGAGTGAATTTTCATATAAACCCCTCTCATATCTAGTGTCTGTCCATAACGTAGACATTATAGACAGACTACCTTACAATTCGCATTTTCGCAACCCAAAGGCCAGGAAAACACAAGGCCTGTCCGCAAAGCCGGCTGGTTTCGGAACAAATCCGCTAAAAACGACTTATTCGATAAGCAGCCGGGCTATTGGATAAATTTAATATATCATTATTTTTGCCAAAAAACAACAAAACCCGTCTGCATAGACAGAAAAAGGGAATTTAGAGGCTATTCTACAACCTGTAGTTCCTTTGGTAGTAGTTCAGTACCTCGTAACCGGTTTCCGTAACCAGTACCAGATCCTCTATCCGGACAGCCCCTTCACCGGGAAGATAGATACGGGTTCTATTGAAAAACCATACCCGGCGCCAGCGGTAAAGGGTTGTTGCCGGAAACATAGGGCGGTTCGTGGACATCAAGTCCCGGGCAGTGACCTGCCCGGTGTATAAGGAAATCCAAAAAATTAAAACCACAGACAGCAGCACTAATGCAAAAATGACTGTCACCATGATGCGCAGCAGAATTTTTCCAATACCGGAATTTTTCATAAACCGTTCCTTGTTACAGCCAGACCGAATCCCGGTTCAGGTGCAGGGCTTTGATGTAACGCCCTTCCGGCACATGGGAATAACCGTACGTAATGCCCAGGGTTAAAACCAAAAGAATCATTGCTATGGCCGCGGAAAAAGGCCGGTTCAATCCATCGGTTAATTCGCTAACCAACCGAGTTTTGGGACAAGCTGTCTTTTTCTGCATGCTCCGGTATGATAGACTGGCAATGAGGTGGTTATATGAAACTGAATTTTTTCTGCGGCATGTTGGCGATGGCGGTTTCTCCGGCGCTTTTCGGGGCGGAGCCGGCGATATACAGCATAAAAATAGGGGAATTCGATGTCTGGATGCTCGTTGAAACCCGGGGGCCGGGGAGACCTAACATCCTCCTGGATCTGAGCGCCGCGCAGATTGATACATACATTTCCGGAGGCAGCTTCGGTTCGGAGACCAATACCTTTCTTATCCGGGGAAAAGGCCGGACGGTGGTGGTGGATACAGGCTTCGGGGGCGCCATTTTCAGCAGCATGAAGGAACTGGGGGTGAAACCTGAAGATGTGGATACGGTGCTCCTTACCCACATGCACGGCGATCATATCGGGGGTATGGCAAAGGACGGGAAGGCCCTCTTCCCCAAAGCGAAGGTTCTCCTTGCCGGGAAGGAGCGGGCCTACTGGGTTGATCGGCAGGGGAATGCAGGAGCAAAGGCCGCACTGGCTCCCTATTCAGGCCGGGTGGAAACCTTCGATCCGGGCGTCCTCTCCGCAGGAGGGGTTGAGATCCTTCCCGGTATCCGGGCCACGGCGGCCTACGGGCACACTCCGGGACACACGGCCTTCCTTGTCCGGGACGGGGGGAAGGAACTTGTCATTTGGGGGGATCTTATGCATGTTCAGGATGTCCAGTTCCCCCTGCCTTCTGTATCCGTCACGTACGATACCGATCCCAAAGCCGCCGCGGTTTCCAGGGAAGAATATCTCTCCTATGCGGCCCGGAACAAGGTCCTGATTGGCGGTATGCATCTCCGTTATCCCGCAGTGGGAACCGTGGTTTCCGAAGCTACAGGCTACCGTTTTGTTACCGAATAAGCTTGTTCCAAAGTGACTTGGAGGGGCTGTCCGAAAAGGTGAGAAAAACTTGTTCGGGCAGCTTCCCTGGTGCGGGCTGGCCGGGAAGTAACCAAATCCTGGACAGACCCTTAGGGAAACGCTGATCAAATGACGCCAATCAGCGTTTCCCTGTGTATTTGCTCATTTCATTGCGCAAATACCGCATTAAAGCGGCACTGATTACGCCAACGCAGTTGGCGAATTCTCGATTGAATAAATCAGTGCTTCCTTAGATTTACATAAACGGCGATGCCGCCGTTTTTTACAGGAGTTAATATGAAACGGATACTTGTGTTTCTCTGCTGTATTTCTGCCGCAGGAAGCCTCTTTGCCAAAGGCATTGAAGAGGATGTCAGGGCAGCGGAACAAAAATCGGATACCAGCTATGCCTTCGGCATGGTAATCGCCGGAGACCTTGTTAAAACCGGCCTGGAATTCAACTACTATTCTGTTTACGAGGGTCTCAAGGCCGTGATGGAGAAGGAAGATACCCGCATCTCCATGAGTGATGCCATACGCATGGTACAGAGTGCCTTTCAGGAGGCCATGACCAAACAGGCGGCGGAGGCCCAGGCAGCGGAAATCGTCTGGCTTGAAGAAAACGGCGCCAAAGAAGGCGTTACCAGTACGGAAACCGGACTTCAGTATCAGGTGCTGACGGAAGGGGAGGGGGAGCGGCCCGGCCCCATGGCGATAGTCAAGGTAAACTATGAGGGTACGCTTACCAACGGAACGGTTTTTGATTCTTCCTGGGAACGGGGAGAACCCGCGGAATTTCCCCTGGAAGCGGTGATACCCGGCTGGGCGGAAGGTATCCAGACGATGAAAATAGGGGGCACAAGCCTTTTCTTCATTCCCTCAAGCCTTGCCTATGGTTCCCGGGGTGCAGGACAGGTGATTCCGCCCTATTCAACTCTGATCTTCAGGGTAGAGTTGCTTGAGATAGTGAAGCAGGAAGCCGCCAGGGACGATCTGCTGCCTCCGGCAGCGGAAAAGTAAGCTCCTTCCCGGTTTCCTTGAAGATGAGGCAGTTCCAAAATCCGGCGATCCGGCAGGATCATAATTTTGGAACTGCAACCGTAGATTTTTAAGGAAACGATGATTCGCAGGCGGGGTTCATACCCAGGGGCTTGCCCCTGCTGCGAAATAATACAATGAGAATAATGAGCAATGAAGGTATAAATTGGTATGAACCCTGCATGCAATCTATCTTCGTTGGATGACGCCAATCAGTGGTTTCCTAACCGGGTTTTGGAACCGGTTTAGAGTTTTTTCTTGCCAATATGTATCTCCCGGGGTATCTTAGACAGTATGAATAAACTTTCGTATGTGCTGGTAACACCCTATACTATTGCAAAAAGCAGGACGGGGGGAGTCATTGCACGGCTTCTTTCACGCACGGATCTTGAACTGGTAGCGGCCCAGATGATTGCCCCGGATGAAGATTTTGTAAATCAATATGCCGCATCTCTGCGGGGAAGCAAGCAGAAAAATCTTAATAGCGGGGCGAACCTGCTGGCAGACTATGTTGAAAAAAATATGGGGCCCTCCGGGGGGAGAAGGCACAGATCCTTACTCCTCCTCTTCCGGGGGGAGAATCCTGTCAGTAAACTTTCGGATATTTGCGGCGCCCTCTTCCCGGAAAACCGGAGCATTGAGTCAATGACCGGCGAAACAATCCGGGATACCTATGCGGATCTGATTCTCGATCAGGAAGATCCCGGCAGGATCATGTATTTTGAACCGGCCGTGCTTACCCCCCGGAGCCAGAGTTTTGCCGATGAAAACCTGGCTCTCTTTGCCCGCTGCCTGAGAACCTGCCGGAACATGGTGGACAACATGATCTACCCGGATCCTTCCAGGATTGAAAAGACACTGGTGATGATTAAGCCGGATAACTGGTCATTCGCATCGTCCCGGCCGGGGACGATCATCGATATGTTCTCCCGTACCGGGCTGCGGATCATAGGCATCAAGATATTCCGTTTTTCCCTGAATGAAGCCCTCGATTTTTATGGTCCCGTGGAACAGCAGCTTCTGGAAAAGCTGGCTCCGGTTTTTGGACGGAAAGCCAGGAATCTTCTGGAAAGGGAATTCAATATTCCCCTCCCCGCTGAGGCCGAAAAGGGTTTAACGGAGAGCTTCGGCGTCGAATACGCCAGGGAACAGTTCAGGCAGATAATCAACTTTATGTCGGGGAAACGGCCGGATACCTGTCCCGAAGACGAGCGGAACAAACCGGGAGACGTAAAGTGTATGATCCTTGTCTACGAAGGGGAAGATGCCGTAGAGAAAATCCGGGCTGTCCTCGGCCCCACAGATCCCCTCAAGGCGCCGGGGGGTACGGTGCGCAGAGAATTCGGCAGCAATGTGATGGTCAACACCGCCCATGCCTCCGATTCCGCGGCAAGCTATGAGCGGGAAAAAGAGATAGTCCGGATAGACAAAAATAATCTGCTGGAAATTATTAAAGAGTACTTTTCCGAAAAAATCGCATGACTTTCATAAATATGCTTTTTTCTGACTTTTTCAACTATAGCGATCCGGCTTTTTATGTGCTACAATTAAAGTCTATCCATAATGTAGACATATTATGGACAGAATACCTTAAAGGAGGCATTTTGCACGCCGTTTTGGTACAAAACGATGCGCAAATGTAAGGTCTGTCCGCAAAGTAACCGGCTTTGTGGACACGCTAATTGGGAACCTATGCTTGAAATGATGCGGAATACCGGCATTATGGCCCATATTGATGCCGGTAAGACTACTACTACAGAACGGATTCTCTTTTATACCGGCAAGAGTCACCGGATAGGCGAAGTTGACGACGGTGAAGCGATTATGGACTGGATGGAACAGGAACAGGAACGGGGAATAACCATCCAGAGCGCCGCCACCACTACCTACTGGAACAGGGCTGCAGACGGAGAGAGGGAACTCAGGTACCAGATCAACATCATCGATACTCCCGGACACGTTGATTTTACCGCAGAGGTTGAACGATCTCTCAGGGTGCTTGACGGGGCGGTGGCGATATTTGATGCGGTTCGGGGCGTGGAACCCCAGACGGAAACGGTGTGGCGGCAGGCGGAACATTACCATGTGCCCTGCATCGGTTATGTGAACAAGATGGACAGGGTAGGAGCAGATTTTTTCCAGGTGCTTCAGGATATAGAGAACAAGTTGGGGACAATGACCGCTCCAATTCAGATCCCCATCGGCAAAGAAGGAAACTTTGAAGGGGTGGTGGATCTTATCGAAATGAGGGAGATCCGCTGGGAAGGGGATGAGGGTGAATTTCCGGCTTACAGTCCCATATCCGCCGTAATGGAAAAAAGCGCGGCGGAATGGAGGGAAAAACTCATTGACGCGCTCTCTTCGGTTTCCGATGAAATAACCTTGAAGTACCTTGCCGGGGAGGAATTGAGTCCGGCCCTTATCAGAAAGGAACTGCGGAAGGCTGTGTTGAACCGGAGTCTTCTGCCGATACTCGCGGGAGCTTCCCGCCGCAACATGGGGGTACAGCCCCTGATCGACGCCGTGGTGGATTACCTGCCCGCCCCCAACGAGACGCTTCCCGCATCGGGCCATCATCTTAAAAAGGATGAGGAGATAGGTATTCCCTGCGATCCCAAGGCTCAAGCCCTGGGTCTCGTCTTCAAAATTCAGAATGACAGGGAGGCGGGGAGCCTCTGCTATGTACGCATGTACTCAGGCGTGCTTAAGCCGGGGACGGTAGTTTACAATGTTGGTAAAAAGAAACGGGAACGGGCAAACCGGATTCTCCGCATGCACTCTAACAAGAGCGAGCCCCTGGATGAACTCGCAGCCGGAGACATCGGGGTGATCATCGGGATGAAAGAAGCCCAGACCGGGGATACCATCGGCAGCGAAGGCTGGCCCGTGCTGCTGGAAAAGATGCAGTTCCCCGAACCGGTCATTTCAGTTTCCATCGAACCGAGATCTATTTCCGAACAGGATAAACTCCACGATATATTGGACATTCTTTCCAGGGAAGATCCCACGTTTACCACCAGGGAAAATGATGAAACAGGACAGCTGATCATCAGCGGTATGGGAGAACTGCACCTCGATGTTCTTGTTACCCGGATTCTCAAAGAATTCAATATCGAGGCCAGGGTCGGCAACCCCCAGGTAACCTACCGGGAATCAATCAGCGTTACTGCGGAACAGACACAGAGCTTCTCCCGGGTAATTGCGGGAAAGGAAAATGCCGCCCGGCTCAGCCTTAAAGTGGAGCCCTCCGAGCGGGGAAGCGGCAACCGCTATTCCAACATGGTAAAATCCAGAGACATACCGGAAGCGATCCTTGATGCGGTGGAACGGGGAATCCGCAGCTGTTTTTTATCGGGAATTGTGCTGGGCTATCCCTGCATTGATATAGATGTCAGCCTTATAGACCTTGAGTATTCGGAGCTTAGCGGAACCGAGTTTGCCTTTGAAGCCTGCGCCAGCATGGGTTTTGACGAAGCCTGTAAAAAGGCTCATCCCATACTCCTGGAACCGATCATGGCGGTAGATCTCGTGAGTCCCCATGAATCTGTAGGAGACGTGATGAGCCTTATCACCCAGCGGGGGGGGCAGGTACTCCGCATGGACAGTAAAAGTACCTTTGATGAAGTAAAGGCCCAGGCCCCCATGGCAAAAATGTTCGGCTTCATGACGGCCCTGCGCAGCGTGTCCCAGGGACGCGCGACCTTTACCATGGAATTCTCTCACTTTGAAAAAAAATCGGAACGATGAGTGAGCCGGTGAAAGCTCCGGTTAGTTTTTTTTGAGCGCTTTTAATGTTACTTCCAGCAGTTTAGTCATATCCAGCGGTTTTGCAAGGTGGGCATTCATGCCGCTGGCTAACGCCTTGTCGATATCTTCCTTAAAAGCATTAGCCGAGAGCGCTACAATCGGTATGCTCTGTGCGTCCACGCGATTAAGGAGACGGATTGCCCTGGCGGCTTCGTGTCCGTCCATGACAGGCATCTGAACATCCATGTAGATAATATCAAAGTAACCGGGTACGGAATTGCTAAAAATCTTCAGGGCTTCGTCACCTCCTCCCGCTTCTTCAATTTCCAGGCCGGTAAATTCCAGCATACTCATGGCGATAACCCGGTTAATTTCCACATCATCCACGATGAGGGCGCGTTTACCCTTGAGTACGTCTGCGGCCTTCTCTGTCAAAATTTCATCTTCCGCTTCCAGGGTGGTTTCTTTCAGGCTCAGGCTGAAGCTGAACTCGCTTCCCTCGCCGATTTTCGACTTTACCGCAATGTCTCCGCCGAAAAGCTTGATAATGTTCCGGGAGATTGCCAAGCCCAGGCCGGTGCCGCCGTATTTTTTGGTGATCTGGTTGGAAGCCTGCTCAAAAGGTTTGAAGAGGGAAGACAGCGATTCTTCCGAAATACCGATTCCTGTATCTCTGATACAAAAATCGACAGTTCCCGTTTCGGTTCCACGATAAATTACCCCAAAGAAGATGCTGCCTGTTTCGGGGGTGAATTTAACCGCATTTCCCAAAAGGTTTATCAGCACCTGACGGAGCCGCAAAGGGTCTCCCCGGAAAGCCCTGTCCCGGGGGAGCTCGAAGCGGGTTTCAAATGTGATGTTCTTTTCTTCGCAGCGGGGCCTGATGATCGATACCACCGTGTTGACCAGTTTTAAAAGATCCATACTTTCATCGTTTAGTTCAATTTTTCCCGCTTCGATCTTGGAGATGTCAAGAATATCGTTGAGCAATCCCATAAGATGCTGACTGGACTCCTTAATCTGGTTGATATTGGCTTCAATCTCATCAATTTTGACATCAGACTGGGCAAGCTTCTTCTTGACAATGGAAGTCATTCCGATGATGGAGTTCATGGGAGTGCGGATCTCGTGGCTCATCCGGGCAAGGAATTCACCCTTGTGGGCGTTTGCCTGGTTCGCCTCATCAACCGCCCTGGTAAGCTGTGTCTGGGTATTCCGGAGCTCCTGTTCCACCTGTACCCGTCTGGATACATCCCTGGCAAAAGCGAGAATTCCTACAGGATTATTGTTATCTTCGTAAAGCGGGGTAAACACCATGTCCAGGCTTTCTTCATGACCGTCGTGGAAAACAATTCTCTTTTCGGTATAAACCGGTTTTGCCCCGGTATACACCCCGGCGTCAAATTCTTCGTGGTTGCAGATCATTTCTTCGGGGAATACTTCCTTTACTTCCCTGCCTATAAGCTCTTCCGCCTTAAAAGCGGAAAGGGACGCTGTACGGGGATTGGCCGCCAGGATTTTGCCGGCCTTGTCCTGGTACCAGATAAGATCCGGCGATGCGCTGAATATCTTGTCCAGGAGGGATCGCTGTTCGGCGATTTTTTTCTGTTCAAGAATAATATCCGTAATGTCCGAAGTAGTGATTATGTAGCCTATCTTCCAGCCCGAATGATCGGTAAGGTAGCTGGCATTCCCCTTTAGATAACGCCCGGTTTCTCTCTGATAGAAAATATCAGCTTCCCTGCCCTCATGGAGGGCCAGTATCGGATCGAAGAGGGAGCCTGAAGGGTAGATGCTTATATCCTGGTAACTCTTCCCGATGATTTCCTCCAGTGTTACGCCCGTGGCGAACAGAGCCGCCTCATTGGCATATTTAATAACCTGGGAAAAGTCGGTAATTATCAGAGGCCCGCGGTCGCTTTCCACCAGGGAGTCGGCCATGTCGTCGAAAGAATCCGCCAGGGTACCTATCTCATCCTTTACCGGGGCCCGGAAGCGGAAATGCCGCTCTCCTGCCCGAAAACGGTTGATGCCGTTGATAAGGCTGGTGATGCTGGAGGTAAAGATGTTTGCCATCCAGATTGCAACCAGCACGACAAAGAGGATCATGAGGAATGCGGAAATAAGGAGCTTTATCGAGGTGTCCCTCAGGTTTGCAGAGATCATCCGCTGGGTTTCAAAGGCCGCTTGCCTAAGATCCGTATCGGCCAGATTGATTGCCTCCTGCAGGAGTCTTTCAGTTTCCCGGGCCGGCTGCTGGAAATCTTCAAGCCCGGCCCCGATGGCTACAAAGCCGAATCCCCGCTTTGTCTTGCCGTAGTTTCCCGTGTAGTAGGGTATCGTCGCCGCGGTGTTGGGCTTCCATATCCCGCTCCAGAGGATCAGGAAGGAACCGGAACCGCCTTCCTTGGTCAGATCCATCCAGCCTATACACTGGGGGGCATTGTTGAGGTAGCGCCCGTCCAGGCCGACAAGACCTGCCGCGGTAAGTTCAGGCGCGGGTTTCTTGTTGCGGGACTGTTCATGGAACACAGGAATATCCTTGAGGAAGTCCTGGAGGGGCAAGCCGGAATCCTGCCAGTCCCTGTAGATGCTCTCCTCCAGCCAGGGGATCTCCGGTTCCCCGGTATCGGGATTGAAGCCCACAATGGAATGGTGGCGGGGGTGGCAGATGCTACGGCACTTGTAATCCCAGATAAAAGCATAGTTCCCCTCATAGGCGCTTGGCAGTTCCACATAGCGTTCCGGCATTGGGGTGGTATGATCGGTAAATTCCATGATGAAGTCGTGATCCAGAGCCAGGGTAACATAGCCTGTAATTCTGCCGTTCTGTACCACGGGAGTGGCCCAGCGGATGATCCCTTTGAAGCGCTTGCCGTTGGGGTTCTCCCGGCCCGCGTAGGCTTCCTCCTCAGGCTGCCAGCTTAAGCCCCGGTTTTTAACGTTTTCAGGATTGTACATCCCGATGAGACGGCTCCGGACATAGGCCCCTGTCACATCGGAGACATAGATCTCTCCGGATTTGAGCAGCCTGAGTTCTTCAAAATACGTTTCCGCTTTGACATAGGTATTGAGCCGGTTGGAGACATTCTTTTTCCGGGGATCCATCTGGTCTGATGTTGTCACCTTGACAACTTCGTTTCCCTCAAGGTCTATGTAGGTCATCTCCAGATAGATCGGCCGGAATTCCGTTTCATAAAGATCCGGCGGCCTGTTGCGGTAATTGGTATCATTCTCGGCATTACTGGAAGGGGAGTAGTTTCCTTCCGGCAGAGGTTCTTTTGGAATCCAGTACTTCTGATCCTCCGAGAGAATCCATTCCCGTTTTTTGACCAGGGACTTCTTCTTGCCCTCCACAAAGAGCCGGTATGCGTTTTCGTTTACCGGTAGTTTTGACACGTAGAGAATATCATCGTCCCGGGCGTACAGAAAATCCGCCACCCTGCGGGCCATATCGGTACTGGTGCGTTCAAGCTGTTCGATGGTCAGGTTATTGAGAGCGTCTACCGAATCTTCCACCGCCATGACACCTGTTGCGGTAAGAGCATTGGTGGCCCTGCGCATCAATTCCCCGTTCCTTCGGCCCAACTCCGCTCCCAGATCCCGGGCCTGAGTCCAGGCCAGAATCGTGAGGAGGATTAAGGGGATCACCTTGATTAGTACAAAGATTATGATAAGCTTGGCCCGCATACCAAATCCGAGTCTGGTGAGCAGCCTTCCAATGAAATATTCAAAACGTTGAATCGGATACATTTGTATTAAAATACACAATTTTTTCCAAAAAAGGAATACGACAAACTACGCCGGAATTCTTAACCGAAGGAGAAAGCCGATTGGCGTCATGTAATGAAGAACCCGGGACAGTCCCGGGCTAATCGAGGAAGGGGTTGTAGTCTTCGCCGGAATACAGGGGGGGCAGGCTGAACTCTTCCTGCAGCGGCTCTTCGGGAGCGTTGGGCGTGCTGTTATTTTCCAGGTTTTCATCACTTGAAAGGGAAGGGGATTCCCAGGGATAGCCGCCGCCGGAAGATGAATTGAAATCCCCGTCAAGGAAAGGATTTCGGAAGGTATTCCGGCTGGTATTTCTGCTTTGGTTTGGCTGACTACCGCTCCGGCGGGTAGAATTCCTGGAATTGGAGCTGCCCGCGGCGCCTCTCTGTAATTCGGGGAAAAGCTCCGGATCCAGAGTAGGCATCATAAGGGAACCGAGAAGATCTTCCTCATCCAGCCCCAGAATCCCCGTCCGCATGGAGCCTATGGCTGTTTCCGAATAGGAGGCCTCCCCATGAATGTTGCAGTATTGGGTGGGCTGGGTTCCCTCAAGGAAAGGCAGGCTTACCTCACCTTCGTTGCAGGCCGGTGTCCTCAGAAGCCCGGATTTGGAGCATACCGTAACATCGATAATGCCGGAACTGGGCCGGGAAAAGTCCCGAAAGGGAAGGCCCTGATGGATCTCCCGCATATAGTCTCCCCAGAGGGGTCCGCAGAGAGTAGAGCCTGTAAGAGAAAGCCCCAGAGAATTCCCCGGTTTGTCAAAACCGAACCAGATTGCCGCCGTATAGTAGGGGGTATAACCCACGGCCCATGCATCCGACCAGTTCTGGGTAGTTCCCGTCTTCCCCGCCGCAGGCATACGGAAATTCTTGCCGTTGGCATCACGGAAGGAAAATTTGGAACCCCAGCCCGCTCCGTGGGCCAGTGTGCCGTATTCCACGGTTTTTTTCATTATGCTCGTCATAATGTAGGCATTCTGGGGACTTACCACCTGAATAGAGGCCCCCTTCCGCCGCTGTTCCAGCCTGAGTTCCCGTTCCGTATCCATCACCACCCTGCCGTTCCGGTCTTCGATTGAACGGATAGCGATGGGGCTTACCTCACGGCCCTGGTTGGCAAAGACTGCAAAGGCCCGCGCCATCTGTACGGGCGCCACCGAGATGATCCCCAGACCCATGGGATACACCCTCGGAAAGGTACGGCGTATCTGATCCGGATCGCTTATTCCCAGGAGGGCGGCGGCCCGGTCAATTGCCGCATCAAAACCGATGCCGTCCAGAATTTTTAAGGAAGGCACGTTCATCGAGTGGGCCAGGGCATCGTAAAGCAGCACGGTACCCTTCCATTCGCCCCGGAAGTTCAGGGGAATGTATGGGGTACCGTTTTCGTTATGAAAAACGATGGGAACATCGTAGATGAGACTTGTCGGATTGAATTTCCTGCTGTCTATGGCCGCCGAGTAGTACAGCGGCTTGAAACTTGAACCGGGCATGACCCTGGCCTGGGTGGCCCGGATAAGCTGATTGGATTCATCGTATTTGGAACCCCCGATTATGGCGGTGATATAGCCTGTATCATTTTCGATGCAGATCAGGGCCCCTTCAACCACATTCTTTTCGGTTGAAGACTTGAGTTCCGCAAAGGCGGTATTGGTCAATACCTTGAGATCCCCGACCCCGAAGGCAAGTGCCGCCATGTCTACTATAGGATTGACGATCCTGGTGTAGCGGGACAGAGCCTTCTGTTCATTCTGGGCGTCTCCGGTTGAATGAATATCCTCCAGGTCAAAGTAGAGGGAGAGCAGATCAACAATGGGAATATAGGTTTGTTCGGCTTGGGTAAGCCGCACCCCCTGCTGGCCTGAAAACTCCCTGTTCGCCCTTGAAAGGCCCTCCGTCATATACTTTTGGGCGGCTTCCTGATGTTTCAGGTTGAGGGTGGTATGGACTGTGTAGCCGTCCCGGTAGTAGTCCATGGTACCGTACATCAGGCTATCCAGTTCCCGGCGCACATACTCGCTGAACCAGGGAGCCTTGTCGTCCCGGTTATAATAGGCGCTGGTAGAAGCCCTCGTGTAATCATAGTTGTCCCAGTACTCGTTAAAGGAAGCTTCCGCCTCTTCCTTGCTGCAGTAGCCGAATTCAATCATCCTGTCCAGAACCGCAAGCTGCCTGTTACGGGCAATGTTGGGATTATCCAGAGGATTGTAGCGGGAAGGGCTTGAAAGCTGGATCACCAGGAGCGCCGATTCGGCCAGGGTAATATCCCGTGCACTGTGACCAAAGAAGAATTTACTTGCCGCCTCAACCCCATAGGTACCGGGGCCCATATACATATAATTAAGGTAAATTTCGAGAATTTCGTTCTTGGTATAGCGTCTTTCCATCTGGAAAGCCCACCAGAGCTCCCTGATCTTCCGGCTGATGGTCCTCTCGCTCCGGTCGGTGTAAAGCGTGCCTGCCACCTGCTGGGTTATGGTAGAACCGCCCCCCATGTTGCGGCCGATGATCTGCCCCACAAAAGCGCGGGTTATGCCCCGGATGCTGAACCCCTTGTGGTTGTAAAAGTCCGGATCTTCCCGCGCCAGCACCGCATTGATAAGATGCCGGGGAAGTTCATTAAGGGAAACCAATTCCCGCTTCTCGTCCGCGGAGAATTCGGTTACCAGATCCCCGTTGATGTCCACGATACGGGTGGGAAGGGCAGGGGCAAATTCGACAAAATTTTCCTGATTTTTGATATTCGCCGTTTCAGCCATGGAAAGCCCCAGGGCGATACCGATGCCTACAGCGATGATGATCGTAAAAACCGCCAGAATGCGGATAATGATACCGGTTATGAGGGAATCTCCCCCATGAATACCCATAATACCAGCCTAAAAATTTGTGCTTCCACTGTCAAGACGTAAAAAAGGCCGGTGGAAACCACCGGCCATGCCCTTGAGGCATATCGGAGATATAGTGATTTGGGAGGGGAACTATAGGTCCGACATCTATATTATCGCATATTTATTCAAAATTCTGAAATAAATTCGTTCAAATTTTGAAAAAAAAGTTCAATGGACGTGTTCGTTAGCCGCTTGGTCATTGCATACGTCTTGCGGTATTTGCGCAATGAAATGAGCAAATACACGGGGAAACGCTGATTGACGTCATTTAATCAGCGTTTCCCTAAAGCCTATTAAACCGCGTTTTTAACGGTGATCCGGCAGGATCGTGCTTTTGGAACACGTTCAATCATTCTTCGTTTACCGAAACATCAACTTCCATGGAGACTTTATAGGTTTTTCCCTTCTGAACCTGAAGCGTCTTGAAAATTCCATAGTCCCCGATGTGGAACTGTACTTCGTGAGTCCCCGGTTCCACGAGGCATGGGGCCGTCTTGTTGAGCACCGGTTCGTTATTCAGGAAGATCCGTGCGTTTTCCGGGGCTTCAAAGTAGATAACCGGGGTTGGATCCTTCAGTTCTATGCTCAGTTCCAATACTTTGGCCCGTTCGATGATAAAACGGCGGTTTTCGTTCCGGTAATCATCCGAAAGAATCACCAGATGGTGTTCCCCTTCCTTGAGGAAACGGCTTTCACCCGGATTTTCTATCATCACATCGTCGATGAGCGCCGTAAAAGGCTTGCCGGGAAGCTGTTCGGGCCACCGGAAACTGAGCGCCAGGATCCCTTCATCACCGAGGATCGGTTTGGCGGAAAGCTGAAAATTCATCGTTTCCAGTTCTTCATTCATGCCCTTGAGCACCGGCATGAGACGTATCAGGAGGGGGAAGGAAGTCACCGGAATTACCCCGGTCGGCACGGAAACATAGGGAGAATTCCGTAAATCGTGGTTTCTGCGCAGGGGAATCTGGTAAACCGACTGGATCTTGGCAGGCAGGGGTTCAAAAACGATGCGTTTTGCATCCAGATCCGCTATGCCGGCTTCGGGAATATGATCCGGATTAGCGTACATGGCAATGGCAAGACTCCCCTGATAGGAAAGCCAGGCCGAAGGGGCGCCGAGTTCCAACTCAACTCCCTTGAAAAACCGGGTATCCTCCCCCAGGGAGACCAGGGCCGAAGAGTTATAGGTGAGGGGAAGAGAGAGCTTTGCGGTATTTTCCAGTGAAACCAGCAAATTCCCCTGGATAATGACCCGGAGGGGTTCCGCTTCTATTCTGAAGGAAAAGAAGAAAAGTAATACCATTATAAAAGCATAGCAACGCTTCAATGAATGCCTCTTATATTCCGGCCGGTTTACGGGAAGGAACGGAATAAGAGCCTTCCGGGATCTTCCGCCCGGCCGTTCCGCCGTAATTCAAAATGAAGATGGGGCCCTGTAGATTGCCCTGTTGATCCCACCCTGCCTATAAGGGTACCGGATCGAAGCTCGCTTCGCAAGGAGGTTTCAATTTTAGAGAGGTGGCCGTAGAGGCTGGCCCAGTTATCTCCGTGTTTTACGATGATAAAATTGCCATATACCGGGTCTTCTCCGATTTCGGTTACAGTCCCGGCGGCACAGACATAAACCGGTGAACCTTCCGGAGCCGCCAGGTCAATGCCCTGGTGAAAACGTATCCTCCCCGTTACCGGATTCCGCCTGACCCCGTAGAGGCTTGAGATCCGGTAGTCCCGCAGGGGAAAGCGGAAACCGGAATTGAGAAAGAAGATCCGTTCGGTTTGGCTAAAGTCATCCCCCGGATAGAAGATATAGGGGCGGCTTTGACCCCCTTCCCTGATCCAGAGCCTTTCTCCGGGGATAGCATCTCCCCGTGCCGAGGCAAGGAGCCGTTCAAAATCCGTTTCAGGTTTTTCCGGCACAAAAATACCGGGTACCGAGGGGAGCAGGAGGGTCTCCTGTCCGAAGGAAGAGGGGTGGTTTATGCGGTTAAGGCTTGCCAGGCTTGCATAGGGGATATTGCAGCGACCGGCAAGGGAAAAAATATCATCCTCCGTGGAGGGCAGGTAGCGGTAAATCGTAAGAAAACCGGCAATGGATTCTTCTCCCGAAGTCCGCTCCCGGTTAAAAAGCCGGCGGCGGTTCTCTTCCACCTCCCGGATGTACTGTTTAAAACCTTCGTCAAACTGATTGAGGCGTTTGATAAGGAGGTATGCTTCTTCGGGAAATACTCCGGAAACCAGGACGATCAAAAAAAAGGCAAGGGCTGTCCCTTGCCTCTTCTTTGCCAAACACATTCCTCCGGCTCTGACAGGAACTCAAACCCGGGATATCGCTTCGACAGGACAGGTTGAAGCACAGGCTCCGCAATCCTGACACTTATCGGCCTCAATGAAGCGTTTCCCGTCTTTTTCGGAAATCGCTTCCACCGGACACTCACTGTCGCAGGAGCCGCAATTGACGCATTCATCACTTACTTTGTATGCCATGATCCACCTCTCTTACTAATAAGATACCTTGAAGATACACAGAAAAAAAGGAAAATTCAAGGCCTGCGCCGCAGAGCGGCTATTTTTTCTTCTGCCGATTCTGTTCTTTCAGGGCCAGATATATGACAAGACCCAAAAAACCGAGAAGAATGAAGGTAAAGATGATAATTATCCAGGGCAGCCCGCCGCCTTTTTGCTTGGGGGAATTATCAAGGAAATCTCCGGGTTCAGGCTCAACCGGGATGGAACTACTTCCGGAAAAAACCAGGATAAGGCATACTATCACCGCCAGAGCAATTATCCCCAGCGCGATAATTGCCGCCAGTCTTAGCCTGGGTTCTGTTTTTTTGGAGACGGCAAAAAATACAATCACTCCCAAAAAGATCAGCGCCAGGGGAATAAACACATACAGCATGAAAAAATTGTATCACAAAAAAAATAGCGATAGTAGGTCTATCCATAAAAGCCGGTTACTTTACGGACAGACTCTTACTATAATATGACAATCCGGTTTATAGTAAAATTATGACTTCAATCCGTCCGGCGGCAGGATCCGATATTCCCTATTTTTATGAAATTTGCCTTAAAACCGGAGATGCCGGGAAAGACGCCGCGGCTCTTTTTTACGATCCATGGATTCTGGGGCAGTACTATGCGGCGCCTTATCTTTTTTTCCCAGGCGGTCTCTGCTTTGCCGCGGAAAACGAAGGAATCCCCGGCGGTTACATCCTCTGCGCTCCCGATACGGAAGCCTTTAACCGCTGGATGGATACGGTCTGGCTGCCTCCTCTGCGGCAGCGTTACAGACAGCCCTATCCTGCCGAAAAGATCCTTTCCTATTATGAAAGTAACATGATCATGCTGATCAACCGGCACCCCGGCGCCGATCCTCTGTTCCCATGGTACGACGAATACCCGGCCCACCTTCATATCGATCTTTTGCCGGAAATCCAGGGCCGCGGTACCGGCCGCACGCTGATTGAGACCCTTCTCGCCTCACTCAGGGAGCAGGGCTGTCCGGGCCTGCATCTGGGAGTGTCCCGCCGCAACACCGGAGCCCTTGCGTTTTATAGAAAAACCGGCTTTGCCCAACTGGAAGAACACGATTGGGGTTTTACCCTGGGAAAGCGGATTTAACTGTACCGGGAGCCGGAAAGAGATTTTTTTACCGCAAAAGAGTTATGTTCTTTGCCCTCCAGATTGATGCGTCATGTTCCAGTGAGGCTGTCAATTTAGCGCATAAAAAAACAAAACGACAGCCGCCACCCTTATTCGTGTTGAGGGGTTTAATACCAAGAACCCGCTCGCCAGTTCGCGGGGGAGCTGTAGAGCGTTTAAAAAGGGTACTAAAGGCCGAATACAAATACCTTATGAAAACAACATACCTCGTCCCCTTAAGGCGAGCTTGTTGATTCGCAGGCCCGGGTTCATACCCCGGAGCTTGCTCCTGGGTATCTTCGTTCGACATCGCGGTTTTTCTTCTTATATCTTACTCACTTCCGCCAGAGATTTTTCGTAGATGTCGATAACGTTGTCGTACCATGCTTCGAATTCGGGATCTTCTTTCTGGCATTCCTTGTGCGAAAGCATGTAGGCTACTGTTTCCCGAATACCCTGGTCAAAGCGGATCGTGGCCCGGAAACCGGGAACCAGGCGCTTCAGTTTGGAGTTGTCGAAGATGACCGAGTTGGCTTTGTCGCCGATTAGGGCGCCTGTAAAGTTGTAGCCCCTGTGGTCTCCCGCTGCCGCCAGGAATTCGCTGGAGATATGCACGGCCTTGAGCGGCTTCCCGAGGGCGCAGGCCGCGCTTGCGTAAATCTGGTTCCAGGTTACAATCTCGTCGCTGGTGATATGCACGGTTTCCCCAATAGCATGGATGTTCCCCATGAGACCGGTAAAACCCTTTGCAAAATCCCGGTTTGTGGTCACAGCCCAGAGACTTGTCCCGTCTCCGTGGATGATCACCTTCTTCCCGTCCAGTATCCGTTTGAGCAGACCCCAGCTTCCCACCGGGCTGTGGATCCCCATGGGGGCGTTGCGCTCGTCGTAGGTATGACTGGGCCGGATGATGGTTACCGGAAAGCCTTCGCTCCGGTACTTGCCCAGAAGGAGATCCTCGCAGGCTATCTTGTCCTGGGAATACTTCCAGTATGGATTCGCCATGATGCTGGACTCGGTGACGGGCAGTCCTCCGACGGGTTTCTGGTAGCCTGAGGCGGAACTGATAAAGAAATACTGTTTGGTGAGATCTTTGAAGATACGGCAGTCCCGTTCAACTTCCCCGGGTACAAAGGCGATGAATTCTCCCACACAGTCGAATTTTTCCCCGTCTTTGAGCAGGGCCTTGATCTGTGCGGCTACCGCCGTTTCGCTTTCCGAGCGGATATCGCAGGCAACTTCGATGAGTTTGCCTTTTCTGGCGCCGGGCGCGGAGGCGCCGGAGTAGTCATCCCAGGCTTTGAAAGGAGCCTCATCTCCTTCTGTAAGTTCACCGTTCCGGTTTCCCCGGTTGAGGAGATAGAGATCCCAGCCCATCTCCAGCACACGGCGGGAAATTGCCGTACTGATCGTTCCCGTACCGCCGATAAATAGTACTTTCATGATAAAAGACTCCTATTTTAAGATTTAAGAAAATTGAACACGTATTCAATAATAGCATCAAATTACCCGGCTGTAAATAGGGCGCGTTGCCTCATAATTAATCCAGTCGAAACAGGCCGTCTGCCTAATAACAAAAACCTAGTCGAAATCAGGCCGCGGGGATCCGGCCATCCTCCTGACAGGAGGCTTTTCACCATACGGTTTAGCCCGGTTACCGGCACGAGCCGGTTCAACAACTCCTTGCGTCCTTTTTTCGACGCCCGTTGATACTCCTCAAAATTGGCTTTGAGGATTTCCCGCCTGCTACGCATATCCAGCCTCATTTGCTCCACCTCTCAGTGGAACCAGTTTATATTTGGGCTAGATCTTTAGTTATTAGGCATCCGCTTTTTCAACTGGGTTTTATTTTTAGGCATCACGCCTCCCGCCGTTCGGCTAATCGTGGATTTTAGGAAGGTTTTGTGATATTTTCCACCGGTTGATCCGCAGACAGGGTTTATACCCAGGGGCTTGCCCCTGCCGCGAAATAATGCAATCAGAATAATGAGCAATGAAGGTATAAATTGGTATGAACCCTGCATACAATCCATACCTTATAGAACGAAGATACCTCGGGGTTTGTCTCGGGTTCTTCATTCACTATAAGAAATTACGACAACCAACTGAGGTTTCGGAACAAGTCCGCTGAAGTTTCGGAACAGCCTCGCTTTGTTCAAAAAAATTTTGCACATCAATGGTTCGTGCCGGTTTGGCAATCCGTTTTATCTCTTACCCTTGTCAAAGAATTCTCCCAGCGCCCGCGGAGGGTGGTTGTGTTTGGAGAAGAAGATCAGGAGGAGCAGGGTAAGCACATAGGGCAATACCATGAGAAGATCGGAATAGTTGCTGGGCATGCCCAGGAAGAGGGTAAGTTGGTAGCCTGAAGATTTTGCCAGGCCGAAAAAGATGCACACGGCAAAGGTGGGAAGGATCTTCCAGTTACCGAAGATAAGAGCGGCAATGGAAAGATAGCCGTAGCCCATGTAGATGCTGGGCGAAAACTGAGCGGAGATCGAATACGCAAGGAAGATCCCTCCCAGTCCCGAAAGGGCGCCGCAGATCATCACCGCTGTCATACGGATCTTTGCCACATCCCCCCCTGCGGCGTCAAGGCTCGCCGGGTTTTCTCCGCAAGCCCTCAGACGCAGCCCAAAACGAGTTCTGTAGAGAATGTACCAGAAGATGAAGGCCGCAATAAAGATTACAATTTCAAAGGGATACATGTTTTTGAAGAGGCCGCCCAATACCGGAATGCGGGAAAGGCCGGGAATGGTAAAGCGGGAAGACACGCCGATCTGGAATTTGTTTGAAGCCTCTCCGGTAATGGCATTGTTGATCACGCTGGTGAGGAAGGTGGTAAGGGCCAGAGCCAGTGTGTTGACCACTACGCCCGAGATAACCTGCTGGGCGCGGAATTTAACGCAGAGGGCCGCGTGGATCAGGGAGAAGATCATCCCTCCTGCCATGGAAAAAGCCATGGCGATATAGATGAGCGCCCCGGATGCTTGGCCCGGACGCGAACTCAGCAGTACCACTGCCGCGGATCCCGCAAAGGCCCCGAACCCCTGCAGACCCTCAAGCGCCAGCATGGTTACTCCACTCCGTTCGCAATAGATTCCGCCGATAGCCATGATAAGGAGAGGCATTGCAAATGAAAGACCGTCGATCAGTATGATGTCCATCAGATCCGCTCCTCGTTTTCGGTTTTTGTCCGGTTTGTCTTTTCAAGTTCCATTTTTGCGCGGTATCGTATCCAGACGGTACAGGCGCTGAAGAGCAGCAGTATGCCGGTGATCACCAATGCGATTTCCTGCGGTACCTTTACTGTGGAACTCATGTAGACCGAGCCCTTCTGGAAAATGGTAACCAGCACCGAAGCGAAGATTGCCGCCACGGGGGAAAGGTTGCCCAGCAGGGATACTGCGATGGCATCATAGCCCAGACTTGCCAGGCTTTTGGGGAGGATATTGTTGTAGTAGCCGAGGTAGTAGCACACTCCGGCGCTTCCTGCCAGGGCTCCGGAAATGAGCATGGAAAGGACGATACTGCGGCCTTCCCGAATGCCGGCATACATGGCGGCGTCCCGGTTGAGCCCAACCGCCTTGAGTTCAAAACCGAAGGTGGTACGATTCAACACAAACCGTACGATAAAAACCGCGGCCAGCGCGATGAGTATTCCCAGGGGGATGGTAGGCCTCATGCCGCCCCAGCGCAGTCCGGTAATCGTAAGCCGGGAAGCGGCGCTGCATACCCTGGATGAACGTGACAGGATATCTACATAGTAGGTATTGATAAAAAAGCCCGTCACATAACTTGCAATATAGTTGAACATGATCGTTGAAACAACTTCGTGTATGTTGAAACGGTACTTGAGAAAACCTACGAGGGCTCCCATAACCGCTCCTGCCCCAAGACCCGTAAAGATCACCAGAGTGCGGGCTATGGGGGCGGGAAGATCGCTGTAACCCACAAAAACCGTGGCCAAAAAACCTGCACTGAGCATCTGGCCCGCAATCCCGATGTTGAACAAGCCCGCCTTGAGGGCTACAATAACCGCAAGAGCGGCAAGGAGCATGGGAGAGAGAATCCCCAGGAAGGAGAGAAAATCGGTGAGCATGTTCTGGCCCCCCGCATAAGAGCCCTTCAGCATAAAGCCGCTCCCCCGCAGGAATGCTGCAAAGGCAATGAGCGGATTTTTTCCCAGTACAAGAAGCAGAAGGGAAGCGGTAATCATGGTAAGAATGATGGCAAAGAAGGGAAGGGCAACAGGACTTGTGCGATCCTCCGAGAGTAAACGGAAGATCCGTATCAGGGCCCGCGGCCTTGTTCTGTAAGGCGGCGCCTTGCCGGTCATGATTTTACCCCCATCATATACTTGCCTACCTCGTTGGGGGTAAGTTCCGGTGCGGCGGAAATCCGCAGCAGTTCTCCGTTATAGATGACACCGATGGTGTCGGCAAGGTTCATTACCTCATCCAGTTCCAGGGAGATAAGGAGTACCGCCCTGCCCATGTCCCGTTCGGCTATGATCTGGTTCTGTATGTTTTCTATGGCCCCTATGTCCAGCCCCCGTGTGGGCTGCACGAATATGAGAAGCTGTGCATCAAGGGATATTTCCCTGGCGACAATGGCTTTCTGCTGGTTTCCCCCGCTCATGGAACGGGTAAGAGTACGGGTACCCTGCCCGCTGCGAATGTCAAAACGGCGGCTTAAATCTTCCGCATATTTTTTGAAGCCTTCTTCCTGAAGCACCCCCTTCTTCGAAAAAGGAGGAAGATAGTACTGTTTTACCGCAAGGTTTTCCTGGAGTGTAAAATCGAGAATCACCCCGTATTTTTGTCTGTCTTCGGGGATGTACGCGATGCCTTCTTCGATGCGGCGGCGGATCTTTTCGGCGGTAATATCCCTGCCGGCAAGACGGATGCTGCCCTTTGAAGGCTTTGCCAGCCCTGCGACGGCATCGGCAATTTCCACTTGTCCGTTGCCCGAAACTCCGGCAATGGCGAAGATCTCCCCCTTGCGGATGGAGAACGACACGTTTTTTACCACTTCAAACTGGTTTTCGTTCTTCACGCTGAGGCCTTCAACCTCAAGCACAACATCGCCGAATTTGGGCGGGCTCTTCTCCCGGATAAAACTGACTTCCCGGCCTACCATGAGGTTCGCCATTTCGCGGGTGGAAGATTCGGCAATAGCCAGAACTTCTACCAGTTTTCCGCGGCGCAGTATTGCGCAGCGATCCGCGATCTGCTTTATCTCCTCCAGCTTGTGGGTAATAAGGATGATCGTCTTTCCCTTCTTCCGCAGCTCCCGCATGGTATCAAGGAGAAACTCTATCTCCTGGGGAGTGAGAACCGCAGTGGGTTCATCGAATATCAGTATCTCCGCTTCCCGGTAGAGCATCTTGAGGATCTCTACCCGCTGCTGAGTGGAAACATTTACTTCTTCTATCTTTTTTTTCGGATTAACCTCAAGGCCGTAAAACCGGGAAAGATCCATAATTTTCTTTTCCGCACTTTTTATGTCAATATACGGAAAAATCCCCAGGGCCTTTTTTACAGGTTCTATCCCCAGGACAATGTTTTCCGCAATGGTATAATTTGGAATAAGTTTAAAATGCTGGTGAACCATGCCGATATTCAGGGCCGCCGCGGCATTGGAGGAGGAAAGGCTGACCTTTTCTCCCCGTACAAAGATTTCGCCTTCGTCGGGTTCGTACATGCCGAAAAGCATGCTCATCAGCGTGGATTTTCCCGCGCCGTTTTCCCCGAGGAAGGCGAAAATCTCACCTTTTTTAATACTGATGCTGATATCGTCGTTGGCGGTGATGCCGGGGAAGCGCTTTGTGATGTGCTTCATCTCGACGATATATTCAGCATCGGCAGGCATAATCAACCTTAGACTTTTACAGTCCGGGGAAATTATCCGGCGTATGGCCGTTGAAATTCGCGGCGGGAACGATCTTCCCGGCCCTGAGCAGGTCATAGGCTTCCTTGAGCCTCTCCCTGGTGTTGGCGGAAAGTCTGCTGCGACCCTCCGCGGAAACATAGCCGGTAGAATCAGTGTCCGCTCCCAGAACCACATTCCGGCCTTTGAAGGTGCCGTCCTTGATCGCCTGGAGCTGCCGGGTAACGTTAATGTGCGTCACCTTCACTGCCGAGGTAAGCATAATGTTCTCGTTACCCTTGAAGCCGTCGTCGTACTGATCCACGTCAACGCCGATGATGTACACATTATTGGCTTCTTTGGCGGCGGTAAAGACGCCGTTACCGGATGCGCCGGCGGCCACAAAGAGAACATCGGCGCCCTGATTGATCAGGGCCTGGCCTATCACCTTGCCGGTAGCTTCATCGGCAAAACCGCCGACATAGTTGCCGCCAATGACTTTTCCGGTAACATCGGTTCCCGCATAGGAGGGAAGTTCAACAAGCTGGGCCTTGGCGCCGTAGCGCTTGTTGGCATAAGCCACACCGCTGTTGAAACCAAAATGATAGTTTACTACAGAGGGGAAGGCCATGCCGCCTACCACCGCCACCTTACCGGCTTTGGTTTCCAGCGCAGCGGCAATGCCGGCAAAGAAGCCCGATTCTTCCTCATGGAACTGCATCGAATAGATGTTGTCCAATTCAATGGTATTGCCTTCGGCATCCGCAGGGGCGGTATCGACAAGGATCACCTTCCGATCCGGATTGTCCTGGAGTACGGCGCCTACCGGGGAAAACTGGAAGCCGGGAAGCACCAGCACGTCATAGTCGGCGATAACATCCCCCACCGCGGTAACCACCTTTGCCATATCCGGTTCCTTGATCGAGGTGATCTCGGCCTCGGGATTGATCCTCTTGAATTCCAGGATGCCGTTCCAGCAATCCTGTCCGAAGGAGCCGTCATCCACACCGCTTGTGGTAAGGATCGCTACCTTGAGGCCGCCTTTAGCGCCGCTTGCGGGAGCAGCATCTTTTTTCCCTCCGGCGAATACCGGAGAGGCAAGCAGGGCAATGAACGCAAGCACCCCTGCCGTCCGTAATTTCTTCATACTAGTCCTCCTTGAAAAAGAAATATATTTCTTGCGGCTGTTCCAACATGTCAGATTTTGAAACAAGCTCAAATAATTATACACTAAAAGGATTTTTTTTCAATTAGTCATTGATAAAGCCGCCGTCTACTATGAGCAGATGACCGTTGACAAAACGGGAAGATTCCGAGGCAAGAAACACAACGGGGCCCTTGAGATCTTCGCCGCTTCCCCAGCGTTTCAGGGGAACTTTTTCCGCAAGCGCCTCCGTGACACCCGGATGGCTGCGGAGCAGGGCGGTATTGTCCGTCGTCATGAATCCGGGAGCTATGCCGTTGACGTTTATCCCGTACTGACCCCATTCGTTGGCAAGCGCCCTGGTAATCCCCGCAGCGGCATGTTTGCTTGCAGCATAGGCGCTCACATTTGTACCCCCCAGGCAGGACTGGATCGAGCAGATGTTGATAATCTTCCCGTAACGGCGTTTTATCATGTCCCTGCCTATGCCCTGGCAGAGGAGATAGAGGGACTTTACATTCACATCGAAGACACGGTCGAGATCCTCCTTTGGATACTCCGCCGCAGGATGTACCGGGGTAACCCCGGCATTGTTTACCAGTATGTCGATATGCCCAAAGGCCGCCAGGGTCTTTTCCGCAAGCGCCTCCATGGTTTCAGGCCTGGAAAGGTCGGCCCCTATCCGCTCATAGCGCCTTCCCAGAGAGCGGACGCCTTCTTCCAGTTCCGGCGCCGTTTTGCGGGTAAGGGCGACGATATCCGCGCCCGCCTCCGCCAATGCAAGAGCCATGGAGAGGCCCAGGCCCTTGTTCGCCCCGGTAACCGCGGCAATCCTGCCTTTTAAGGAAAACTCATCAATAACCATCTGTTACTCCTTACGCGGGGGCATGAAAAAATCTTCCGGGGTAAAGGCCGGAGACACGATGCAGGAAACAAGGACAAAATCCCCTTTCGCAATCCTTGTGGTCTGCCAGGTATCCGGGGGGATAATTCCGTGAAAACTTTCCCCGGCCTCGGGATTTGATCCGATTATCTGCACAGAAGCCTCCACAGGGCTTTCCCCGCTGCCCCCCAGACTCTGCTCCAGAACGCCGCCGGCATGCCATGTCCAGATCTCCGCGGATCTCAGTTTATGCCATGCGGATACTTCTGTATCCCGGAGGAGGTAGTAGATGAGGCTTGAAGCGGGACGGCTGCCCCCGTATGCCGCAGGCAGGGCGGCGGCAGGAATTTCCAGGCCCCCTCTCCAGACCTCCCTGTACCAGCCTCCTTCGGCATGGCTCTTCAACGTGAGTTTTTCTATCCAGTATTCCGCGTGATCCGTAAGATGCATGGTTCTATATACGTTTTATGACTTCGGTGAGGAGGAGGCGGAACCGTTCTCCCGCCGCGTTGGCAGCCTTGACCACCTCCTCGGCGGTAATCGGCCGGTCAAGGATGCCCGCCGCCAGGTTGGTGATGCAGGAGAGGGCAAGAATCTTCAGACCGCAGTGCCGGGCGACAATTGCCTCCGCCACGGTAGACATGCCGACGGCGCTTGCCCCCCAGTTCTGGAAAAGCCTGATCTCCGCCGGAGTCTCGAAGCTTGGGCCGGAATAACCCAGATAGACGCCTTCCCGAAGCCCCATACCCATATCCTCAGCGGTTTCCCGGCAGAGTTTCAGCAATTCCGGGGTATAGATTTTGGACATGTCGGGAAAACGGGGACCAAACTCATCTTCATTCTGCCCGATAAGGGGATTCATGCCGGTAAAATTGATGTGATCGGTGATAAGCATGATGTCGCCGGGATAAAATTCCCGTTTCAGACCCCCGCAGGCATTGGTAAGGATCAGGGTGCGGATCCCCAGCTTTGCCATGACCCGTATCGGGTAGGTAATCTCCCTCTGACTGTAGCCTTCGTAGTAGTGGAAACGTCCCTGCATACAGAGAACCGGTTTTCCGGCAAAGTAACCCAGAATCAGCCTTCCTTCGTGCCCCGGCGCGGTGCTCCGCATGAAGTGGGGTATCTCCGCATAGGCAATACCGCAGGGCTCTGTAATCTGATCCGCCAGGGGCCCCAGCCCCGAACCCAAAACAAGAGCCAGTTCCGGTTTAATGGAAGTCTTGCTGCGGATACCGGCAATAGATTCGTTGACCTTCCCCATCAATTCATTACTCATATATAGCTCCTAAAAAAACTGCGCCAGATACACGGACAGAGCCGGAACATAGGTCACCAGCAGCACAACTGCAAGCTGAATGAGGAGAAAGGGGAACACATAACGGCATATATCCACGAAAGATCTCTTGAAACGGTAACTTGCCAGGAAGAGGTTGAGCCCTACAGGGGGGGTAAGGAAACCGACTTCAAGATTGGTTATGAAAATGATCCCCAGATGCACCGGATCCACGCCGTATGCGGCTCCCAGAGGCCCAATCAGAGGCAGTACGATGAGGATTGCACTGAAAATGTCCATGAGACAGCCCACCACGAGAAGGGCAAGATTAAGCAGGATAAGGAAGGCATATTTGGACTGTATCGTTTGCTGCATCCAGTCCGCCAGGTTTGCCGGCGCGTTGGTATCCACAATATAGTAGGAAAGAGACTGCGAAAGAGCCAGAATCGCCAGCACCCCGCCGATGATCGGCACCGCCTTGAGGAAAACCCGCGGCACTTCCCGTATGGGAATATCCCGGTATATGAGAACCTCGGCTATAAAGATATAGATTATTGCCGCAGCCCCAATCTCCACGAGGGAGAGGAAACCGGTAAAGTAGCCTCCCACAAGGAAGAAGGGAAGAATTATCTCAAGCGCCGACCCCTTGAGGGAGGAAAGGGCATGCTTCACGTTGAAAGGCTCGCGGGGAATCTTCGTCTTAACCGAAATGACAATACCGAAGATGATTACCGCAATTACCAGGATTGTACCGGGGATGATCCCTCCGGCAAGCATCTTGAACACACTGGTTTGGGTCATGGCCCCCACAAGGATCAGGGGAAGGCTCGGCGGGAAGAGGAGGCCTACACTTCCCACGCTGGTCAAAAGGCCGATGGAAAATTTTTCCGGGTACTTTACATGTTCCGACAGTATCGAATAGAGAATTCCCCCCAGTGCAAGGATCGTAACCCCAGAAGCGCCGGTAAAGGAGGTAAAGAAGGCGCAGATGATCACCGTGGCAACGATCATCCCGCCGGGAAGCCAGGAGAAGAGGCGGCGGAAAGCCTTTACCAGCCGTTCTCCGGCGTGGCTTTCCGAGAGAAAGAACCCAACCAGGGTAAAAAGCGGTATGGCGATGATGCTGTCGCTGGTCAGGGCGGAGTAAATATCCGTAGCCGCCACATCCACCGGGATAGACGCCGCCTCCAGGAGGATCAGCACAAGACCGCCCATCACCACAAAGAGGGAGGTTCCCGCCAGGGCCGCCAGAAGCAGAATGATTACCGCCGGGGTTTTTAGAACAAGGGAAATCTGATGGAGAAACAAAGAAAAATTTTCCCCCCAGACCGGAATATCAAATTCATAGAAAAACTTGAGAATTGAAGGAATGCTCAAAACCGTTCCCAGTGCAATGGCCGCTACGGGTAAGATCCTCAGCCGGCCCTTCAAGCCCGTGCGCCTGGAAAAACGAATCGCCATGATCCCATAACCCACCGGAATTACCAGCGCAAAAACCCTGTCCGGAATAAAACCCTGCAGTTCCCCGTCAAGACCTATCCTGATAAAGGCGGGGCCTGTCCATGCTATGACAGTCAAAATCAGGGTTGAAAGCAGATTGGTAAAGATCTTGATCTGTTGTTTGAAATTCTCTTTGGAAAAATACTGTACCAGGGCGATGGAAAGATGCTCTTCCTTCCGGGTGGTGATCATCCCTGCCAGCAAACCCGACGCGAGGAGCAGGTGCATTCCCAGGGCGGAAGAACCGGGAACACCCTTACCGAAGAAGATACGAGCTACCGCCTCGGAAGCGGGAAGCAGAGCCAGAAGAACAAGGGAAACGATACAAAGCATATTTTCTATCGTGTAGAAAACGCCTCTTGCCCCCCCGGGATGTTCATCCGAACCTGCCTGAACGGGTGAAGGTATGCCTGAAGATTCGGTTGATGTTTCAACCGGTTTTTCTGTCAACGGCTCCTCCGGTAGTTTTCGAGTATTTGGTTGATCCGTTCATACATTTCTTTATTGAAGATGCCTTTGTTTACCATATCGGGGAGCCTGTCGTACATATCCTGGTACCACAGATTCATCTGATCGGACGTGGCCTGGTTGTAGTGTACCCCGTCCTTTTTCATGGCTTCAATGGAATCGACCTCCCGTTTCTGGAAAGAATTTTCTATTTCGATTCCCGCTTTGCGGACAATTTCCTGGAGCCTTGCCTGGTGACGCTGGGGAATGCTCTCCCAGCCTTTCCGGTTCATGAGGATGCCCCCCATAAAGGGCGCCAGATTAATGGAACTCATGTTGCCGGCAATCTTGTAAAGCTGGGTGGCCTGGACGGCGATGGGGCTCTGGTAAACCGCATCGATGCGCCGGGAAGCGAGAAACTGGGGAATTTCGTTTATAGTGGCCCCGACCAACTGGAAGCCCATGGCCTTGAATGCATCGGCAAGCTTCTTGTCCGCTGGGTTGGTGGCTACCTTGAGCTTGCGGAGATCGTCGGGAGTATAGATAGGAGAGCGGGAGAAGATTTTTACCCAGCCCGCCTTGGCCCATGCGAGGTTTTTGAAGCCCTTTTCTTCAATTTTGGTATCAAGAAAAGGCCTTACTTCCTTTAATACCGCATCAAATTCATCGTTATCCCGAATCAGGAAGGGTATGGACAGAGCCATGATCTCCGGTGCGATGGAGTAGAGCGCACTGGAGGTGAAGATCGCCGCCTCAAACCGGCCCTGCCGCAGCCATTTAAGATAGTCATTCTCGGAACCGGCCCGCTGATGGAAGACCTTGAGTTCAACTTCCCCGTTGGTCACCCGGATCCACTCCGCCGCGATGCGATCAAGGGTGATCCCCCAGTCCGAATTCCTGGGCAGGGATGAGGCCAGTTTTATCTCCACTTTCTGGGCATAGAGGCCGGTGGACAGGGTAAAACAAAAGACAAAAAGGATACAGACTTTTCGGTTTGCAAACCGGTGGAAGTTACTTGTTTTATCCATAATTAAAACACTCCTTATTCATATTCGTAATCATCATCTTCATAGGCTTCTTCGCTCCATTCGCCGTTCTCCATGAAGAAATAATCCGAAGTCATGTCAAGAAGCTTTTTAGCCTTCCTCTGGGAGAGGATGTTTACCAGCCTGTTGGGAGGATCGTCATCGGGATTGATGGCAAGAGCCGCTTCGAGACAGGTTATGAAACTGTTGTAATCCTGGCTGGGAATGGAAACAGACTGCGCATAGGACACATAGGGTCCCGCAAGCTTGCCCCCCGACTTTTCCAGCGCCCTTTTGAAGTGAATTTCCGCCTTTTCAGGATCGCCCCCCATCGTCACGGGAAGGGAAGAGTAGGCCAGAAGGTAGAATTCGTCCAGGGCCCCGGAGTTAAAACCGGGATCGAGTTCATAGGCCCTGTCAGCATACCGCAGCAGATCCGGTACCCTCAGCCCCAGGGAGGAATCGAAGGGATCAAGGGAAAAGGCTGAAAGATAGCCCGCCGCAGTCCAGTAGAGAAAAGCCGTATCCTCCTTCTTCATCTTTGAAAGAATGGAAGGAAGCCTGTCCCCCGCGCCGGCAAAGCCCGGATACTTCTGTTCAATACCCCGGAAGATAATATCCGCGCCCCGCAGGTACAGCTTCTTGGCCCTGGCAACCGCATCCTGCCTGTCCTGGAACTGAACCGCAGGCAAAAACTCCGCAGGCCCCTGAACAAAGACATTTGCATACATAATAAAGAGAGAACCGGTGGTAAGAATCAGGCCCCTGTGCCCGGGATTCTGATCCAGCAGAGCCTCGTACATCTTGATGGCAAAGGGAAGAGCGTCCCCGACCAGTTCCGGATCGGAATCGCCGGTAAAAACATCGCTTCCCCCCTCCCCGGTGAGAGCGTCAGAAACCACATTGACCGCCGCCTTGTTGATCGAACAGGCGCCTAAGGCAAACAAGACCGGGATACAGAGGCAAAAACGGCACAGGACTTGTATGTTCATGGGACACTCCATTTTGTCGTGGCTTTCTCAGAATAAACTATAAAAATGTGAAATTCAACTATGCAATGTCAATAACGAGGGAAAAGATCACCGTGGTGAATTTAACTGGTGAACGTATCACTTAAACGGCATAGAGGCAATGCGCCTTGTTGACAAAAACAATTTTCTCCGGTATCGTATCAATGTCATGGTTGAAGCCATGATTTTTCCTGCCACGTTCAGAAGAACGATAAAGAGTCCCTGGCCGCGAAAGCGTAAGCCGGGCGGTTACATGGCTTTGTTTGTCGAAGCAAGCAAGAAATCAACAGCATAATTAATGGGTGCGGAGCCCTCATTCTCAAGGAGTTTGCAATGAAGAAATTATTTTGCCTGTCTGGTATCGGTTTTGTTTTTGCCTTTTTTGTTTCAGCCCACGAGACTTTTATCATTCCGGGGGATTCATCAAAAGACTGCAAAGCGGGAGATACCGCCACCCTGACAGGTATTTTGTCCCACTATTTCGCGGTTGGTGGGGAAATCGAACCGCCCGAAACCGTGGAAATGTACGTGTACAAAAACGGCGTAAAGAGCGCGAATATTCCGCTCGAGGTAAATAGAGACCGCGTCTAGTATGAAGGGAGATACCGGCTGGCCGATGACACGCCGATAGTTGCGGTTTTCAGAAGTATCGGCGGCTATTATTCTATATCTTACCGACGGCAGCTACGCCGACGGCAACAGAAGCCAGGCTCTGGCCGCCAATCCGGGCAAGCCGGTCCGGGTATCCCGCTATTTTACCAACTGGGCAAACTGTGCCTTAATCCGAACAGAAACGACAGGACTTTCAGTCAGCCTCTCGGCCTTGATTTTGAGATTGTCCCCCTCAACAACCCCGCCGACATGAGTCGGAATTCAAGAATGACGCTTCGGGTTCTTTACAAGGGACAACCCTGGGCCAATGGGGAAGTCAAGGCAACCTGGGATTACTATGATTACCACACGATGGATGCCTGGGCGCAGACCGGAAAGACCGATGCAAAGGGCGAACTTAGCTTCCGGCTTGATCGCATCGACATGAAAAAACCGGTCCTCCGGATCTTCCAGTTACGCTGCTGGGGCTTTCCGGCTGGCTCCCGGGCTGGACGGCGCTACCCGCCCTGTTTATCGCCCTTCTTTTACAGGGTATCCTTTTCCGGTTTGGCGGCCTGCTTTCGCTGGGGGCAAACACGGCAATTATGGGCGCGGCGGCGCTTTCAGGCCATGCGGTGCGGCTTCTCTTTGGGGGTTTCCGCGCGTCGTTGCGGACGGGGCCCGCGCTTGCCGGATCCGCGTTTCTTGCCGATTTTGCCGCCGTCACTGCCGGGTCCGTGCTGGTAGTCACGGCCCTCGTGTTAAGCGCCAATGAACTGCGGACTACGGCGGCAAATGTTCCGCTTGCGTTTGTCGAAGGCGCGCTCACGCTCTTTATTGTGTTATTTTTCGCAAGGGCAAAACCGGATGTACTTGAATTGCCGTTAACGTTCCGGGCAAAACAGGACTACGGGGCCGGCGCCTGCCGTACTTGTTGGGAAATTAAAAGTAACCGGCCGACACGGAACCCAAGACCGAAACCGGCAATTTTCCGGCAGAAGATCGTTTACCCGAGGCTTGAGTCGTATGACGGGAAACCGCATTTTATGATAAATCTTTAGATTGTAATGGAAGAGCGAGCTTGTTCCAAAACCCGGTTGGTTTTGAAACAAGCTCTTGGAAAAACCGGCAAAAGCCCGGTTTTTCCTCTAAATCCAAGGAAGCTGTCCAAAACTAACCGAGTTTCGGAACCGGCTCAACCGGCAATCCTTAAAAAAATCTCCATGCAGAGCCTCGCGTCGTCTTCGGCGCGGTGGGCCTCTGTTGCGGTAATACCCAGACCGGAGGCGAGCGCCTGGAGGCTGTAGCCGGGACGGCCGGGAAAAGCGGCGCGGGCCATGACCAGGGTGTCCGCTATGCGGTTTGGTAAGGCGGGAAAGGGCGGCGCCCAGGAAGGGGGTTCCGGGGCGGCTTCGCTGAACGAAAGGAGGAGGTCGCCCTGTAAGGGATCTTCCCGTTGTGCCGCGGCCTTTTCGTACAGTTGTTTCAAGGCCTCGTTGACAAAGCCGCAGTCAAAAACGGCGTTGTGGGCGATGATCACCGTGTTTCCGGTAAACATGAGAAAATCGGGGAGAACCTCTTCCAGCGCGGGTTTCCCTGTCAGCATGGCGTCGCTTATATTGTTCACCTTTCCCGCAGCTTCGGGCATGGGGATACCGGGGTTTATCAATACCGAAAAGCGGGCAGCCGGCCCCCGCTTGTCGAATTTCAGGGCGCCGATCTCCACAATTCTGTCCTGTTTTGGGTCAAGGCCGGTTGTTTCAATGTCAAATGCGGTAAAAACAGCCCCGTCGCGGTACGCTTCGACAGCCCAGGAGTAGGATTCCATCAGTCTCCAATCACAGAACGGATGTCTTTCGTAATGGACTCAAGCTTCCGCGCCGCTTCGGCTCTGGCTTTTTCAAGATCTCCCGACACCTTAGTGCAGGAAGTGGCATAGAACTTGATCTTGGGCTCTGTACCGCTGGGTCTGGCGCTTACGATAGTTCCGTCTTCAAGATAGAACTGGAGTACGTCGCTGGGCGGAAGGCCGTCCGCTCCGTTTTTGATGTCCCTGACCCGGGTAACGGCAAGGCCTCCCAGGGTTTTGGGCGGACTTTTCCGGTACTTGTCCATGATACCCTTCATCACCCCCGGCCCTTCGGGGCCCTGGAAGTACTTGGAGATCCCCATCTCCTGCCAGTAGCCGCAGATATGGTACAATTCGTTGAGCCTGTCCGGGAGGCCTTTGCCCTGGCTGCGCCAGTAGATCGTCATTTCCGCGGTAAGGGCCGCGGCGCTTACCCCATCCTTGTCCCTCACCTCGTTTTCCACCAGGTAGCCATAGCTTTCCTCGGTTCCAAAGACTACCGTTTTGTCGAGTTCGCCTTTTTCGCACTTCCGCCAGATGTCGGCGATCCACTTAAAGCCTGTCAGACATTCGATACAGGCCGCTCCGTAGTGTTCCGCCACCTTCGCCTGCATGCCCGTGGTAACGACTGAGTTGATCATGGCCGCGTTTGACGGAAGTTTCCCCGTTTCCTTGAGGGAAAGGAAGATGTAATCGGCAAGAAGGACGCCCATCTGGTTTCCGGTAACCAAAACATAGTTGTCCGACCCGGGTTTCTCCGGTACGGCTATGCCGAAACGATCCGCGTCGGGATCCGTGGCCATTACCACATCGGCTTTTTCTTTTTTACCCAGGTCAATAGCCATCTTGAGGGCAGGTGCCTCTTCCGGGTTGGGAAAGGCCACCGTGGGGAAATCCCCGTTACCTTCACGCTGTTCCGGCACGGTAATCACCTTGAGCCCGAGATCTCCCAGCACCTTTTCCACATGGAAGGCCCCGGTTCCGTGGAGGGGAGTGTAGACGATCTTCACCTCCTGCGCCTTTGCCTTGATCAAGTCCGGCCTGAAAAGTCTGCTCTTCACCATCGCCTGGTAGGGCTCGTCAATTTCCTTGTCGATTATCGTGACAAGACCCCTGCTCAGGGCTTCCTGCCTGTCCATTTCAAAAATATCTTTGACAGCCTCGACTTCCCTGATAATCCCGGCATCGTGGGGGGGGATGACCTGGGAACCATCGTTCCAGTAGGCCTTGTAGCCGTTGTACTTTGGGGGGTTATGGCTGGCGGTAACTACGATTCCCGTGTCGCAGCCGAGCTTCCGGATAGCAAAGGAAAGTTCAGGCGTGGGGCGCAGGCTGCTGAAAAGCCAAGTTTTGATCCCGTTGGCGGCAAAGATCAGCGCGGAAGCCTCGGCAAATTCCGCCGAATAGTGGCGGCTGTCAAATGCGATCACCGCGGAGAGCTTTCCCGTTCTGTCCTTATCGGGGAAGGTTTTTTTGAGATAAGTCGCGAGGCCCTGGGTGGCGCTCTTTACCACCAGTGAGTTCATCCGGTTGTATCCCCCGCCGATGATTCCCCGCAGGCCCCCGGTACCGAATTCCAGATCCCGGTAGAAACGGTCTTCCAGTTCCTTCCAGTCCTCTTTTTTGAGAAGTTCTTCCACTTCGCCGCGGAAACCCGCATCTTTCTCCCGGCCGATATATTCCCCGGCCCGCTCCAGGACGGCGTTTTTATCCATAAATGACTCCTTACTTTCTTCCAGTATAGCGCAAACAGGGTATCATGGATCAAGCTGAGGGAGATTCCGTGCTATACGGAAACCGATATAAGCACATTCCCAGGAAAACGCTGATTAAATGACGCCAATCGCGTTTCCCTAATGTATTTGCTCATTTCATTACGCAAATACCGCATTAAAGCAGCACTGATTTATTCTCGATTGAATAAATCAGTGCTTCCCTGGTAGGGACTTAAAGTTCCCGTCCTGCCGGCGATAAATACCCCGGCGGATCCACTTCCGCTTACGGTTACGTTCACTCCGGTAACCGGTTTAATTTTCAGGTTTAGCCCGTTTTCAGGCGGATGTTTTTTTAGTCGCCTTGACCATCTGTCCCCTGCCATGCTAAGCTAATGTTTAAATAACTGAGCTTGTTCTAAAACCCGGTTGGTTTTGAAACAAGCTCTTGGAAAAACCGGCAAAAGCCCGGTTTTTCCTCTAAATCCAAGGAAGCTGTTCCAAAAGCTGAAGTTTTGGAACAGCCTCAACTATTAAGGAAGTTACCCTATGTTTTCATTTGTACTCCCCCTTCTCATGGGGGTTCCGGCATCAGGCGGCGAGGGCGGCGGCGCTTCGATTGTAACGAGCCTTATCCCCTTTGCGGCGATCATCGCCATTTTTTATTTTCTTATAATCAGGCCCCAGAACAAGAAGCAGAAGGAGACCCAAAGAATGCTCGAAGCCCTTAAAAAGGGTGATAAGATAGTCACCATAGGCGGCGTTCATGGGACTATTCAGAGTGTCAAAGACAAAACGGTAATCGTCAGGGTCGATGAAAATGTCAAAATGGAATTCAGCAGAAGCGCCGTTTCTTCAATAGAAAGGGCTGAGAAAGTTGAAAAAGAAGAGAAAAAAGAATCCGGCGACAGCGCAGCGGAATCGGAAGATAAAAAAGATTCAGATGCCGGAGAATAAGAATGAGTAAACGTTACAGGTTCGCCATCATCCTGGTGCTGGTGGCGATTTGTTTTTTCTTCCTGCTTCCCAGTCTTCGCTGGTACTTTATGGTGCCCAAAGACAGGCAGACATTGGCTCTGGAGTCCAGGGAGCAGATAAAGGTCTATGCATCCAGGACTGCCCAGGAAGATTTTGACCGGCTTTTCAGGCTGGCACGGGCAGGGGAAGATCTGCCTCCGGAATTTGCCTTTCTTGAAAAAAAGGCAAAGCGGATCTACAAAGAGAATAAGCAGAAGGTCCCTGAACATTGGGATACAAGAACGGTGCTCGGCGCCTTTGAAAGCCGCAAAGAGGCCCTGGACGCCGTTGAAACCGAATACAGGGAAAAGATTTTTGCCCTCAAGGAACTCCAAAAGAATGCGGTTCAGTTGGGCCTTGACCTTTCAGGCGGCCTTTCCATCGTGCTCCAGGCGGATCTGAACGCCCTGCAGGAGAGGCTTGGCCGTTCCCTTAACGATGCAGACCGGGAAGATGCAATTAACCGGGCTCTGGAGGTGCTGAACAACCGGATCGACCGTTTCGGCCTTACCGAACCTGTAATCCGCCGTCAGGGCCAGGATCAGATCTATGTGGAGATCCCCGGAACGGCAGATCCTGAACGGATCAATTCGATTATCATGGGCAAGGGCGGGCTGGCCTTCCACATGGTGGATTCGGAAGCTGCCGAAGCCTTTAACCTCTATTACAACCAGCACCCCACCAGCACATTTGACTCGGAGGGGAATCTTATCGATCCTTCCATTGTACCTGCCGATGTGGAGATTTTGGGTGTCTATGTCAAAGACCGCTACGGGTTGGACGAGTTTACCGGTTATACCGCGGTAAAAAAGGAAGTTGGCCTTGACGGCAACCACATCCAGAGCGCCGTGGTTGAACGGAATAATCTGGACGGCAAGCCGGAAGTTACCTTCATGCTGGATAGCGAGGGGGGGGAGATTTTCTACAAGCTCACCTCCGCCAATGTGGATAAGCTTCTCGCCATTGTTCTGGACGACCGGGTAAAGAGCCAGGCCGTGATCCAGAACCCCATCAGGGATGCGGTGCGGCTGACAGGTTTCGGCATTGACGAGGCCAACAACATCGCCCTTACCCTGAGAACCGCCGCGTTGCCCGTGGAACTGGAGGTAGCCAACCAGCAGAGTATCGGCGCCTCCCTTGGCGAAGACACCATCCGGCAAGGGCTTTATGCCCTCCTCGGCGGTATCGTCGTCGTCATGTTCTTCATGCTGATCTACTACAAGGTATCGGGAATCAACGCCATAGTGGCCCAGATTCTCAACTTCTACTTCATGTTCAGTATTCTTTCCGCGTTCAACTTTACCCTTACTCTGCCCAGTATTGCCGGCTTCATCCTGACCATCGGCATGGCAGTGGACGCCAACGTAATCATCTTTGAGCGTATGAAGGAGGAACTCAGGCTGGGCAAAGGCCGCAAGGCGGTGATCGATTCAGGCTTCGACAAGGCTTTCTGGGCGATCATGGACTCCAACATTACTACCTTTATTGCGGCCCTTTTCCTCTCGCAGCTTGGTTCCGGGCCCATTCAGGGTTTTGCGGTAAGCCTTGCAATCGGGGTGTTTTCCTCGGTGTTTACAAGCCTCTTTGTTTCCAGGCTGATGTTTGATTTCGGCACCGACGTGCTGCACAGCAAGCATGTCTCCGTTTCCTGGAGGATCAAATGAAGATCATCAAGTTTTCCAAATATTTCCTCCTTACGGCAATTTTTTCGATTATTCTCTGTCTCTTCGGCCTGACAGGATATATCTACTTTCTGGTGAGGGACGGTTCCGGTTTCAATATGGGCGTCGATTTCCAGGCGGGTCTTATACAGGAAGTTCAGTTTGCCCCCAAAGCTTTCGGCATCACCTGGTCGGGCAGGGGAACGGCCTCGGTCTCGTTTGACAGAAACAATATCTATATTGTCATTTCAGGGGCAGGGGTGGAAGGCAGAACCGTTCCCTTTACCCTGTCCGCTTACGGGAGTCTTTCGGAACTGCTCTCCGGCATGAAGGCTCAGGTTGAAGGCATCGATTTTGTTGATCAGAGTCCGGATATGGTGAATCCCCAATGGCTGCTTCACAGTGCACAGGGGAATCCCCAACTGAGTTCCGAACCCTATGTGGTTCACTATCTGGCTCCCGGAAGTGAGGAAATCTCCATCGTTACGGTGAGGGAGGCCCTTATTCCCCTGGGAAAGACGGTTTCCGTGCAGAGCGTGGGAGCGCCCGAAGACCGGCACTTCATGATCCGTCTTGAAGACAGTGAGATAGGCAGCGAAGGCGGGGTGCCTGCGGACAGGATCATTGACGCGTTGGAAAATTATCCGGGCCTGGGTTCGGTAGCGGTATTGCGCAGCGATTATGTGGGTTCCCGTTTTTCCAAGAACCTGTCGGATCAGGCAGGAATCCTGATGGCGCTTACCCTGGCGCTGATCCTTATCTATGCCTCGATCCGGTTTAAGCCGCAGTACGCCGTAGGCGCCGTGGTTGCCATTATTCATGACGCCATCATTACGGCGGCCTTTGTTGCCTGGTCGCGGATGGAGTTCAACACAACTACTATCGCTGCAATCCTCACGATTCTCGGTTATTCGATCAACGACACTATCGTTATCTTTGACCGTATCCGGGAAACCCGGCGGATATACCCGGACGACAGTTTTGTTGATGTTCTGAACAGGGGTATCTCGGAAACCCTCAGCCGCACGATCATTACAACCATTACCACCATGCTGGCGGTATTATCCCTGTTCATCTTTACCACAGGTTCGATGAAGGATTTTGCCGCATGCCTTCTGGTAGGCATGATTTCCGGTGTATACTCCACGATCTTTATTGCATCGGGCATCGTGAATTTCTGGGAGGATGTAAAAATCAAACGGGCCCGGAAACGGCTTGCCGGCTGAAAAATGACATTTTTCAGCCGCCTTCCGGCGGCAATTCCGTGAATTATGAAGGTAATCCGCGCTAAGGTTCTGGGTTTTTGTTTCGGTGTCCGCCGGGCGCTTGATATATGCCTGGCGGAACTTGGAGCAAAGGGCCGGGCATATTCCATGGGCGCCCTTATTCACAATCCCCAGGTGATGGAAGGGCTCAAACAAAAGGGCCTTTGCCTTCTTGACGAAGACGCGCTCCCCCCGGTTTTTTCAGGCGATACGGTTATCATCAGAGCCCACGGGGTGAGTCCCCGCCTGGAAGCAGAGTTGCTGCGCAGGGGAGCGCGGCTTGTTGACGCTACCTGCCCCAAGGTAAAGGCAAGCCAGCTCAAGGTTCGTTCCCTCTGTGAGGAAGGCTATAGGGTGTTTCTGGCCGGAGAGAAAAACCACGGCGAGGTGATAGGTCTGCAGGCCTATGCACAAGCCGCCGGGGGGACACACGGTCCCGGCTGTATCCTCGTAAAGAACAGCGAGGAGGCGGAAAACGCCGCGGCTGAATTGAAAAAGAACAGTTCCACTTTCATCAAAACCGCCTTAATCGGACAGACTACGATCTCCGCGGGGGAATATGCGGCAATAAAAGAAAGCATAAAAAAATATTTTCCCGATCTCGAAACAGTAGACAGTATCTGTAACGCTACCGTGGAAAGGCAGGAAAGCCTCCGGGAGTTGTGCGGCATGGTTGACGCCGTCATTGTTGCCGGGGGCAGGGCTTCTTCCAATACCCGCCGTCTTTTTGCCGTTGCCCGGGCCGAAGGGAAATCTGTATGGCTTGTGGAAGATCCTTCCGGCATCGAAGAGGTCATGGCGGAGATGCCGTATGGCGGCGATAAAATAAATTCCCTTAAGTCCCGCAGCCCGGAGAGACACATGTCCTGCCCGGTCCCGTATCAAAGCATCGGACTCTGCGCCGGCGCTTCCACCCCGGATGAAGTGATCGATCAAATCGAATCCAAATTGAAAACACTTGAACCGGTTTCGAAACCCGGTTAGTTTTTCAACGGCTCTTGCAATTTCGCAGGGTTTTAGCCTGTGAAAAACTCTTCCGGATCATTGAATTTTTCAATTTGTTTATGTATATTCGTGCGATAGAGGCGCAAATGAAGTCTGTTGAATTAAGCAAAGCCTACGATCCTCAGTCCTTTGAAGACCGAATCTATATTCGCTGGAAGGAATCCGGGGCATTTGCCCCGAGGGAATCCGCGTTCTCTCAAGGCGGAGGGGAGAAGTGTCCCTATGTCATCGTAATTCCGCCCCCCAATGTTACCGGGGTGCTTCACCTGGGGCACGCGCTCAACATGACCCTGCAGGACATTATAATCCGTTACCACCGGATGAAGGGAGAGGCAGTGTTATGGGTGCCTGGTACCGATCATGCCGGAATTGCAACCCAGAATGTGGTGGAAAAACGGCTTCGCGGCCAGGGGAAGAGCCGGCACAGCCTGGGGCGGGAAAAGTTTGTTGAAGAAACCTGGAAAGTCAAAAATGAACACCATGAGCTGATCTCAAGGCAGATGGCCCGTATGGGAGTCAGTGCGGACTGGAAACGGGAGCGTTTTACCTTCGACGAGGGCCTCTCCAGGGCTGTGCGGGAAGTTTTTGTTACGCTTTACGAACGGGATCTGCTCTACAAGGGGAACTATCTGGTGAACTGGTGTACCGGTTGCGGTACAGCCCTGGCCGATGACGAGGTTGAGCACGAGGAAATTACCGGGAAGATGTACCATCTGCGCTACCCTGTTGCCGGGGGAGGGGATCAGTGGCTGGAACTTGCAACTACCAGACCGGAAACCCTGCTGGGGGATACTGCCGTGGCGGTTCACCCGGAAGATCCCCGTTATGCCCGCCTCATTGGAAAATCCGTGCGTCTCCCCCTTACGGACAGGGATATTCCCGTGGTGTCTGACACCTATGTAGACAGGGAATTCGGTACCGGGGTAGTGAAGATAACCCCTGCCCACGATCCCAACGACTGGGAAGTGGCAAAGCGGCACAATCTTCCGGTTATCAATATACTCAGCCCGGACGGCTATCTCAATGACAAAGTGCCCGAAAAGTACCAGGGCCTCAAGGTACAGGAAGCCCGGAAGATTGTTCTTGAAGATCTCAAGGCCGGCGGTTTCTACAGTAAAGAAACAGACATTACTCATGCGGTGGGGCACTGTTACCGCTGCCATACGGTGATAGAGCCTTACCTTTCCGAGCAGTGGTTTGTCAGGATGAAGCCTCTTGCGGAGAAGGCCCTTGCAAGCTGGCGCCGGGGTGAACTTGTCTTCTATCCCAAAAAATGGGAGAACACTTACGAGCACTGGCTTGAGAACATCCGCGACTGGTGTGTGAGCCGCCAGCTCTGGTGGGGCCACAGAATTCCTGTGTGGTACTGTCCGGACTGCGGCAAGATTTCCGTAGCCCGTACCGATCCTGCCTCCTGTCCCCACTGCGGTTCAAAAAATATCGAACAGGATCCCGATGTACTGGATACCTGGTTTTCAAGCTGGCTTTGGCCTTTCAGTACCCTGGGCTGGGAAAATGAATCCTGCAATACCGCCGATTACAGAACCTTCTATCCGACCACGGCATTGGTAACCGCCTATGACATCATCTTCTTCTGGGTGAGCCGGATGATCATGGCGGGCCTTGAGTTTACCGGCAAGGTTCCCTTCCGGGACATCTATATTCACGGTCTTATCCGGGACAAGCAGGGCCGCAAGATGAGCAAGAGCCTGGGGAACGGCATTGATCCTCTGGAACTGGTGGACGAAGTCGGAGCCGACGCCCTCAAGTTTACTTTGGCCTTTATGTGCGCTCAGGGACAGGATATCCTTGTGGACAAGGAATCTTTCAAAATGGGTTCCAAATTTGCCAACAAGGTCTGGAACGCCAGCCGTTATATCCTCATGAACCTGGAAGGCCGCAGTCTCGTCAGTAATCCTGCCCTGCTTCCCGCGGATAAATGGATCTGCTCCCGGCTCAACAGCGCTGCAAAAATCATGGAAGAAGCCTTCCTCGCATACCGTTACAACGATGCAGCCCTGGCCGCCTATGAATACTTCTGGAATGATTTCTGCGACTGGTATGTTGAAGCTTCGAAGCTTTCCACCAGGGAAGGCGGCGACAATGAAAAAGACCGGGCGGTAACGGTGCTGCTTGATGTACTGGCGGAATCCCTCAGACTTCTCCATCCCCTCATTCCCTTTGTTACCGAAGAGATCTACGGTAAGCTTCCGAATGTTGCCGAAGGGCAGCAGCTTATCCTCGCTCCCTATCCTTCGTATACCGCCGAAAGGGCAGACCCCGAAGCGGAGGAGAACTTCCGCTTCCTCCAGGAACTGGTAACCGCCGTCCGCACACTCCGTAGCGAATGTACCGTTACTCCCGGCAAGAGGATCCGCGTGCTGGTAAAGGCGGAGAACCGCAGAACCATTGCGCTCAGGGAAAACGCCGCCCTGGTAAAGCTTCTGGCGGGTCTCGGTGAGCTGGAAATCATTGAATCCTCCGCCGGGCAAACGCAAGCGAGCGAAGCTTCCCCTCCGGAAACCGGCAGTTCCACCACAAAGGGCGCCATCGCTCTTGCGGGTACGGGTTTTGAAGCCTTTGTCTTCATTGCCGGGGCCGCGGACATTGCCGTGCTCAGGCAGAAATTCAGCCGGGAGCTTGAGAAAGACAGAAAATTTATCGCTTCTCTTGAGGCAAAACTCGCAAATGAAAATTTCCTGAAAAATGCTCCCCCCGAACTGGTGGAGGCGGAAAAAATCAAGCTGGCCGAAAGCTGTAGCCGTACCGGGAAACTTGAGTCTTACATCCGGGACATGGCTTAGGCTGAAAGGATTTAAGGAGGATTCATGACCACCGAAGAAATGCTGCAGCTTAAAGGAACCCACCTTGCTCCCTACATGCAGGTTGCCACAGTCCTTATCGGAAAGACACGGGAAGGCGGAGGTAATATGTTCCGCCACCAGCTTGATACCATGGCGATTCTTGTCGACTACGGGTATATTGATTCCGTGCTGCTCAAGGCTTCCATTGTCCATGACGTAATCGAGGACATTCCCGACTTTAATCATAACATCCTGCTCAACATTGATTACGAGAGCCACCAGGTCTACGATCTGGTACTGGAAGTAACCCGTAATCCCGGTGAGACCAAGCCTGAATTTTTGACCCGTATTTACGAAACAGGTTCCCGGAATGCCAGGATTCTCAAGGTTGCCGACAGAATCAGTAACATGATTTCCCTGGGCTTTGTCGTGAACTACGATTTTATCGGCCGCTACACCGAAGAAACGGTACGCTACATCTTCCCCATTGCCGCCGGGGTGGACAAGGCTATGCTCAACGAACTGGAATCCCTGGTAAATTCCCGGCGCAAGTATCTGCAGGCCATCATCCCCATCCCCGCAAGCTACGGGGTGTAACCTAATCACATCCTTCCCTGTTTTTACTATTTTTCTTGACAAATTGAAATTTCAGGATTATAATTTTTCTATGATAAAGGAAAGGCTTGTTAAAGAACCGTTGGTTCAAGCGCATGCATAGTCAGGCAGCCCCGGTAAAGCTGGGGATTACTTATTGTATTTACCCCCCCCCCCCCCCCATGTCTATTTTATAATCGCCTATTTTTTATAGCCCTGCTTTTATTTACAATGAACCAAACCGTCAACTCCGTGTCCTTTTCAATTTGGAATTTACAGACCTGGTCTGTAAAAAATAATTTTGTTATAAGGAGTAACAGATGAAACGTTTTACCCTGTTGGTAAGTTTCCTGCTTATCGCCTGTATTTCCTTTTCCTTCGCCGCGGGGGGCAGCCAGCAGGCAGGGAGAAAGACCGTCCTGCGGGTGGCTCACTTTTACGATCCCGCGTCGGGGGAAGCCGCCGCCGTGAGCCTTGCCTGGCTTAATACGGTCAAGGCGGAATTTGAACGCCAGAACCCCAATGCGGTGGTTGAATGGGAAGTACAAAAATGGGACGAGATTGACGTCAAATTGCTGTCCGACTTCCGCTCCAACATCACCGACCATGACGTAAGCCTTACCAGTCCCCAGCTTTTTCCCCTGCACGCCGAAGTAGGGGATCTGGAAGATATGGCCCCTTTTATAAAACGGGATTGGTCCGCTGCCCAGATAGCCGAGTTGTCCTGGGCTTCCACCTATCAGCAGGGATTCCAGAACGGCAAGCAGATCGGACTTCCCCTGGGAAGCCACGCCCGGGTTTTTATCTGGAACAAAGATCACTTCCGGGCCGCCGGGCTTGATCCTGAAAAACCGCCCAGAACCCTGGACGAAGTTATTGAGTACGGGAAGAAACTAACTATCGATAAGGATGGCGACGGGGTTATCGATCAGTATGGGTTCGGAATGAATTTGGGTCCCGATAGAGGTACGATTGAGAATACCTTCAGCCCCTTTATGTGGGGTTTTGGGGGAGATTCAATCAATCCCACTACCAAGGCAGCGGTGTTTGCCGATGCCAATGGGGTTAAAGTCACGGAAACAATCTGGGACATGGTGAATACCCACAAAATCGTCCCCCCCGACGCGGTTACCAATACCTTCGACATCGGTGATTATTTTATGGGCGAAAAAACTTCCATGTCCATTGCGTGGGGCTCTTATCACACCGTTCGTCTGGAGCAGGCAGGCTGGGCAAGGGGTTTGCTGCCGCCTCAGGTAAATGGACAGGCTATAAAGGTTGGCATAGCCCAGTATCCTACCGCAACCGGCAATGACTTTACCAACAGTTGGGCAATTTCCATTTACCAGAAATCAAAAAACAAAGAACTGGCCTGGAAATTCATCGATACCCTGTTCAAATCCAACCTGAACGAATACCCCGATGCAGGGCTTCCCATAAAACAGTCCGAATGGCAAAAGCCGGAATATCAGACGCCCTATTTCAAGGTCTTCAACGAGGCAATCAGGATAGGGAAACCCATGCCCCAGACCCCTTACTACGGTGATCTGGCCGACACCTTAGCGGCGGCTCTGCAGCGCTGCCTGTCGGCGCCCAAGTCGGATATTTCGCGTATTCTCCAGGAGGCTCAGCAGGAGTACAATTCCAAGGCAAGGTAAACCGGAGTATAAATAGTGTCTGCCCATAATGGATGCCCTGCCCATAATGTAGACATTATGGGCAGACTTCCTTAAAATAGGTATTTGCGTACCGTTTTGGTACAAAAAGATGCGCACATGCAGGGTCTGTCCGCAAAGTAACCGGCTTTATGGACAGACACTAAATAAAAGTCATGGTAGAGAATCATGGTAGAGAAAAAAGCGGTTCCGTATTTTATGATTTTCCCCTCGTTGATCCTGTTGGTTGTTTTTCTGTTGTTTCCCATCCTGACAGGTTTTGCCATGGCTTTTCAGCGTACCAGCTTTTCGGGGGTAACCAGATTTGCAGGTTTTGACAA
>JAITLC010000112.1 GCA_031278095.1 Treponema sp.
CCCGGAAGAATCATCGTCATTGTTAAGGTTCGGACAACCCAAATAAAGGACTGCCGTCAACGCCGTCAGTACAAGGGCCAGGCGTCCCGACTCTAGAATTCTCTGTTTCATAAAAAAACCTCCAGAAAATATGATTACCTGAGCTTGTTCCAAAACTAACCTTAGTTTTGGAACAAGCCCGTCTACCAGAATAGAGGTATACCATACCCCTGTCAAGTAAAGTTTGGGGTATCAGATCTTTACTGTTCCCGACAGCAGATCCCTGCCGGCGCTGGAACTTCCGATATAAAGCCGGTACTCCATGCGTTCAAGTTCAAAACCCGGAGTGCGGGGATTGTACCATTCCAGTTTCGAGACCGCGCATCGTATGCCGATTTTCTTTGACTCGCCGGGTTTGAGTTCCACCCTCTTGAAGCCCCGGAGCAGTTTTACAGGCCTCTCTACCTTCGAGTTTGGGAAGCCTACATAGAGCTGAAGGACTTCCGTACCGGAACGGGAACCGGTATTGGTTACCGTGCAGGAGGCGCTTACAAAGCCGTCCGCAGCCTCAAAATGGGCATCCTCCAGCCCGAAAGTGGTATAGGAAAGGCCGTAACCGTAGGGATAAAGGGGCTCTTTCCCCTCTTTTTCCAGTTTGGCATACCCATGGTAATATTCATACCACTGATTAGTAGTATCCCAGTCGATCTTTGGGAGATCCTCTCCGCTAAAAGGCTGCACAAAGGGAAGCTTACCGGAAGGATTAACATCGCCAAAGAGGATGCGGGCCAGGGCCGTCCCTCCCTCCTGTCCGGGGTAAAAGGCCATGATCAGGGAGGCTACACAATCGATCCATTCGGTGACAACGATAGTGTTGCCTCCTATCATGACGGCAACAGAGTTTCTGTTGGCAGGCCCCGCGGTTTTAAGCAGGACGATTTCGTCTTCATGGAGACTCAACTCCCTGCGGTCGCCGCCTGTAGCGCCTGTGTAAGCGGAATCCTGATCATTGGAAACGTACTCCCCTTCATCGTCATGATCAAAGCCCACCACAAATACTGCCGCATCGGCACCGGCCGCAAGTTTTTTTGCCCGTTCGGGATCGGAGCCGTCGTCACACAGTATCTTTACCCCGGGCGCGGCCTTGCATATCCCGTCATAGGGGCTTACCACGTATGCGGGGAAAACCCTGGATGAGCCGTAGTCGCCGATATTGGGGGCCACGGCAAGCTTGCCGATAAGAGCAATTGTTTTGACAGTATCCCTGTTCAAAGGAAGCGCCGGTTTCCCGCCGTTCACCGGCTCATTTTTAAGCAGGGTTATGCCTTCTTCGGCGGAACGCAATGCCAGCGCCCGGTGTTTTTCGCAGCCGATGATCTCTTTACCGTAAGAAGCCGTATAGGCTTCATCAAAAGCCAGGGTAGTCCGTATGAGGCGCAGACAGGCTTCGTCTATACGGGCCTCCGGCACAAGGCCGTCTTTTACCGCCTGCACAAGTTTATCGCCGTACACAATGGTACCGCACATCTCAAGGTCTTCGCCGTTGTTAGCGCCTTCGACAGTATCCTTGACACCCCAGATAAAGTCGCTCATCACGAAGCCGTCAAAGTCCCATTCCTCTTTAAGTACTTTTTTGAGGAGGTAGTCATGGTGGCCGCAGTGTATGCCCTTGTAACGATTATAGGCGCTCATGATCGAGGCGGCTCCCGCATCGACACAATCCTTGAAATGCGGAAGAAAAACTTCCCGTTCGGTACGACGGTCACAGTCCACACTTACCTTGAAACGGCTGATCTCCATGGAGTTGAACGCAAAGTGTTTGATGCAGGCCATGACGTTTTCTTCCTGCACGCCCCGTACAAGCGCCGCCGCCATCTGCCCTACGGCAAAGGATTCCTCACCGTAGCTTTCCTGACTGCGGCCCCAGCCGGGATTCTGCGGCAGGTTGATGCAGACTCCGGCAAAGAGGTTCCCGCCCCAGGCCCGCACTTCCCGTCCGATGGCCCTGCCGATTTCCTCTTCCAGCTCCGTATCAAAACTTGCGCCCCGGCACATGGACACGGGAAAGCAGGTGCTCTTACCCACACCGCAAACCACCCCCCGGGGCCCGTCGCAGAAACGCACGGCAGGGATACCCAGCCGCTTACAGTCCCCGTTGGGATAGGGAATGTAGTTATAATGCTTGACCGGATCGGTCATCATCTCGTTCAGGGCCTCGGGGCCCAGGGGAACCTTACCGCTCATCAGATAGACCTTTTCGTCAAGACTCATCTGCGCCAGCAGGGCTTCGGCTTTTTCCGTATAGGAAAGCCGCTTTTCTTTTGTACAGATCATGCGTTTTCTCCGGAATGAAGAATCTCGGGGCTGCCCCGGGGTATCTTCGTTTGAAAGGAAATTTATTATACCGGCGGGGGTCCATATGCCCCCCCTTCCAATCAGTATATACCTGCCGGGGGCCGGGGTAAAGTTTTTTCTCATCGGGGAAATTCCTGAATATACGTCTAACATACATCGATGTACGTCCGGCGTATGTCTTGCGCATTTCTCCGTTTTTTATTATATTTAAGTCTGTTCCAAAATCCGGTTGGGTTCGGAACGAGTTCATGTTTACAATAAAATCTTTTACTGCAAGGAGGAAATGTCATGTCCGATTCGGACGGCGGGGGTAGTATAACCCGTAGAAAAAACAGAACGGCGGCATTTCCGGTTTAAAGGGGACTTGGTGAATCCTTGAACCGGGCCGGGGTGCGGGAAGGCCGGCCGTACAAGGAGGAGTCCCATGATAAAAATTCGCATACAGGACGAAAAAGGGTTTATCGAGACTGACGCAGTGGGCAAAAACTGCTGGATAGATGCCCGCAGCGTAAACACGGAAGACATTGAACGGCTTGAAACGGAATTCAGGATCGCCCCTGAACTTCTTACCGACATCATGGATGCAGACGAGCAGGCCCGTTTGGAAAAGGAAGATGAATATACAGCCCTCATTGTCCGTCTGCCGGTAAGCGATGAAAAAGCCGAAGTGGTCTTCTACACTCAGCCCCTGGGCATCATCCTTTTTTCCGACAAGATTGTTACCATCTGCCAGAGTTCAAGCGAAGCCCTGGATGATATCGTCAAGAACCGTGTCCGCGGTTTCAGCATCAAAAACAAAAGCGCCTTTGTTCTCAATCTTCTGGGCCGTTTTGCCTTTACCTTCCTCAAGTACCTCAAGGAACTCAACAAACGTACCAATCTTATTAAGAATGAACTGCAGCGTTCCATCAAGAACAATGAACTTATCCAGCTTCTTTCCATCCAGAAGTCCCTCGTTTTCTTTACTACCAGTATCAAGAGCAACGAATTACTCCTGGAAAAACTGCAGAAGAGTCCCCTGATCCGCTTCAAGGAAGACGAAAAGGAGCTGCTGGAGGATGTGGTAATCGAAAACCGTCAGGCAATAGAGATGGCAAACATCTATTCTTCCATACTAACGGGAACCATGGATGCTTTTGCCAGCGTTATCTCCAATAACCTCAACATTGTCATGAAACGGCTCACGGTAGTTTCCATCGTGCTCATGATTCCCACCCTTATCTACAGTTTATTCGGCATGAATGTGGAGCTTCCCTTTGAGGAGCAACCCGGGATAGGATGGATGATAATTATAGTCAGTCTTGCGGCAGCCGCCCTTGGAGCCGTGTTCCTCAACAGGGAACGTCGGGTAAAGCAGGCCGTCCGGCAGAAACGGAAGGTGAAAAAACAGAAATGATAGACCTAAGAAGCGATACGGTTACCGGGCCGACTCCCGCAATGCGGAAAGCCATGGCGGAAGCGGAAGTTGGAGATGATGTCTACGGCGATGATCCGACCGTGAAGCGGCTGGAAAAGCTGGGAGCGGAACTTTTGGGTAAGGAAGCCTCTCTCTTTGTGCCTTCCGGAACCTTTGGAAACCAGTTGGCTCTGTTCAGTTGGTGTACGCGGGGAACCGAGGTGATTCTTGGCGATGAATGCCACATCATTCAGCATGAGGCGGGGGCGGCCTCGGTGATTGCCGGGGTACAGACCAGGCCCTTTCCCGCTCCGGATGGTATTCTCCCCGGCGGGGAAATCGAAAAACGGCTCCGCAGGCGGGATCTTCATACGCCTGAAACTTCGCTTATCTGTCTTGAAAATGCCCATTCCCTGGGGAAGGCGGCGCCGGTGGCGGCCATGGATGAAACGCGGCGTATTGCGGATTCATGGAGGCTTCCCATTCACCTGGACGGAGCCCGGATCTTCAATGCGGCCGTTGCGCTCAAGACCGAAGCGGCGGATATCGCCTGCCGGGCGGATTCGGTGATGTTCTGCCTCTCCAAGGGCCTCTGCGCGCCGGTGGGTTCCCTTCTTGCAGGCCCAAAGGACTTCATCGCCGAAGCAAGGATGAAACGGAAGATCCTGGGCGGCGGCATGAGGCAGGCCGGGATTCTTGCGGCCGCAGGGATCATCGCCCTTGACGAACAAACCGGCCATCTGGCGGAGGATCATGAACGGGCCCGGCAGTTGGAAGATTTTTTTTCGGGGATTTCCGGCATGAGCGTGCAAAAGGGGGACATCAACATGGTGTTCTTCGGCTATGCTCCTGCCGCGGAAGAAAAAAAAGCCGCCCAAATCGTACATTTCTTCAGGGACAAGGGGATCCTGATCAACAGCCCCGAAAACGGTCTCTTCCGTTTCGTGACCCATTACTGGATTGGGGATAGGGAACTTGAGGAAGTAAAAAAAGCTTCCGAAGGCGCCTTTCAATGAAGACACTTAGGCCTCCAAAGACAACGCACAGAAGCGTCTTCCGGGACAGGCGGGAGAAAATTTACGACTGGATGAGCCGGGAAGGCATCGCGCTCCTGGCCGTTGAAGATACGGAAGGCAGGAGAGACCCTTCGCTTCGCTGGCTTTCCGGGCTGCCCTCCGACGGCATACTCTTTCTCAGTGTGGAACGGCATTCCCTCCTCACGGCCTGGGATCTCAACCTGGCCTCCATTCACGCCGATGCGGAGCACCTGCTCCCCTACAGCGATTTTAAGCGCCGGCCCCTGGAAGCCCTCAGGAGCGCCACGGTAATGCTCAAGATCCCGCCGGGTTCCAGGATGGAAATCTCCCCTTCGACCCCCTATCCCCTCTTTCTGGACTATGTGGGAAATATCGGAGACTTCGATGTCCTCTGCCGCCGGGAAGGGGCATGGCAGGAGATGGAGCGGCTTAGGGCGTTAAAGGATGAAGGGGAGATCGCACTCATCAGGAAGGGAGCGGAGGCGACCAACAGCCTCCTCCGGCTTCTGGAAAAACAGATCCGCAGCGGGAAAATCAAGACCGAAGCTGCCGCGGCCCTGCTTATCGAAGCCGAATGCCGTAAACTCGGCTGTGAGGGCACCGGATTTGAGACCCTCGCCGCAGGTCCCGAACGGAGTTTCGCGATTCACTCATTTCCTCCCTATACTGCCTCCCCTTTCGGCAGCCGGGGACTTTCCATTCTCGACTTCGGCCTCAGGATGGGAGGTTACTCCACGGATGTGACCATGACCATTGCCAGAGACTGCTCCCCTGCCCAGGAAAAGATTCTCTCCCTGACGGAAAGGGCCTACGATCTGGCGCTTTCCATGGTGAAGAACGGCGAAAGTACCCGGAACATTGCCGCGGCTGTGGACAGGTTCTTTGCCCGTTCCAAGCAGTTCATGCCCCACGCGTTGGGCCACGGGATCGGCCTTGAGGAGCATGAACAGCCGCCCATCAGGAACCGGGATGACAACCAGTGGGTACTCACGCCGGGTATGATCTTCACTCTGGAACCGGGGCTCTATGATCCGGTTCTGGGCGGCTGCCGTCTTGAAAACGACATCCTCCTCGGTGAAAAAGGGCCCGAAGTCCTCACCGAAGCGCGGATCCTGAGGCTGTAAACAGGCTTTGCCGTAAACCGGCGTAGACGTTGCGGGTATTGTATCCCGTCTGTGGATCAAGTATGCTAAAAACCATGAAGGTTTGGGTAAAGCTGTTCACCGGCTCCCTCATGGGAGTCCTGCTGGGATTTTTCCTTCCCGTTGATAATGCGAAAATTCTTTCCGCTCTCCTCTGGTTAGAGGAATTAGCTCTCCGGATAGGCCGTTATGCCGTCGTTCCCATTTTGATGTTTTCCCTTACCATTGCCGTGTATGAACTCAGACAGGACGGTCTCTTCTGGCGGCTGGTGTTGCGGAGCTTTCTCATCATTGCGGGAGGCGCAGTTTTTGTAATTGCATCGGGGGTACTGGTAACCCTATTCTTCCCTCCCGCCCGGATTCCAATCCTCATTGAAGAACAGCTTGAGACGGTGAGCCTGGGGGTGGCGGAAAACATAATCTCTCTGTTCCCTCAGAACATGCTTTCCGTCATGGTAAACGACGGCGCATATATCTTCCCAATCTGCATATTTTCCTTCTTTCTGGGTATGGGGCTTTCCTATGACAGAAACTATACCAAACCGGTAATAGCGCTGCTCGATTCCCTCTCCCGGATTTTTTACCATGTCTATTCATTTTTTTCCGAAGTCCTGGGGCCGGTAATGATCGCGCTGGCCGCCTATTGGGCCATACGTTTTCACAGTATACTCAAGGCGGATGTGTTTCACGATCTGATAATGCTTCTGGGGGTGTACAGTATTATTCTGGGTTTCGTGATCCTCCCCCTCTTTCTATACCTGCTCAAGCCCAAACTGAATCCATGGATCATTCTCTACGGTTCCCTGGGGCCCGCGATTGCGGCCTTCTTTTCCGGAGACATTAACTTTACTCTGCCTGTACTCCTCAGGCACAGCAAGGAAAATCTGGGAGTACAGAGAAGGTGCAACGCAGTAACGCTGTCACTTCTGTCTACCTTCGGAAGGGCGGGAAGCGCCATGGTTGCCGCTTCGGCATTTATCGTGATCATAAAATCCTATTCCAGCCTGGGAATCGACCTGTCCGATATTTTTGTTATCGGCTTCCGGGCTTTCATTGTCTCTTTCCTTCTCGCCCGGCATCCCGGAGACGGAGCCTACACGGCTCTTGCGGTTCTCTGTCTGGGTTATGGCCGGGGCTTTGAAGCGGGTTACCTCATTCTCAAGCCCATGGCCTTTTACCTTATTGCGGTAGGTACTTTTGTGGATGTAATGCTTGCCGGTTTTGCATCCTGCGCCATTGCCCGGTTTTCCGGCTTCATGGAAGAGAAAAGCATAAGACACTTTATTTAAGATTTGATATCAAGGAAAAGCGGAGATATGGAAATTACACAAGAATTTGTCGAAGGACTTGAGATTAACGAAGTTGTCCTGATGAAAAAAATCGCAGAAGATCTGTCAATCGGTACCGGACAGGTTTCCGCGGTCATCGGTTTATTGAACGAAGGGAGTACCGTTCCCTTTATTGCCCGCTATCGGAAGGAAAAGACGGGGAACCTTGATGAGATGCAGATCCGGAACATCGGGCACCGGTTTTCCGGCGGGAAGAATCTCGAAGGCCGCAGGATAGAGATTGTCCGGGGGATCTTTGAACAGGGAAAACTCAGCGAAGCGCTCTACGAAAACATCATGAAGGCCGCTGCCCTGACGGAACTTGAAGACATCTACGCTCCGTATAAACGGAAGAAGAAAACCCGCAGTATGCTGGCCGTTGAAAGGGGTCTTGAACCTCTGGCGGACGCCATGGTGATTTTAGAGGAAGCGCCCCTGCGGGAAAAGGCACGGGATTTCATCGTCGAAAACAGTGAAAACCCCGGACTTTCCGTTGCCAATGTGGAAGAGGCTCTCCAGGGCGCCATGGATATTATTGCGGAACGGATGTCCCAGGATACGGAAAACCGCGCTTCCGTCAAGGCTTTCTATATCAAAGACGGCAGGATCATTGTCAAGGCTTCACAGAAGCCCGGCGCCGGGGACGAGGAAGCCAAAAAGACCAGCACCTACCAGATGTACTGGGACTATACGGAACCCCTCTCCCGGATCAGGGCCCACCGTATCCTCGCCGTCAACCGGGGCGAGAGGGAAGGCGTACTGGAGATTACCATTGATGTGGATGAGAACACCGCCGTGGAAATGCTGCAGAGGAAGTACGAGATTCACAATGATTACCACAAGACCGCAATCGAAGACGGATTAAAAAGGCTCCTCTCGCCTGCGGTTATCCGGGAGATCCGGGGAGACCAGAGTGAAACGGCTGACGATCACGGCATCTCGGTGTTCAGCCAGAATTTGAAGAGCCTCCTCATGCAGCAGCCGATCAAGGGAACCAGGGTACTGGGTATAGATCCCGGCATACGCACGGGAACCAAGTGCGCCTTTCTGGATGATACAGGCAAGTACCTGGGAAGTTGTGTAATCTATAATCACAAGGTTGAAGAAGCGAAAAAACTTATTTTGGAAGGAGTCAAGCACTACGACATACAGCTTATCGCCATTGGAAACGGAACGGGCACCAGGGATGTACAGGAGATTGTCGCCCAAGTTATCGCGGAAAACACTCTGGAAGTTCTCTATACCGTTGTTGACGAAGACGGCGCTTCGGTGTATTCGGCCAGTGACATTGCCCGTGAAGAATTCCCCGAACTTGATTTAACCATCCGCGGGGCAATCTCCATCGGGCGGCGGCTTCAGGATCCCCTTGCCGAATTGGTGAAGATCGATCCCAAATCCATCGGGGTAGGGCTCTACCAGCATGACCTTAACCAAAAAAAACTTTCCGGCACACTGGACGAAGTTGTTTCTTCGGTGGTAAACAATGTCGGGGTCAATCTCAATACTGCCAGCGTGTCTCTGCTTAAATATGTTTCGGGGATCAACTCATCCCTTGCAAAAAAAATTGTAAAGTACCGGGATGAGAAGGGCCGCATTGCCAGCCGGGATGAGCTTACCGGAGTTCCGGGCATGGGGCCGAAATCCTATGAACAGTGCGCCGGTTTTCTCAAAATTCCTGAAAGCCCAGATCCTCTGGATAACACCTGGGTACACCCCGAAAACTATGCGGCGGCCCGCGAGATACGCAGTACCATTACTATCAACAGCAACCTTTCCTCCGCCTTTGTAAAGGAACTTCAGGAAAAATACGGGATTGGGGACACCACGATCAACGACATCATCGAAGAGTTGAAGAAACCCAACCGCGATCCGCGTGAGGGGTATCCCAAGCCCCTGATGCAAAAGGGCGTAGTTACCTTTGAAGATCTTACGGAAGGAATGACGATATCCGGAAAGATCAAAAATGTCGTTGACTTTGGCGCCTTTGTGGATCTGGGAATCAAGGAAACCGCCCTGGTACATGTCTCCGAGATGAGCGACCATTTTGTGAAGGATCCTCTGGAAATTGTAAAAGCCGGTGATGTACTGGAATTTAAAATCGTAAGTCTCGACAAGGAACGCCGCCGTATAGGGCTATCCAGAAAAACAAACGCCGGAAAGAGGAGTGAAGAGCAGAAAACTGAAAATGGAAATAGGGAAAAAAGACGGCCGGTTGTAAAGGGAAAACCGGACAATGCTTCCGGCAGAGCTCCGTTTTTGCCTCCGCATCCCAAATTCCAGAATCCTCATCCAAGGACGCAAGGCCGCCCGGAACCATCCGCCGAAAGCAGAAGCCGGGGTTCCCATCCAAATGACGACGACGGCACCATGTACAATCCCTTTGTAGAAGCCTTAAAAAAAATGAAAGAGAAACGGTAGGTATCCATGTGCGGTTTGAGTAATCTGATTCATCGCGAAGGGTCCATGCCCAAGAACCCGCTCACCGGTTCGCGGGGGAGCCCTGGGGCGGAACCAGGGGTATGGCCCCTGAGTCAAATACCTTGCGAGAACAGCATACTCTGCCGCTTGCGGCGGGATACGCTGATATGAGCGGTTTACTAAAGGAGGGACTGCTGCAGTTGATGCATGATGATCCTGATATAGACAAGCTGTTCGGCAGCCGCTTCAATGCAATTCGGGAACTCCTGGAGAAGTATGTTTGTGAAATAGAGCTTTTTAATGAAGCCTACGGCCTTGTGAATGTTCAAAGCCATGATGAACTCATCGTAAAACATATTCTTGATTCTTTGGCGCCTTTGGGAATTCTGCTCCGTATACTTTCCACCGTATCCCGGGCCTCAATTGAAGCTGCGGACATCGGTTCCGGCGCCGGCCTTCCCGGTATTCCGCTTGCAATTGCAATGCCGGGAATTTTCTTTAACCTTGTCGAAAAGACGGGGCGCCGTGCGGGCTTCCTTAAAAATTCTCTGGCCCTGCTTGCCCTTTCCAATGCCGGAATCGTTGAAAGAGAAATGGAAAAACTGGAAGCGGAACAATTCGATCTCATTATCTGCCGTGCTTTCAAACCGCTAAGTGCGGATCTCATAAAAAAATTCAACCGGCTCCTCAAGGCCGAAGGTTCCATGGCCTTTTATAAGGGAAGGCTGGAAAAAATTGCCGAAGAGATTGGGGAGTCGGGGATTGGGAATACGTACGAACTTATAAAAATCCACGTTCCCTTTCTCGACGAAGAACGGCATGTCCTTGTGCTGAAAACCCAAAAGCAAAGCTTAAAACCGGTTCGGCAACAGGCGCTGAAGGCAGAATGAATATGAATTTTCACGGAATGAAAGTAGCCGAAAGGTCAATCCGGAATTACGGATCGGGCAGAGTCTTTATGGTCAGGGACGGCACTGAAGATCTGATCATTGCCGATCATGTTCCGGGTTTCCGCGGACGGGATCTGGAAGAAGGCGTCATTGCCGCAGCGCTTAACCATGAAAATGCCTGTGTCCTGCGGAGGCTCTTTCCCTTTACCGCTCCGGGGCGGGTTCTGGGAAGGGAACGGAGTTTCGGTCTGGGAGACAGGCTTGGAATTGCGACAGCCGGGCACATAAAAGTTTTTGAAAAGTACGATGCGTTTCCGGTCTTTGCCCAGCAGTCGATACGGGAATTGAATCTTACAGGCCGCACTTACGAAGAGGTTCTTGACGCGGCAAGCTTTGCCGTTTTTAAGGCGGGCTTTACCAAAACCTGGGGCGCGGACGGGGATCACCTGAAGACTCCGGAGAATATTGAATACGCCCTTTCCCTTGGTTACAGCATGATAACGCTGGATTGCTCGGATTATATCAGGCCCTTTACAGAAGACACTGCCCCTCCGCTGAATGCAGCATATAGGGAAAAATATCTGGAAAAAAAATTCGACATTGATTCGGAACATGGAATTACGATTGTTTTTTCGGAAGATGATTTGAAAGGTATAGCCGGCATTTACGGTGAAGCGATCGGCTTTGCCGTTGAAATGTACAACCGGTTCCTGAAAGACGGAAAATACGAAGCCGATTATGAAATATCGATTGATGAAACTTCAAAACCCACAAGTCCCCGGGAACATTATTTTATTGCAAGGGAACTGAGGGACGCAAAGGTGGATTTCAAAACTCTGGCTCCCCGTTTCTGCGGGGAATTCCGGAAAGGTATTGATTACATCGGGGACTTGAATCAGTTTAAAAAAGAAATAAAGATCCATGCCGCTATTGCAAGATACTTCAATTATAAACTGAGCATACATTCAGGTTCCGACAAGTTCAGCGTCTTTCCCGCCATCGCAAAAGAAACCTGCTGTTCCTTTCACGTCAAGACGGCCGGTACCAACTGGCTTGTCGCCATGAAGCTTGTATCGCAAAAAGATCCGGCGCTTTACCGGGAGATTCACCGCTTTGCATTGAGCGTCTTTGATGAAGCGAAAAAGTATTATCATGTAACAAGCGATCTTTCAAAGATTCCCGCCCTTGATTCCCTTGAAGACTCAGGCCTCCCTGCCCTTTTTGACAATGATGCGGCAAGGCAGCTCATACACATCACCTATGGATTGATCCTCGGTTCCAAAAACAGCAACGGGGTTTTTACGTATCGTGAGAGACTCTACAAGCTCTGGAACGAATATGCGCAAGACTACGAAACCGCACTGGAAGAACACACCGGTAGACACCTGGATCTTCTGGGTGTAACAAAACAGCGGGGTGAAACGTGAAACGGCAGGCTAAGCCCAACGATTTACTCGAACATGTATCCTCAACCGGGGAACAGGGCGCCGTCGATCCGGAAGCTTCGCTGCACGGCTCCCCTCTCGAAACGAAGTTTCATGCATTGATCAGCGTATATAACAAGGAAGGGATTGCGGATCTGGCCCGGTGTCTGTCTTCCCGTGATTGGGAGATCCTTTCCACAGGCGGAAGCGCAAGGTATCTTAAAGATCTGGGGATACTCGTAAGCGATGTTTCGGCAATTACCGGTTTCCCGGAATGCCTTGACGGCAGAGTAAAAACCCTGCACCCCGCGATTCATGCAGGCCTCCTCGCCAGACGGGACGACGATTCCCACATGAAAACACTTGAAGAACTTAAGATCGGCCCCATTGATATCCTATGCGTTAACCTCTATCCTTTTTTTGAAAAAGTAAAGGCCGATCTCAGTCAGGAAGAAACAATCGAATTTATTGATATAGGCGGCCCCGCGATGCTCCGTTCCGCCGCGAAAAATTTCCATGATGTTATCGTGCTAAGCGATCCTGAAGATTACAGGGAACTAATCGATCTGATTGAAAATAAAGCCATTGAAGAGAACAGGGTTCCTCTGGAATTCAGACAGCGCCTTGCGGCAAAAGTTTTTGATCTCACTTCGGCCTACGACGCCGCCGTTGCACGTTATCTCCTGAAGGAAGAATACCCCGGATATTGGCCTTGTTCGCTCAAGAAAAAACAGAGTCTCCGTTACGGTGAAAACGCACATCAGTCGGCAGCTCTCTATATTGATACCGGTAAGGGTGGAGCTTTAGCGGGGATGGAACAGCTTAATGGTAAGGAACTTGGCTACAACAATATCCGGGATCTGGATCTCGCATGGAAAGCCGCCTGCGCATTCGGTTTATACCCTGAAGGTATCGCGGGGCCGGAAAAAATACCGCCCCTGGGACAGAACGACATACTATCACTTTTGCCGAAAGAGAAACCGCGCAAAAGAGTTTCCTGCGTTGCCGTTAAACATAACACGCCCTGCGGCATCGCTTTGGGTGATTCTGCTTTTAAAGCCTATGAAAAGACTTTTGAATGCGATCCTGTTTCTATCTTCGGCGGCATCGTTGTGTTCAACGCTCCGCTGGATGGAAAGACCGCGGAGAAACTCGCGGAGCTTTTTCTTGAGATCGTTGCCGCTCCGGCTTTTGAAGAAGAAGCCCTGGAGACGCTTAAAAAGAAAAAGAACCTCCGCATCATGCGAGCCTCTGTTCCCCCGCAGGAGATCCATGAATGTATCGCCGTGGACGGCGGTCTCCTTGTTCAGGAAACGGACAGAAAACTTTTTGAAAAATGGGAAACGGTTACCGGAGCGCAGAGTGAAGCAAACGACATTGAGGACATGATCTTCGGCATGAGGGCTGTCGGTTTTGTAAAATCAAACGCCATCATGATTGTCAATGATGAAGCCGCTGCGGGAATTGGAGGCGGACAGGTAAACCGTATCTGGCCTGCCCAGGACGCATTGCGCCGCAGCGCCGGGGTTTTAAAGGATAAGAAGGCTCGCGTCCTTGCATCCGATGCCTTCTTTCCCTTTCCCGATATAGTTGAAGCCGCTGCGGCTGCGGGCATCAAGGCAATCATACAGCCGGGCGGATCACTGAATGACAGGCTTTCAATAGAAGCATGTAATAAACACGGAATTGCCATGGTCTTTACCGGAACAAGGCATTTCAAGCATTAGTAAACATGGTTGTAACAGCGGGTTCCATAAACAGGAACGGGGAGGAAGATATAGTAACGGCAAAGTTGAAGAAGAAAGAAAAATGCGGCTCGAAGTATCCTGTTCGCCTTTTCGGCTCCGCGGTTCATGTTTTAAACCTTTTATGTACTCGCAGTTTGAATGATGCCGGGATACTAGACCGTTTGCAGGAAACTTCGTTTCCTGTTCGATTGAATTTGTAAGGCGCGGCCTTATGAACGAACGAGAGGTTCTGGAGGAACCATGTTAAAAGGACGATCCCTGATTGAGCCGGGAAACTTCAGCCTTGAAGAGCTGGATACAATCTTCAGCCTGGCGGAAAAAATTGAAGAGGATGAAACGTATCTGCGGGAAAGCTGCCGGGGACAACTGCTGGCTACACTCTTCTTTGAACCGAGTACCAGAACCCGCCTGAGTTTTGAAGCGGCGATACTGCGGCTGGGCGGTTCCACACTGGGCTTTGCCGATCCCGGTTCAAGTTCCGCGGTGAAAGGTGAAAGCCTGGCGGATACGATCCGCATGGCGGCCTCTTATGCCGATGCCATCGTGATGCGTAACCCAAAGGAGGGGGCCGCCCTGCTTGCATCCCGTTATTCGCCGGTGCCGGTGATCAATGCGGGAGACGGCGGACATCATCATCCTACCCAGACCTTGACGGATCTCCTCACCATCAAACGGCTGAGGGGAAAACCCGGAGCCAAAATGCTTGCCGAATCGGTAAAGGGCCTCCGCGTTGGTTTCTGCGGAGATCTTAAATTTGGCCGTACCGTTCATTCCCTATCTCATGCACTTGCCCGTTACAACGGAGTAAAATTTTTCTTTATCTCTCCCGATGAACTGCGGGCGCCTGAATATATTACCAGGACGCTTGACAAGGAAAAAATTGAGTATAATGAAACTGGAGACTTTGACGAAGCCATACCGGAACTTGATGTGCTTTACATGACCAGGGTACAGCGGGAACGTTTCTTCAATGAAGAAGACTATATACGCCTCAAGGACAGTTACATCCTTGACAGGGAAAAACTTGAAAAGGCAAAACAGAATCTAATAATACTGCATCCCCTGCCCCGTGTTAACGAAATTGCCGTAGATGTGGACAACGATCCCCGCGCGGCTTATTTCAAACAGGCCAAATACGGAATGTATGTCCGTATGTCGCTGCTTGCTTCAATTCTGGGTGCTGTATAAAAGGTATATGAAATGTTAAACATTGATAAAATCAGAAACGGAATCGTTATCGATCATATCCGGGCGGGTCTGGGGATCCACATCTTCAACTGGCTGGGACTGGACAAGGCGTCCTACAATGTCGCCTTTGTGATCAACGCATCTTCCAGGCACATGGGTAAAAAGGATATCATCAAGATTGATAATACCATCGAAATCAATTTTGACATTCTTGGCTTAATCGATCCCAATATTACGGTAAATATCATTGAAAACGAACAGATAACCGAAAAGAAAAAACTCCGTCTTCCCGAGCGTGTTGAAGATGTGCTTATCTGCAAGAATCCGCGCTGCATCACCTCCACGGAAAAATACATTCCCCATATTTTCCACCTGGAAAATGCCGAACAACGCAGTTACCGCTGTGAATACTGCGATGATATTAAATCGGCACGGGACTTTAGGGAATGAGGATTAAAAATTGAAGATGATCGTTCTGAAAAATTTCCGTGTCGTCGATAAAAACACAGACTCGTTTGGAACGGTTATTATTGAAGACGGCGTCATTAAGGAAGTGATTGCCGAGTCCGATGACGGTACGGATTATGTATCAAATGAAAAGAAAATTGAATACTACTGCCTTGGAGCAAGGCTTGTCATTGACGGACGGAATTATATTCATCCTGAAATTCCCTACAAACAATCCCTGCTTCCGGTTTTAATGCCGGCCTTTGTGGATCTTCATGCGCATTTCCGGGATCCCGGTTTTCCCGAAAAGGAAACTCTGGAAAACGCCTGCCTTGCCGCGGCTGCCGGAGGATACGGGACGGTAGTCTGTATGGCAAATACAAAACCGGTAAATGACAGCATCGAAAAGATTGCCGTTCTTAAAAAACGTTCCGATGCTTTAGGATTTATCGACCTTTATCCCGCAATGTCCCTCACAAAAAACATGGAAGGCCGCGGGTTGTCGGAGATAACAAAGCTGCCGCCGTATGCCGAAAACTCTTCGCCATTACTGCCCCGGCTGCTCAGTGAAGACGGTAAAGACATTGCCGGTGATTCTCTGTTCATTATGGCAATGAGGGAAGCAAAGCGCAGCGGCCTCCCCCTCTCTTGCCACTGTGATTTCGGCGGTGAAGAAGCGGAGACCTTGAAAAGGGAAGGAAAACCCCGTTCTCTGTGGAGCCGCATCGAAGAGAACAATGCGACACGGAGGGTCATTGAACTTAATAAAGAGACGGGCTGCAAACTCCATATCGCCCATGTTTCCACAAAGGAAGCGGTTGAAATGATCCGCCGGGCAAAGAAGGAAGACATACCCCTTAGTGCGGAGGCAAGCCCTCATCATATCGGCTGTACAGAGAAAGATGCGGAGAGGCTTGGAGACGGATCCTTCGGCAGGGTGAATCCGCCGCTCCGTAGCGAAGAAGACAGGAAGGCTCTTATCAATGCAGTTCTTGACGGAACGATTGACGCTATTGCAACCGATCATGCGCCTCATTCACAGAGTGACAAGGAAACAGGCGCTCCCGGTTTTAGCGGCCTTGAAACTGCCTTCTCCCTCTGTTATACCGAACTGGTATTGAAAAACAATATGGATCTCAGACGGCTTTCCGTTTTGATGAGCGCGGCTCCGGCCGGGATTCTGGGATTCGGCGGGAATGATCCATGCGGCAGGGGAAGAATTGCGCCGGGACTGAAGGCAGATCTGATTATTGCGGATCTGCAGAAAAAAACAACAGTGGATCCTGAGACCTTCAAGTCGCGGGGAAAGAACAGTCCGTTTACAGGATGGGAATTGCAGGGGCGGATCCTTGTAAACATAAACCGCGGGCGGATCGTGTATGAGGCATAAAAATGTATAACATGGATAAACTCTATGAGGCGGTTGAGGAGAAGGGGCATGTCTGTATCGGTCTTGATACTGCGGCAGACTATATCCCGGCAACGGAATTAAAAAAGGCTTCATCGGCGGCGGAAGCGGTACTTGCCTTTAACACGGCTCTTGTCAATGCCACTTCCGATCTGTGCGCCTGCTACAAGGTGCAGATAGCATACTATGAGGAACTGGGCCTTGCAGGATTGAAAACATATTCGGAAACCCTGCGCCGCATAAGGGAAAAAAAATGTCTTGTCATTTCCGACATAAAACGGGGGGATATTGCGGATACCGCTTCCCGTTATGCCAGGGCTCATTTTGAAGGGGACTTTGAAGCCGACTTCGTAACCCTCTCGCCATACATGGGCATGGATTCAATTGAGCCCTGGATTGAATTTGCAGAGAAGAAAGGCAAGGGCGCCTTCGTGTTAATGCGGACAAGCAACAGGGGTATGAAGGATTTTGAATATCTTGAAATTAGAAACACTTCCAAAAGACTCTACGATGCGGTGGGAGACAGGATTCAGGAAATGGCCGCTTTCCATACCGGAAAATACGGCTACGGCGCTTTCGGCGTGGTGGTAGGCTGCACGGAACGGGAAGAAGCTGCGGTCATACGGGAACAGAGAAACAACCTCTTCTTTCTTATACCCGGTTACGGCGCACAGGGAGGCGCGGCAGATGATGCGGCCCTGCTCCTTCGGGAATCCAACGGCGGCGTGGTGAACGCTTCCCGTTCAATACTCAAAGCATGGTCGAAAGAGGCTCCCGCCGACGCGGACAATGATTTTGCCGCGGAAGCCGCAAGAAGAGCGGCCGTGGAAATGAGGGACGCAATCCGTATCTCCGCAAAAAAAAGGAGCCTGTAAGGTGGATAAAACTGCGCGGGTTTCTGTCCTTAAAGAAATAAAAGCTGTCAACGGGGAGATATTCCGCATGAACTTTTCCTGGGAGGATCCCGCGCCCGCGGCAGGACAGTTCTTTATGATCAAACCGCTCCGCTCTTCGGTTTTTCTGGGAAGGCCAATCAGTGTTGCCGCGTGGAACAGGGCCGCAAACATGGTAAGTTTTCTGATAGCGCTGCGGGGCAAAGGGACAGAGGAACTCTTTGACATGCGGGCAGGTGAAAAGGCGGAATTGATTGGCCCCCTGGGGAATACATGGGCGGAGTTTCTGCCTCCCGTAGCGGACAACAGGGTCCTGGCATTACTTGCAGGCGGCATCGGCATCGCCCCCCTTAAAGCCTTTGCCGCGGAACTTGAAGCTGCCGGCCGCCGCTATGATTTTTATGCAGGATTCAGAAAGGCCTTTGACAATGAGGAAGAGCGTAACGAATTTCCGGGAGCCGCGCCTGCAGGAAGTTCCGGTCATTGCATAGCCTTTGAAGATCCCGGCGCTCAGGCAAATGGCTCAGGCAAAAGAGGGCTTATTCTCGACTACTTCGATCCCGCGCCCTACGCCGCGGTGTATGTATGCGGCCCGGAGGCAATGCTCAGGACGGCGGCGGCAAAGTGTGAGGCTGCAGGAATACCCTGCGTTATCAGCATGGAAAGGCGGATGGCTTGCGGGGTGGGCGCGTGCCTCGGGTGCAGCATAGAGACAACAAAGGGCATGCGGAGATGTTGCGCCGACGGCCCTGTATTCAATGCCGGGGAGATCGTCTTTAATGAATAGCAGCAAGCCGGAATCCTCCGCCGGAAAATTATTCCGGCAAATACTAAGCTAAGGTGTATTAATGAACAAAATTTCAGGCCCGGATCTTTCATTTGCCGTTGCCGGAGTCAATTTCAAAAATCCTGTCATTGCGGCGTCGGGAACTTTCGGTTACGGCAGCGAATACACTTCAATCATTGATGTTAAAAAGCTGGGAGGCATCTGTACCAAGGGCCTCACCCTCATGCCCAGAGCGGGAAACAACGGCATGAGGCTCCATGAAACCCCTGCAGGACTCATGAACTCAATCGGCTGGGAAAACCCCGGACTGGAAGTTTTTCTTGAAAAAGAATTGCCCCGGCTGAGGATCCTGGGCCCGGCGGTAATCGCCAACCTTTCAGGTTCAAGCATAGAAGAATACACCGAAGGGGCAAGGCTGCTGGACGCAAGCAGCGTGGACATGATCGAACTCAACATCTCCTGCCCCAATGTAAAGGCCGGAGGCATGAGTTTCGGCCTGGAACCCGAAGCCGCCCTCAGCGTTGCCGAGCCGGTACGGAGAGTTCTCTCCCATAAACCGCTCATGGTCAAACTCTCTCCCAATGCCCCGGATTTAATTGCGGTTGCCCGCGCCTGCATCAATGCGGGAGCCGATGCCCTCTCTCTGGTGAACACCTTCAAGGCCCTGGCAATTGACATTCATAAAAGGAAACCTGTTTTTGACAACATCAGCGCGGGCCTCTCCGGCCCTGCAATAAGACCCATTGCCCTCCGCATGGTCTGGGAACTCAGGGAAGTCTTCCCTTCCGTACCCATTGTGGGCGTGGGAGGCATCTCTGCTTCCGTTGACGCGCTGGAATTCCTTCTGGCCGGAGCCGCCGCAATACAGGTTGGTTCCGCTACCTTTGTCCATCCCGCAACGATGATCGAAATAATCGGCGGCATTGAAGAGTACATGATACAGTATGGCTATCATTCGATTGGGGAACTGTCCATCAGGTAGACACTTTAAGGCCGCTGTTCCAAAATTACGATCCTGCCGGATCGCCGGATTTTGGAACGGCCTCACCTGAACGTTTTACATTTTCCTTGAACCGGGTTTGGTTACGGGGATTCCCTGTTTGCATAAGGCGCAGTCCGAAGCTTCCCAGTTTGCCGCACCGATCTTTGCCCCTGCGTAGAGAGGCCAGTCAAGCGGAACTCCTTCCGCCCGGCGATCCACCAGGCAGGCAAGGGCGGCAATCTCCGCCCCAAGCGCTTCCAGCACCACGGCGCTTTCTCCGCTGGACTTGCCGGTGGTAACCACATCTTCCGCAATGAGGATCTTCTCTCCCTGCCGGATTTCAAATCCCCTGCGCAGAGTCATCTTTCCCGCATCATCCCTTTCGGTAAAAAAGGCGGGGAGCCCCAATTGCCTTCCAAGTTCCCAGGCAACGATGATGCCCCCCATGGCAGGCCCAACGATTGCGGCAATTGGAGGCAGTTTACCGCAGGAGACATCCGCTTTAACCGCCTCCACAACCGGGACCAGGGCCGCCGCCGCCTTGTCCGGGTACTGCAGGAGACGGGCGCATTGAAAGTAACGATCCGAATGGCGGCCCGAAGAGAGGAGAAAATGTCCTTCCAGCACGGCGCCGGATTCCCGCAAGAGGTCAATGCATGTCATGCCGCCGTTTAACTCTGTTGACATGGGTTATAAATTATCCCCATTGGACTTGATGACTTCGGCATACCAGTAGGCCGAATCCTTGAGGATCCGTTCCTGGGTTTCAAAGTCGCAGTACACCATACCGAAACGGTCCGTGTAGCCTTTGGCCCATTCAAAGTTATCGGTAACGCACCAGTGGAAGTAACCCCGAATATCCACGCCGTCTTCGGCTGCCTTGCGCAGGCATTTGAGGTAACGGTGGAGGAAGTCGATTCTTCCCGGATCATGAACCTTGCCGTCCAGAGATACCCAGTCCGCACAGGAGAGACCGTTCTCGGTAATGTAGATGGGTTTCCTGTAGCGTTCCCAGAGGAATGCAGGTCCCCAGTAGAGAGTCTTGGGTTCCACCGGCCACTTGGCGGCGGTAATGTCATAACCTGCTTTACGGGGAACAAACTCATAGCCGCCTTTGCCGTCGGATTTAACCGGAGCGCCGTTGTAGATATTCTGTCCCAAAAAGTCCAGAGGCTGGGAGATAATCTTCATATCATCTGCGCCGATCTTCGGCATGTTGTCTCCAAGGCGCTGAAGCGCTTCATCCGGATACTTGCCCAGAAAAACGGGATCGCTCCAGAGGGACACCGACCAGAGCGGGTTATCGGCGCTCACGTCAAAGTAAGCTCTCCGCGCCGCCTCCCGGTTTTCGCCGCTTTCGGAGACGGGGTAATGGGCGCTTCCGGTTGGCGCATAACCTACCTGTGCGCCGGGAACAGCCGCCCGTATCGCCTGCACACCCAGACCGTGGCCCAAAAGCACCCGGTGAACCATGAGCAGGGTATCCCAGACGGGAAAATGTATTCCGGGGGCATGATCCGTCCTGTCGTAGGAAATGCCGATGAAACACTGGGGCTCATTAAAGGTAATGAAGTTCTTGAGCCTGTCCCCGAAGCGCCCGGCTACAAGCGCCGCATAGTCGGCGTACCATTTGGGACTGTCCGAATTGAGCCAGCCGCCCCTGCGGAAAAGTTCATAGGGATAATCCCAATGGAAAAGCGTCGCATAGGGAACGATCCCCGCCCCGATGATGCTGTCCAGAAGCCGGTCATAAAAATCCAGGCCCTTTTCGTTTACCCGGCCGGCGCCTTCCGGAATTATCCTGGGCCATGAGATCGAGAAACGGTAAGCCCTGTACCCAATCTCCTTCATTATATCCACATCTTTCTGGTAAAGGTGATAGTGATCGCAGGCCGCCTCTCCGTCGCTGCCGTTTATGACCTTTCCCTCCTGTTTGACAAACATATCCCAAACCGAAGGCCCCTTGCCGTCTTCATACGCGGCCCCTTCAATCTGATAGGAAGCAGCGGCGCCTCCCCACATAAAATCTTTTCTAAAGCTCATATTCCACTCCTCTTACTTTTTATAGCTTTCAAGCAATTCAACGATACACTTAAGATCCTTGCCTGCATCCAGATAGGCATATTCACCCGAAGCATCGCCGTATTTGCCGCGCTGCACACAGGTAATGCCCCATTTCCCGGCAGCCTCGATTACCTTGTCCATACCGTTTACACCAAAGGCGATATGATGAATCCCCTCGCCGTGCTGATCGAGAAAGTCCTGCCAGGTACTCTTGTGACCGTTAGGCTGAATGAGTTCCATCTGCAGCCCGGGCCCCACATCGAAAAAGGCCATGAGGCATCCGGCATCCGGAGCGGGCTTTCCGTCCACTACTGTCTTTGTAACTTCGTATTTGCCGCTGTCAATGGTGGGCGGTACGGAAACACCGAAAAATTCCGCAAACTTCTCTTTTGTCCTTTCGATATCTTTCACAACGAAAGCGACCTGGGTTACCTCATGGGTTCCGATTACACCTGCCATAGAATCCTCCAAAATACTGTTTGTAAGCCGAGCTTGTTCCAACATTATAATCCTGCCGGATCACCGGATTTTGGAACAGTCTCACGGGACTGTCCAGGATTTGGTTAGTTCCCGGTCAGCCCGTACTAAGGAAGCTGTCCGAACACGTTTTTCAAGTCCGGCTTGCCGGACATTTTTCGGAGAGCCTTATGTTTTCAGCCGACGGCCAAAAAATTCCTCTTTTAAGGTAGTCTGTCCATACTGTGTCTACATTATGGACAAACTCTATACGGTCTTTGCCGCAATACAGGAAGAACGGATCACGATTCTGCCGGGCCAGACACCTATATACTGCTTTTCAAAGGGATGTTTCACGAAATTTATCACCTTGGACGTAAGAGTCTCCAGCATCGCATCAAAATCGTAATGTACGGTTGTAAGCGGAGGATTAAAAAACTGACTGACCAGAATATCGTCCGAGCCGACCACAGACACATCCTCAGGAACCCGGAAACCATGACACCGCAGTGTTTCTATGATCCCCAGCGCAACAAGATCGTTGCCGCCGATAAAGCAGCCGGGCAGGGGTTTCCCCTCTTTTAAAAACCGTTCCATCGCTTCCCCCGAGGCATCACTTGAAAGAGTACTCACCTCAAGGATACTGTCTTCCCGAAGGCTTATGCCGCAGAGCTCCGCCGCTTTCCGGAAAATTTTATAATTCTCCACTCCCTGACGGAAATTCAGGTCGGGGCTGGCGTATAGCAGATCCCTGTGCCCGGCGGCAACAACATACTTCACCATTTCGGCGATACCCATGTGATCCAGATTGACCACTATGCGGTTCGGTTCCGGCTTTTCATTAAGACGCTGTTCAAATATACCGATGGGAAAACCCCGGCCTATGAGATTCTCGATGAGGCCGCATTCGTTGGGGAAACCAACAAAGATACCGCCGTCCACCCGTGACTGGGCAAACATATCGCCGATTCGCTTCATCACCACAGGATTGTTCAGATCGGCTACCTGGGAAGCCAGTACATAGTAACCTGCCGCCATGGCGGTATTGATTACCTGGCGGATCATGAAATTCACGTGAGTGTCTTCCAGACGGCTGTGGTTCCCCGTATTGGAAGCAAAAAAGAACCCGATGGTATTGGATCGCTTGCCTGCCAGAATCTGGGCGGAAAAATGGGGAGAATAGGAATGCTGTTCTATGATCCTGAGGACTCTCTCCCGGGTTGCCGGCTTCACATAGGCGTAATCATTGATAACCCTGCTTACCGTTGCCCTGGAAACTCCCGCAAGATGGGCTATTTCTGAAGCGTCAATACCTTTCACCCCGGCCCTCTCCTTCCCTTCACTATTTTAAGTGGCAACTCCCCATTTGTCAATGAAAGCGGTGAGACATCGAAAATGTAACCGAAAAGAGAGCGGTGAGACATCACGTCCGCAGCCCGGCAGGCAGCAGTTTCAAATTCGAAAAAACCACGATCCCTCCTTCTGCGGCATCGTGGTTTTTCCGTTCCTGCTTTTTACCGTTGAGGCTGTTCCAAAACCGTGCGCGTTTAGCGCACAGTCAATTAGTTTTGAAACAGGCTCTGTTTACAAAGTACCAGACACTAATGTGATTCCGGATGATTCGCAGGCGGGGTTCATACCCAGGGGCTTGCCCCTGCTGCGAAATAATGTAACTGGAATAATGTGAGTGAATAATGGGCAATGAAAGTATATTGGTATGAACCCCGCATACAATCCATACCTTATAGAATGAAGATACCCGGGAGCTCTCCCGTGTATCTTCATTCAATTTAGGGCCGTTCCGGTGTAATTTACATTGGTCGTTCCGCCGGCTGTGACACCGAAAACTTTACCAACCTTAACAGGGGGTTCCCTGTTATCGGTCACATGTACATAATAGGCGCCGGCAGTCAGGCCGGTAAACTCCTGTTTCTGGCCCTTGGGAACCGGGGTGGTAGAGGATGCTTTCAGTGTTCCATCCGCCGAATTTCCCTCATATATCCTAATCTGTACTATAGCGTCATCAGTATAGGTTGATACATTATTCACAACCAGAGTCCCCGTAGTTGGCGTTGACGGAGTGTCGGTCGTTGACGTTGAACCTGAATCCGATGACCCGGAAGGCTGCGAACATCCGGACATCACGAGGCAGATCAGCGCCAGGCAGAAAAACAGTACAAAAGAATCTTTTTCTTTTCTCATTTATTACTCCTTGAGTTTTAATAATTTCTAATCCAGTCAGACTGAATATATCGAATATAATATAGTTTTATATCTAATTTGTCAATAAGAAAAACAAAAATATATCAATAATAATATATTATGGATCTTGAACGGCTGGTTATCGATAACATCAAACGGATACGCAAGGAAAAGGGGATTTCCCAGGAAAAGCTTGCGGAAGCATGCAATACGGCGACCAGTTACATTGGGTTAATGGAAATTTACCGGAATGTGCCCAAACTTTCGACAATTCAGCGTATTGCGGAGGCGCTTGGCGTGGATCCCCTTGTCCTGTTTCAGGATCTGAACCGCCTACCTGAGGAGAAACAGCGTATTTTCAGTCAAAAAAAGAAGAATATCCTTGCCGTTCTTGAGCGGGAACTTGACCGGCTTATGCCGCAGTAGGAAAAACTGCCTGGTTACGGAAATTTAAGCCCCCGCCAGGGCTGCGAGGCGCTCCCGAATAAATTCGCTCTTCTCCTTGAGACCTATGTTGCCGAGGGAGAACAGTACCACATTGGGCTGTTTGAGATCCGGTTTGACCTTGCCGCGGGACTCCTGCATGAGGCGGATGAGCCTGTCAACGTTTATTTTGGAAACCCGGCTGAATTCTACACGCACCTGGCCTCCCCGCTCTTTCAGCGAGGTCACCTGGAGTTCCCGGCAGATGATGCGGATCTCGGCGAGGGAGAGGAGGGAAGCGGCCTCGTCGGGGGGAGGCCCGAAGCGGTCCAGAAGTTCCGCATAGACTCTTTCCAGCTCTTCCTTGTCCCGGATGCCGGCGATCTTCTTGTAGACCTCCATCTTTTCCTGGGCGGAATCTATGTAGGCGTTGGGAATAAAACCTGTATATTCAAGTTCCAGCAGGGTTTCTACCTCTCCGGCATAATCACTGTTCTCAAGCCGTTTTACCGCTTCGTCCAGAAGGCGGAGGTAGAGGTCAAAGCCTACCGAATAGATATCGCCGGACTGTTCCCTGCCCAGCAGATTTCCCGCCCCCCGGATCTCCATGTCCTTCATGGCGATCTTGAAGCCTGAACCGAGTTCTGTAAAGTCGGAAATTACCTGGAGCCGCTTCATCGCTATTTCCGTAAGGGCCTTGTCTCTGGGATAGAAGAGATACGCGTATGCAACACGATCGCTGCGGCCTACCCGGCCCCGGAGCTGATAGAGCTGGGAAACTCCGTACATATCGGCCCTGTCGATAATGATCGTGTTGACATTGGGAATGTCGATACCGTTTTCGATGATCGTGGTTGATACAAGCACATGGAAACCGCCGTGAATGAAGCGGTGCATCACGTCTTCCAGATCCTGGGCGTCCATCTGACCGTGGGCGGTTTCTATGAGCATCTCCGGGAGCAGGTGTTCAAGGCGTATGCGGATTTCCCGGAGGCTTTCGATCCTGTTATGGAGAAAGAATACCTGTCCTCCCCGTTCAACCTCGGCCCGGACCGCAGCCGCAATGCGTTCCTCGTCCCATTCTTCGATGACCGTCTCTATGGGGTGGCGGTTCTGGGGAGGAGTAGCCAGGAGGCTCATGTCCCGGATCTTGAGGAGGCTCATGTGCAGGGTTCTGGGGATCGGGGTGGCGGAGAGGGTAAGACAGTCCACATTGGTCTTGAGTTCCTTGAGCCGTTCCTTGTCCTTGACGCCGAAACGCTGCTCTTCATCCACCACCATGAGGCCGAGATTCTTGAAGATAACATCCTTCTGGATGATTCTGTGGGTACCCACGAGAAGATCTATCCCCCCGCCGGCGATATCTTCAAGAATTTCCCTGACCTTTTTCCGTTCCACGAAACGGGAGAGCATGGCGATCCGTACCGGGAAACGAGAGAAACGCTCCAGAAAGTTTTCGTAGTGCTGCTCCGCCAGAATCGTTGTCGGCGCCAGAAACGCCGTCTGCTTGCCTCCCATGATCGCTTTGAAGCAGGCCCGGACCGCCACCTCGGTCTTGCCGTAACCAACGTCCCCGCAGACCAGCCTGTCCATGGGGTGGGGGCTTTCCATATCGGCCTTGATCTCTTCAACACAGCGGAGTTGATCTTCGGTTTCTTCAAAGGGGAAGCTGGCCTCAAACATGGTCTGCCACTCGGTATCCTGGGGAAAGGCGTAACCCTGGGCCTGCTTCCGCTTAGAGTAAAGCCCGATGAGACGCTGGGCAATATCTTCCACCGAGGAACGCACCCGGTTTTTCCGGCTTTCCCAGGATTTGGAACCCAGCTTGTCCAACCGGGGTGGAGCGCCTTCATTCCCGATGTAACGCTGCACCAGGTTTACCTGTTCAATTGGTACAAATATTATTTCTTCATCCTGGTATTCCAGTTTGACATAATCTCTTTCATGCCCCAGGGCCGTGATCCGCTCAATACCCTTGAAGAGCCCTATACCGTAATTGACATGAACGATGTTATCGCCGGGGCTGAGATCTACGAATGTGTCGATGACGGCGCTCCGCACATTCCTGAGGGAACGGGGCGCACGTTTCCTGCGGCCGAAGATCTCGTTCTCCTGAACCAGCATCATTTTTATGCCGGGCAGGGAGAAACCTGCGCTCAGAGGCGCCGCAATGACAGATTCCCTGCCTTCAAGGATGGAACTGATCCGCCGGGCCTGTACCTCCGACTCTGCGGCCACCACGATGTTCCAGCCCTGGGAAAACAGGGCGCCGAATTCTTCTTTCAGGTAATCCATATTGCCAAAAAAGCTCCGGCCGGGTTCGCAGGCCGCAGAAAGCCTCACGGCCCCCTCTTCACCGGAGCCCTTGAGGTTGAGGAAGGAAACCCGCCGGGGAAAGCGTTTGGCCAGGGGGGCAAATTCCACAAGAATCCGGTTCGGGTCGGGAACTTCCCTGTTTTCCCGGCGGGCTCTCGTGTACAGGTTCCTGTATTCCCTCACCAGGGGATCCTGGGCGTTTTCCAGCCGCTCCCTATCCATAAAGAAGACGGTGGCGGGTTTGCCTCCCCCATAGTTCAGATAATCTGTAATGATTGCCGGTTTTTCAAAGGCCAAGGGAAAGAAAAGCTCCTCCCCGCCGGCAGTCCTGCGGCTGATAAGCTGTTCAAGAACCGCCTTTCCGCCATCGGCAAATTCCTCATAGCGGGCAAGGTTACGGCTGAGGGCATCAATACGGTCATCTGTCCAGAGAACTTCCTTGAGCGGCCAGATGCGGAGATCTTCAGCAATGCCTGTAGTGTTCTGCCCGGCAGGATCAAAGGGCTTGATCGATTCCACGGTGTCAAAATCAAAGCGAATCCTGTACACGCTGCCTTCACCGATAAAGATATCCAGCACTTCACCGCGGAGGGCGAATTCCCCGTGAAGCTGAACCTTGGGGACTCTCGTGTATCCGTAATTTACCAGGCTTTCGGCAAGTTCCGTAGTGTTTATCCTGTCCCCGGTTTTGATCGTGATGATAAGGCTTTTGAGATATTCGGGGCTCGGCAGGGGGGTAAGAAAAGACCTCTCGCTGACGATAACGACGCCTTCGTCTCCGGAAACCAGGGCGCCCAGTACCCCTGCCCGTTCACCAAAGACTGCCGAAAGCGGGGCAATCTCCCGGTAAGGCATAGTCCCCCACCAGGGAAACATAACCGACGGGATTCCGGCGGTATCCAGGTCCGCCGCAAGGCTTTCCGCTTCGGTATCCGTAGGGCTTACCACCAGATAGGAACCGGGACTGGTATTATAGAGGAGGGCGATGAGAAGCGCCGCCGAAGAGCCTTCGGTATTATCGATTTCCAGGGGGAAAGACCCCTTTTTATAGGCGGAAACAATACCGGAAATGGACGGGGAAGCGGCGATTCCCGCCAGAACTGCAGGAAAGGATAAGGTATTCATAGGGATCAACCGATTATTATAATAGAGACGGGGAATAGGGGATAGAGCTTAGGGAATAGGCTTCGTGTATCAGTGCGTAAATTCTGCGGCAGCGTAGAGGAGAGGGAATTGAAGGGGCCAACTTTAAAAATTCAATCGACCGGGAAACGAAGTTTCCTTTGTTTATTGATAAGCAGTGCACTTTTTTTGACGGGAACGGCGGGACTCTTTGCCGCGGGAGAGGAAGTATCATTCTCCATCCGTTACTTTGACCAGAAGATCTATTATCTGGAGCAGGAACCAATCATGATCCAGATAACGATCAGCAACAACAGCCCGGAAACCTACCGCTTCAAACTGGCGGATGAACGGGCCTTTTCCATCGATTTTGACGTACGTTCGATGAATAACCGGCTTGTGGAACCGGCGGAAGAACTCCTGCGCCGCCGGAGCAGCAGCGGGAATATCTTCTTCCGGGAGCTTGCCGTGGAAAGCGGGGAGTCCTTTTCTTTTATTGAAGATCTGCGCCGTTATGTAAACATACGCAATCCCGGTTCCTATATTGTAAAGGCGCGGGTTTATCCGGAACTCTACCGAAACGCGTCTTTTTCCACCGGAAACGCGGAAAAAGGAGCGCCGGTCCTCCAGTCCAACCGTCTGAGCCTTAGACTCCGGCCCCCCGCCCTCCCCGGCCCCGACGGGAAGCCCATGGTCATGGATCCTGAAACCAATGCGGCCCTGAGACGGGAAAAAATCCCCCCTGACGAGGTGATCAGTTACATCCTCACCGCCCGGCAGAAAAGCCAATGGGATAAATTCTTCCTCTACCTGGATCTGGAATCCATGCTGAACAGAGATCCTGTTTCCCGGCGGCGCTGGCTTGCCTCAGGAGAAGAGGAAAGGCAGAAAATGACAGAGAACTACCGGCAGCAGCTTTCGGGAGCCATGATCGACGGGGACATCTCCAGCATACCCACGGAATTCACCATAGAGCGTACCCTGTATTCAGGACTTGAGGGAACGGTCACGGTACTGGAGAAATTTAAAGAAGGGAACTATACTACACTTAAGCGCTATGTCTATACCCTCCGCCGGCAGAACGATATCTGGATGGTGGCGGATTATACGGTGACCAATCTGGGGACTGAATGAAGCTACTGCTCGTACTCGGTTCTGACGAGACGTATGATGTTATTTCCCGCTACGTAAAGCCCCTGGGTTTTGAATTGATCCGCTACCGCCATGTGCTCAAGGCTATGGATAATATTGATGAAGCAGACCCCACCGGAATCATCGTGAGTACGGAGGATTTCCCCCGTCACTGGAAGATACTGGTACAGTTTGTACGGGCCGAAAGATCCAAAGACGCCTGCCCCATCATCATCCTCAAGAATGAAAAATTCCCCCTGGAAGAAACTTCAAAGGCCTTCTTTCTGGGAGTTTCGGGCATCGTTTCCGAATCCCTGGAGGATCCGCAGGAGATCAACCGGCTGCAAAGCATACTTTCCCGTTATATTCCCGTGGAAGAAAAACGCAAGTCTCCCCGTATACACATTGAAAACTGGCACAATTTCGGGTTCCTGATCTCCAATCCCCGGGATAACGCCATTATTTCTGGCGAAATAAAAACCATTTCCAATACGGGACTCTCGTTCTCGCCCACCCACTCTTCCATGATGAAAGACATACTGCTCAGCGATCCCCTGCCCGGATGCAGCCTCCGGGTAGGGGATCGTATTCTCTCTCCGGTCTGCAAGCTTGTCCGTACCGGCCGTATCGTTTCGCTGGAATTTGTCTCCTTCCCCGAGTCTGAACAGAACCTTCTTAACAAGTATCTTGAAGATCTTCCGCTGGAAGATCTTAGACACAAACAGGGCCAAAAAAAAGAACGATAAAAAGGCTTCGTAAAAACCGCTCCCTTAAACCCCGAATGCCGCCCTGAAATTGCAATATATATCCGCTTCCAGTTCCCGTACGCCGGTTTTGCGCAGATCCGCCATGGTTTTTAGTATCACCGTCAAATCATTCCAGGATGAATACTGTTTTCCCCGCAGAGCCTGATAGGGAGCGTCGGTTTCGGTGAGAATGCGTTCTAAGGGAAAGGCAGCACAGCAGCGGATCTGTTCCTTGTGGTTGAGGGTGACCGTATTCCCGAAAGAAAAAAATGCATTTATCCCCCGGCGGAGCAGGGCTTCTCCTTCGCCCTGTGTTCCCGGCCATGAGTGAAAAATGACCGATGAACAGCGTTTGAGGGCCTTTGCGTGGAAAAAGATCTTGTGCATGGCCCGCCTTACATGGAGGACAAGCGGCAGTCCCTTTTCAACAGCCAGTTCCAGATGGGGAATAAAAAGGGCATCCTGAATTTTTTCCGTTTCCCGGTAAGCTTCATCAAAAAGATCAAAGCCGCACTCACCGGCGGCCCCCAGCCGTCCTTCCCCGGCCAGGGTATGGAGCGTGTCAAGATACGGCTGCACGGATGCGGCGCAGTAGCGTGGAAACTGGGGATGAACTCCGTAACCGGGTACAGAGGGAGGCATCCCCAGGGAAACGCGCTTCTTTGAGAGGCTCTCGTTATACTCAAATTCTTCAAGACTCGTTGCGCTGCTTACACAGCAGAGATCCGGTCTACAGGCCTCTTCCTCAAAGTTTCCGTTCTTCTGCAGAAGATTGAAAGGATGACAGTGGGCGTCACAGATCATGATTGGATTGTATTATACACAAAAAACGTATTATGCTTGAACTTATCCCATACGTGTGCGGACGGAGGTGCCATGTTTCCGCTTATCAAGGAATTACTAAAAATGCCCGCCGATGGACGGGAAGTTGAAGCGCGCGGCTGGGTGAGAACCAAACGGGAGATGAAGAATCTCTGCTTTGTGGAACTTAACGATGGTTCCTGTTTTGCGGGGATACAGTGTACCTTTGACCTGGGTGTGGATTTAAGTAAAGAAAGCCGCAGGGCTCTCGGTCTTGCGGGAACCGGAGCTTCGGCGCTTGTAAGGGGGAAACTTGTTCCCTCTCCCGCTTCAGGCCAGGCGACCGAACTGGCGGCCGCGGGGATCCGGATCTTGGGTGAAGCCCCGGCGGAGAATCTTCCTGCGGGCGCGGGACGGAGCGCAATAAACGCATATCCCCTTCAGAAAAAACGTCACTCCCTGGAGTTCCTCCGGGAGATCGCCCATCTGAGGCCGAGAACCAACACCTTTGCCGCGGTTGCACGGGTGCGGAACCGCCTGGCTTTTGCGATCCACGAATTTTTCCAGAGCCGGGGTTTTGCCTGGGTGCACACACCAATCATCACCGCCAGTGACGCCGAGGGGGCCGGAGCGATGTTCCGGGTAAGCACCCTGGAGACGGAAGCCCCGGTAAAAAACGGCGAGACTTTTCCGGACTGGTCAAAGGATTTTTTCGGCAAAAAGGCATTCCTCACCGTTTCGGGTCAGCTTGAGGCGGAAACCTACGCAACGGCATTGAGCAGGGTCTATACCTTCGGCCCCACCTTCCGGGCGGAAAATTCCAACACCACCCGCCATCTGGCGGAATTCTGGATGGTGGAGCCTGAGGCGGCATTTGCGGAACTTGATGACAACATGGATCTTGCCGAAAATTTCCTAAAAAGTCTTTTCAACACCGTGTTGGAGGACTGTGCGGAAGATCTTGCCTTTTTTGATGAACGGATTGAAAAAGGAATCATCGAAACGCTCAAGTTTGTAGGCGCATCGAAATTTACCCGTATGAATTATACCGATGCCGTTGCCGAGCTTGAAAAAGCCTTTAACGGTAATAGTACTGTTTTTGAATACAAGCCCTTCTGGGGCTGCGATCTCCAGAGCGAACACGAAAAATTTTTGACGGAACACATCGCAGGCGGTCCCGTAATCGTTAGCGGCTACCCGAAAGAGATAAAGGCCTTCTACATGAAACAGAATGACGACGGCAAAACCGTACGGGCCATGGATGTACTTGTTCCCCGGTTGGGGGAGATCATCGGCGGCTCCCAGCGGGAAGAGAATCTGGGCAGGCTGGAGCGCCGCATGGCGGAACTGGGCATGGATACTTCGGCGTACTGGTGGTACCTTGATCTCCGCCGCTACGGCTCCGTACCCCACTCGGGTTTCGGGCTGGGCTTTGAACGGCTCATCCAGTACGTAACCGGCATGGCCAATATCCGTGACGTAATTCCCTATCCCCGTGCGGCAGGTCAGGCGGAATTTTAGCTCAACGTTCCAAATTTTCCTGTAGTATGGTATGCTTTCAGTAATGAAAATATCAACAAAAAAAATCATGGTTGTTATTGGAATTGCCGCCGGGGCGCTGATTCTGGGAATCACCGCCTTTTTTATAGTCATGACGATTCTGGAGTACAGGCCCGAACCGGTTGAGGCCCTGGAAATCTTTGATACGGGAAAAAACGTCCTGCAGGACAGCCCGGCGCCGGGAGAAAACATCCGTATCCTCAACTGGAACATCGGCTATGCGTCCCTGGATGCAAGCCAGGATTTTTTCCTGGACGGCGGCAGGAGTGTAAAGCCCAAAACAGACAGAAATGTACATGAAAACCTGAAAGAGATCTGCTCTCTGCTCGCCTCAAGAAAGGCCGGCATAAACCTTCTCCAGGAAGTGGATATTGATTCCAGCCGTTCCTATCATGTAAACCAGATCGGGCCCATCCGGGAAGCATTGGGCGGCTATTCGGCTCATGCCCTGAATTTCAAGGCATTCTTTGTACCCTTCCCCGTCCCCAATTTTATCGGAAAAGTTTCAAGCGGGCTTTTCGTCCAGAGCGGTTACGGTTTCCATAACGCCGAAAGGATCAGCCTTCCCGTGCCCTTTACATGGCCTGTCAGAACCGCCAACATGAAACGCTGCCTTCTGGCCTTCCGCATTCCCCTTAAAAACAGCGGCGCCGAATTGGTTGTCGTAAACCTGCATCTGGAAGCCTACGATAACTCGGGAGGCAGGGAGGCGCAGAGACAGGTACTGCTTGATTTTCTGGAAGAAGAATACGCCAAAGGGAATTACTGCATTGCGGGAGGAGATTTTAACCAGAGTTTTCCCGGCGTAGACATGGAACACTTCCCCATCAGGGACAAGGACTACTTTGTTCCCGGCCTTCTTTCGCAGGCCCTGCTCAAGAACGGATGGCGTTTTGTTTCGGATATGGAGACGCCTTCATGCAGGCTCCTCAACAAGCCCTACAGCGGAAACCCTGGCGATACGCAGTATTACTTCATCGACGGATTTATTCTCTCCCCCAATGTCGTCCTCCGTTCGGTAAAAACGCTGAACCTTGAATTCCGCAATTCGGATCACAATCCGGTGGAACTGGAAGCTAAACTTAAAAATTCGGATCGAACATGAAACGGAGTGTTATGGGCGCCGCGTTAAGATGAAATTCCCCAGGATTAGCCGCCTGTACGGCTTGTGCGTCCTCATCTTTACAGGAACATTTCTCTCCGCACAAAACGCCGCATCTCCTCCGGGCCTGCTGCTTCCATTTATGGAGACATCTCCTGCCATCCGGACAGAGGCGGCGCTGCTTATGGACGCGGAGACAGGAACCGTGCTCTACGCAAAAAATCCCGACAGGGAAATTCCGCCCGCCTCCCTTACCAAACTCATGACCATGCACATTGCCTTTAGTGAAACGGCCGCCCGGAACATAGACCTTGATGCTCCGGTGGAGATTAGCCGTGAAGCCTGGGCAATAAACCAACCGCCCCGTTCAAGCCTCATGTTTCTCGCTCCGGGACAACGGGTGAGTCTCCGGGAATTGCTCCTGGGGCTGGCGATCCCCTCGGGGAACGATGCAGCCGTAGCCGTGGCTCTCCGCTTTGCCCCCGATGTGACGGCTTTTGTCAGCCGGATGAACAGCGAAGCGAGGCGCATGGGGATGCGTATAAGCCGCTTTACGGAGCCTGCGGGAATATCTGAAAACAATATTACTACCGCGGCCGAGTTTGCCCGGTTCTGCAGACAGTATCTCTACCTTCATCCCGAAGCCCTTGCCGAATACCATTCGATTGAGGAGTTTGCCTACCCGAAACCTGAAAACGTGGGAGATGCCTTTAAGGAGAAGCCCGGCACCATTGTACAGCATAACCGTAACGGCCTTCTGGGAAAGGTAAGAGGAGTTGACGGCCTTAAAACAGGCTACATCGACGAGGCAGGCTACAACATTGCACTTACCGCCCGCAGGGACGCTACCCGCTTCATCCTGGTGCTTCTCGGCGCTCCGGCCCGGCCGGGAGGAGACCGCATACGGGACGAAGACGGCGCGGCGCTTTTGAACTGGGCCTTCGAAAACTTCAAGACCATCCGCCCCGCCATGCCCGGAATTGCCCCTGTCCGGCTCTGGAAAGGCCGGGAAAACCATGCGGAACTAACCATAGGGGAAGCGCTGCCTTTCACAATCCCCGCAGACCGGGGCGCCGGCCTCAGTTACCGGCTGGAACCGGCGGAACCCCTTGCCGCGCCCCTCTCTCGTGGAGAGGAAGCGGGGGAGCTTGTCTTTCTGGATGAATACGGGGAACTGCGCCGCATTGCCCTGCTCAGCGCAAGGGATTATGAAAAGGGAAACGTCTTCAAGCGCCTATTCGACAGCATCAGGCTGTTTTTCCGGCGCGTAAAGAACGGATCTACCGCGCATGTTCAATCAAAGTTGACACCGGTACTACGGTGTAACCTGAGCGGGCAAGGGCATCGAGAAGCACATCCAGTTTCAGAAAGAGGTAATCGCTGCGGCCGCCGGGAAGAATTCCCAGCCTGACCGGTATTATTGAGCCGGGAAGCTTTTGACGCATGATCTTGTCTATCATCTCCGGGGCTGAATACTGGGTAAAGCCGAAACGCCGGGCATCGTCCCGGCTTACCCAGTCCAGGGGATCTACATCCCGGCCTATGGTACGGTAACCGGCAGCGGCCGCAGCGGAGACGATCTCCTCCGAAGCACTGTACCAGGGCGGATGCCAGAGCAGGCCAAGCTCGGCCCCGGCGGCCTTGAAAAATTCATCCTCATTCCTGGCAAGACCTCTGGCTACATAATCTCCCCCTACCTGATAGCGCACATCGGAAAGATCGATGGGAGCATAGAACATGGAAGCCGCCTCGTGGCCTGCCTCGGAAATGGAGGCCGCCGCCGCGGGATGGCGGCGGATGAATTCGCCGTTCAAAAAGAAGCTGGCCCGGTATCCAAAACGGCGCAGAGATTCCAGCGCCTGGGGAAGGCCTTCGGCATCATCATACAGATCAAAACAGAGCGCCACCTCCCGCAATCCCTTCCGGAGGCCGTGGCTGAACAGGGCAGATCCGGTTTCAACAGAGGGCAGGGCCGGCGCTTCATCGGATTCGTACTCAAAGGCCGGAATCAGGGATCGTGTACCCACGGAAGAAACATTCCGGATCATGGGAAGATTTTCGTAGGGGCCGCCGCTTTGGTTTTCCAGGTATACCCGGTATGTTCCGTTAAGCTGAACAGGCTTCCGTATTCCCCCTTCGGGGGCCTCCGTCCAGGGACTGCTGCCGTCTGTGACATACCAGCGGTTTCCGGACTTTGCGAGGATACGGTTTCCCTTTTCTCCAAAACCTGCTTCGGCGGCCCCGGAAAGGCAGATGAGTTCCCGGCTTAATCCTTCCCTGCGAAAATATACGCGATCTATCCTCTCACCGTCCGCGCAGACCATCTCTTCGTTATTGATCCACAGACATTCCTGTGCAGGATTGCCGCTTAACACCGCAAGGCTCTTCCAGTTTACATAGTCGTAGATACTCACTCCCGATTCACCCCAAAAGAGGGCCTTGCTTCCGTCGGGAGAGAGGCTTGCACCGGAAAACCGGAGAGCGGAGAGGGGGCTGAAACTTATCCCCTCGCTTTCCGATTCAAGCCGCCAGACCAGGGATTCCTGTTTCCCGTTTTTGAATACCCCGGCAATCACCGTGACTACTCCCGCCGGAGACCAGAGCAGCTTCAGGCTGTAACACGACCAGGGGATCACCAGACACGGCAGAACTTCCGCACCGGCTTCTTCATCAAGGGAGAAGTAAAACATAGTGCGTCCGCCCTTGACAATGATTATGGAACGGGAATCCGGAGCCATCCAGAATTCATCAAAACCGGGATCAAAATCAAAGGGGATTTTCCCCGCAACAGTTCCTATGTCAAGGAAATTCGCATAGAGCGAACGGGCAAAAAGTTCAGGCCCCCTGACCCGATAGAGCGTAGAACCTTTAAGGTAGAAAAATTCACCGCCCCGGGTCCAGACTACCGAGGCTATACTCCCCTCTCCGATAAGCCGGTAGCGTTCGTCAACATTCCCCGTAGCGGAAGAATTCATCATATAGTAATAGAGCCTGCCGTTTCTGCTGTACACGATGACCCGGGAATCCGGGCTCCAGCAGGCAGGAAAACTTTTGCCCGGCCGTTCCACGTTTCCCGCCAGCACCCGCGCGGAGCCGCTGGAGGTATCCACCAGGCAGAGTTCCCCGAAGGCGTGGCTCACAGGGTCAACGCGGAGAATCCAGCGTCCGTCCGGGGATGCGGAGCTTTCTTCAAGGCGGCCTCCCCTGAGGGGAAAACCCGCGGTAAATGAAGGGAAACCCGGCACCGGTTTAGGCAGGCCTCCGTTCAGGGGAAGCCTGGACACTCCAAAGGCATTGCGCACCTGAAGAACTCTGCCGTTTTCCAAAAGATCAAGTTTTTCGGGAAAAGCCGAAAGCTGGGTTATTGAAAGATCCTGCAGCCGGGAGACAAAAACGCCGTTCTGTACAAAACTGCCGTCTCCCCGTAATTCACAACGGAAGACAAGCCTGTTGTCTTCACCCAGATCGAGTCCGGAAAAACGTACTTTGGCAAAAGAGGGAACAAGAAAAACACAAAACAGGAACAGAATAAAGAATATTTTTTTCATTACGGTTTATTCGGAGGGGAGCTCCGGCCCGCCCTTCCGGCCAGAAATGCGTCCAGTTCCCTCTCCACGCCCTCAAGTTCAGCTTCCATCCGGCGAAGCGCGTTTATAGAATATTGAATCTGTTTTTCCTGAAGCCTGTCACAGGTCTGGTCAAGCAGGGTTTCAAAGGAGTCTTCAATGTTGGCAGTTTTTTCACCGGGATACATACGCTAAGTGTATGCTAAATTCCTAATTAGCGCTATGCCAGGCAGAGGAAGTATTGTATTCGGGAATTGTTTTAGGGTTTCCAAATGAGGGAGTCTGCGCTCCTGCATTATCAAATACCCGTATAAAAGTAACTACCGCAATAAACATAATAAGAATCAGAACCAAATTACGCATGAACCCTCCCAAGCCTGCACTTAATTCCGTTAGACTTGATTTTATCCTTGATTAGTTCAGGTAATCAAGGGGATTAACGGCTCTGCCGTTTTTATACATTGCGAAATGAAGGTGAGGCCCGGTGCTGTAACCGGTATTTCCGGATTCACCAATCTTTGCGCCCTGCAGCACCCAGGCATTCTGTTTTACCAGAACATTGGAAAGATGGGCATACATGGTTTGAAAACCCGATCCGTGACTCACGATGATGTACCTGCCGTACGTTGGATTATAGCCTACCGTACTAATCCTGCCGTCCATGGAGGCCTTCACCGTTGTACCTTCGGGAACAGCCAAGTCCAGGGCGGCATGGTAACGCCGTACCCCGCTGATTGGATCGTTGCGCCAGCCGTAGCCGCTTGTAAGCCGCCCCCGGACAGGGTAGATAAAAGCGTCTCCCATTGCCAGATGGAGATCCTCTTTCTTCATCTTGGCGCCGGGAATAAAAAGCTGGGTTCCTGCCGCAATGGTATCGTTCTGGATGTCGTTGGCATCCAGAATCGCCTCCAGAGGAACTCCCATGTTTTTGGAAACCTTTTCCAGGGTGTCGCCTTTCCGTATCGTATAGGGAATGCCGTCCATATTGGGAATTCTGAGATTTTCTCCCTCCCGCAGACGACGGGCATTGCGGATACTGTTACCGGCGATGATAGCATCCATGGAAAGGGAATACTTGGCCGCTATGCGGGATACCGAATCCCCTCTGCGAACTTTGTAGTTTGACCAGGAAAAGGTCTCTATAAGGTCAAGGGGAATGTCCGTTTCCCCTTCCGCACCGTCCGCCGTATCGATTCCCGCAAAGGAAGCCAGGCTTGCCTCGTGGTGGGGATCTTCGGGCAATTCAAGATCCAGAACGGAACTCCCCGGAAACCTGAAAAAAACATCGTCCCGGTTGAATGAAAAAATCGAAAACACAAGGATTCCGGATACAGCCATGATGATGGCAAAAGAAGAAACCGGTATGGAAAAAACTTTATTTTCTGGTATTTTTCCCGGATTTTTTAGAAACGAAACAAACTGAAACCGGGACGCATGAGGCAGACGAAGCAGTCGCGGAGACCTCTTCTTTACAGATTTTTTATGATGGCTTACCGGTTTTTGCCTGATCTGGCTGAGAAAAAGCCTGGGATCATCAATTTTTTGGCTCAGACGGTATGCGGCCGCCTTTTGGAGCAGAGAGCGTTTGCGCCGCGTAACTCTTTGTTTCAGGAGTATGTTTCCCATGTTACTATTTATCGACATTATGAAAAGGAATGATTATACTCCCCATTATGGGAAAGGCGATTGCCGGAGCGTTTATTGCCGGTCTTTTTATGAAGATCTTCATCTTTGATTTTATGATCGCCGAAGGGGATTCGATGAGTCCTGCCATCCGAAACGGAACAATACTCCTTATAAACCGTCTTCAATACGGTTTCCGTGTCCCCCTTCAGGACAGATATCTGCTCCGCTGGGCCGACCCAAAACCCGGAGACGTGGTGGTTTTCCGCACTCCCCTGGGAGATACGGCGGTAAAACGTATCGACGCCCTTACCCCCTCCGGAGATTTTATCGTGTTGGGAGATAATGCCCGGCTTTCCATGGATTCCCGTTCCTATGGGCCGGTAGATTCCGCGGTGATTATCGGTAAAGTTTTAGGAATTAAATGAAAAATCCATTCAAAAATCAGGGCGGCGGACTCAAGCATCCGTATAGAACGATCTTTTTTCTCGGCCTCTTTACCCTGGCCGCGATCTTCCTCCTGGGCCGTTACTGGGTGCTCATGGTACAAAACCCGGAGATACCGGATAATGTTCCCCCGGAACTCATCCTGGAACGGGGACAGATCCGGGACAGGAACGGCCGCATTCTCGCACTCCAGACCCGGCTTGCCAATATCAGCCTCTGGCGGCCCCAGATTCAGGATCTTGAGATCCTCTCCCGTGAACTGGATCCTATCCTTGGAATACCCGGCGAAGAGCTTAAAGAACGTATCCGCAGTTCCCGAAGTGACTTTCTCTATCTTAAAAAACAGGTTGATGAATCTACCATCAAGATCATTGACAACAAGATACAGGAAGGAAGGCTCCGGGGAGTAAAGATAGAGCCGGTAGTCCGCAGGATCTATCCGGAACGGAATTTGGCAAGCCAGATAATCGGCTTTATGGGGAACGACGGGGAAGGTCTGGGAGGAATCGAGTATGCCTTCAACCGGGAGTTGAGTCCCGCACAGGGAAACAGCAGCGGCTCCACGGTGTACCTCACCATCGACAGCAACGTCCAGTTCATTCTTGAACGTATCGCCTCTGCGGTGCTGGAGGAGAACCAGGCCGAAGCGGTAATGCTCATGGCGATGGATCCTAGAACCGGCGATGTTCTCGGTTCAGCCTCCCTGCCGGGCTTTGATCCCAACGATATCAGGCTTACCTCAAACGAGGAGAGAATGGACAGACCGGCCCTCTGGGCCTATGAACCCGGTTCCGTGTTCAAGATCTTCTCCATGGCTTCCCTCCTGGATTCGGGGGCAATCGGCGAAGAATCGATTTTTATCTGTAACGGAAGCTACGAGAAGACCACCGGACGGGGAGAGATTATTCACATCAACTGTCTGGGATCCCACGGCCGGGTGAGGGCGCGGGAAATTATCATCTATTCCTGTAATGCCGGGGCAGGCTATGCGGCGGACAGGACGGTAAATACCCGGTTTTACGGACAATTACGGGATTTCGGCTTCGGCATGAGAACCGGAGCGGGGAATCCGGGAGAAACCGCAGGATTTCTACGTTCCGCCGATCGCTGGTCAGACCGCTCCAAGCCCACCATCGCCATGGGTCAGGAGATTGCCGTTTCCGCCTTGCAGATGATCCAGGCTGCCGGGGCTATCGCCAACGACGGCATTCTGGTTCCCGTACGGGTGGTTTCCCATACCGTCTCCCCGGACGGCAAGGAGATCCCCTTTGAAAACGGGCAGCCCCGGCGGGTACTCAAGCCGGAAAGCGCCCGCGCCCTGCGTTCCTATATGGTTGATGTTACCAGCGGCATCGGAACAGGCTGGCGGGCCAATGTGGAGGATCTCTCTCTGGCGGTAAAGACCGGCACTGCCCAGATCATCGACCCCGCAACCAATGCGTATTCGGATACGGACTTTATTGCCAGTTGTCTGGCCATGCTCCCCGCGGAATCTCCCTCCCTTATCCTCTACCTGGTAATCATGAAACCCCGGGGGGATTACCTGGGAGGCCGGATTGCCGCCCCTCCCATCCGGGAAGCCGCCGAAGCCCTCACCGATTATTTGGGTATCCCCCGGGGCCGGAATCCCCAGATAGAACACTCGCCCCAGGTAAGCATTAGCGAAGAACAGATTGCGGATATCGGGGAAACGATCCCCGATTTTTCAGGCTTCTCCAAACGGAGCCTTCTCCCCCTCATCCTGCGGGACGACATTCACGTCGAGATCCAGGGCGACGGCTGGGTACGCCGCCAATCGCCTCCTCCGGACAGCGCTGTAGAACCCGGAATGACGATTCAACTCTTTCTCGAATGAGCATACTCGAAGCGAATCTACGCATACTCAGGACACATTACCCGGATCTTGCCCTGCTGCTGGAAGGCGAAGAGAAGCCGTTTAAGGGGGAAGGCTGGTCAGGAAGCCGCGGCGATATCCGCATGGAAACCGCAGCTTCGGGCCTTCCGGTGATGAGTGTCTGCGGCATTCACCTTCATTCCAAAAGAGACCCTGTACGGGAGGCGGAACGGCTGGCGGAACGGCTTGACGAGGGGGAAGGCCCCATTGTCATCTGCGGCCTGGCCCTGGCATACACGGCCGAGGCCTGTTTCCGCCGTTTCCCCCGCCGGCCCCTCGTCATCGCGGAAAGGCATATCACGGTACTCAAGGCGGCCCTGGAAAACCGGAATCTGGAGGAGCTTCTGCTCAATGCCAGGCTTCTGTTTGTTCCGGGAGGTTCCGGGGAGGGAGTTCTGAATGCCTTATCCCTGCTGGAAAGGGAAGGCGCGGGGAAAGCCCTGCTCCTCAAAAACCAGGCCCTCTGCAGGCTCAATGAAGCCTGGTACTCCGGAATAGAGGCCAGGGTAAGAAGTTTTTCAGTCAGGGAAGATGTGAACCTGGCTACCCTGAGGCGTTTCGGGAAACGCTGGATCAGGAACCTTTCCCGTAACATGAATGCGATCCGGGATCTGCCGGGTGTTTCCCGGCTGGAGGGGGTACTCTCTCCGGCGCAAGACTTGCCGGTGTTTCTCGCGGCGGCGGGGCCGGGCCTTGACCGTATTGCCCCGCTCCTGCCTGCCATCGCCCGGCGCTGTCTTGTTGTGGCGGTGGACACAAGCCTCCGTTTCTGCCTTAAAAACGGAGTGGAACCGGATTTTGCCGTGGTGGTAGACCCCCAATACTGGAATGCCCGGCACCTTGACCGGGCCTCTTCTCCCCGCACTATGCTGATAGCCGAATCTGCAGTATATCCTCCGGTTCTTGCCGGGTTAAAAGAGGGGAGTTTCCGCGGCGGCTTTCTGTGCGCCTCCCTCTTTCCTTTGGGTAATTACATCGAAAAACGTGTTGATCCCAAGGGTGAACTGGGGGCGGGCGGCTCGGTAGCCACCACCGCATGGGATTTCTGCCGCCTTTTGGGGGCTTCCGAGATCCGGATTGCGGGGCTGGACTTGAGTTTTCCGGGCCTCAAGACCCATTTCCGGGGGGCAGCCTTTGAAGAACTTGCCCGGATCCGGTCGGGCCGCCTTTCTCCCGGAGAGACATGGTCGGTCAAAGCCTTGAGGGAGGGGCAGTCCTTCCTCGCTCCGGCCTCGGATGGCGGCCGTGTACTCACCGACAGACGGCTTTCCCTCTATGCCTCGTGGTTTGAAAACCGTTTCCGCCTCTTCCCGGAGATAAAAAACTACAGCCTCGGAACCGGGGGCATCGCCATAGCAGGTCTTGAAACACAGGAACCCGAGGCAGTTTTGGCCCTTCCCGAACGCCGGGAAGAGATTCACAGCCTTCTTGAAGGCGCATACAACAGAATAGACAGGGAATTTTTCGGGGAAACTGCTACGCAAAGAGCGGAAGCCTGGGAAAAAGCCCTGCAAAGCCTCCTCCGGGGTCTTGAGTCCCTCATGGAAGCGGCTTCAGGCGCCGCAGCAATGGCGGAAAATGCCCTTTCCGGGCTTGAAGGCCGGGGCTTGAGCCCCCGGGAAAGGGAATCGATCCTCTCCCGCCTGGATACGATCAACCGCCGAATCACCGGAAGTGATGTAAAAGAGGTTGCCGGCTTCCTCTTTCCCGGCTCCGCGGAACTGGAAAGGGAACTGGCCGCCGAAGATGCTTCGAGGCAGATGTCAAGAGACACTCTCCGCCATCACCTTGCTTTTTCCAGAGCCATGTACAGCGCCCTTTCCTCCACGACAGCCTATAATCTCCGGCAACTGAGAAAAAATTTCATAAGAGATCCGGTTTCAAAATCCGGTTAATTTTTTACCGGTTCCTGTAATTTCAAAACTTCAGTTTTGAATCAAACTCAATTTATTCGTAAAGTTATTTTCCCCAAAGGCCGATACTCAAATGACGGGAGGGATACCCTCTCAATTACAGACGGTGCGCATACCGACGTCCAGGCGCATCGTCTTTTTTTTAATTGAGGCTGTTCCGAAACTTCAGCATTTCCCCTACAGCATCGGCTTCACCTGAATTCTCCGGTGTGTCTATTCTGCATGTAAAGGCCCTTCCCGGCAGGGGCCTCTCCTCTCCCGGGGCGCTTGTGCAGAGAAGCCTGAGATAATTTTCCGATACCGCACGGAAAAAACCGGAGTCTTCCCCGCTCTCACAAACCGCTTCCACGCTACGGCCCAGCCAGCGTTGTACATACGCTGCCCTCCCCTGCCTGGCAAGTTCCATCAAAGCCGTCACCCGCTTTCCTGCTTCCCTTTCGCTTACCACAGGTTTCATGGAAGCCGCTGCGGTTCCCGGCCGCGGGGAATAGGGGAAGGCGTGTATCCAGGCAAAACCGATCCGGCGGCAGAGTTCAAAGGTTTCTTCAAAGTCCCTCTCCTCTTCCCCCGGAAAGCCGGTAATGATGTCGCAGGCCAGGAAGGGATCATCCCTCAGTTCCCGCAGCCGGGCGGCGGCCGCCTCAACGGTTTCGGGGCCGTAATTTCTCCCCATCCTTTTTAAAATTGCGGCGCTTCCCGACTGTACCGAAATATGGAAGTGGGATCGTATCCGTGTAGACCTGAGAATCTCAAAGAGATCCTCTGCCATTTCATCCGGTTCCAGGGAAGAAAGCCGCAGGGCTATACCGGCAGTTCCCTCAAGCAGAAACTTTAAAAGCCCGGCCATGTTCAGTTCCGTTTTTCCCGCGTCGGCCCGGTAAAGGCCTATGTTTACTCCCGTCAGTACCGCTTCCCCCAAACCCCGGGCCTCCAGATCCCGAAGCCGGACCAGCGCTTCCCCGGCTTCCAGGCTTACGCTTCTCCCCCTGGCAAGCCTTACCCGGCAAAAGGTACAGTGCTTGTCGCAACCGTCCTGGATCTTTATAAACGCCCTGGAACGGAAGAAAGAACCTTGAGGATTGGACCAGTCGGGCTCATCTTGATCCCGTGTTTCCCTGTTCCCTTCATGTTTATCCATCCAGGATTGAATCAAAGAGGGGAGTTCCTGCCGGTTCTCAAGACGGGTAGAGGCAAAAAAAGCAGCCAGGGCCTGCAGAACCCTTTTCCGGCTTCCCGGAATGATAAAAAGCCTCCGTTCCCCCGTTTTACTCAAGGCCCCATTTTCTACGGCAAGCCTTTCAAGCTCTTTCCGGTCAAGCTCCGCATAGCAGCCTGTTACCAGCACACAGGAGGAAGGACAATCCCGTAATAGCTTACGGATAACCCTTCTGGCCTTCTGCTCGGCCTTACCGGTTACCGTACAGGTATTTACCGCGGCAATATCAGCGGCTTCTTCACGCGTTCCTTCGGACCGGGAAAGCACCCTGAAGCCTGCCGCTGCAAAGGCGCCGGCAAGAGCCTCACTTTCAAGCTGATTGAGTTTACAGCCAAGTGTATACATTGAAAAAGAAGGGGAAAGAGTCAAAGCGCCAACCTTAAAAATCCCCGCTACCGGGAGGCCAGGGCCCGCCGCACCCGCTCCAACCCCCGCCGGGCATCGTTAAGCCGGGAATTCAGTTCCAGGGCCTTTTCATAGGCCTTTACCGCTTCGGAAAGATCACCGGCATTTTCCCTGGCATAGGCAAGCCGTGTCCACCATTCCGCATTATCGGGCCGCCAATGAACTGCCGTGGAAAGGGCAATGTCCGCATGACGGAAACGCCCCAGACGGATATAGATCTCCCCGATATAGTAGTAAACCGTTTCTATGCGCTGCCCTTCGGGGGCCAGATTGATATACTCCTGAAAATACTGTAGCGCCTCATTATTCCGGCCTTCAAAATAGTCAATTTCACCGAGAATCTCGATGATCCGCACGTCATAACGGCTCAAATTCTGCGCTGCCCTGGCATAGTTTTGGGCTTCCGAATAACGGTTCAACCGCAGAAGAGCCCAGCAGATCACCACATGGGATTCCAGATTACGGGGATTCAGCTTCAATTCATTCCTGCAGATTAGCACCGCCTGCTCGTAGTTTCCATTCCGGTATTCCGCGAGTGCGTCGGGCCGGGTCTGGGCAAGAACATAACCGCTCAGGGAAACCAGCGTGATACACAGGGCAATACGGCTGAAAAGCTTCATGCTAACCGCCGATTTTACCGGTCATGGTACAGAGCCCGTTGAAGATACAACCGGTTTCCATGAAAATTTCCGGAGCCGTCACATTCCCTATAAGCTTCCCCGAGACGGTAAGCTCCACCTTTTCGGCAGCCGTCACATTCCCCTTTACCTGTCCCCGGATCACCACCCGGCCGGCCTGTATATTCGCCTCCACTACCGCATCTTCATCGATCACGAGAAGCCCTTTGGCGATGATATTCCCGGACATCTTTCCCCGGATCAGAAAGGATTTTTCAAAATTGAGGGTTCCATTAAATTCAATGTCCGCTGATAGAATAGTGTCAAAATCTTCGTCTTCCAGAACATCATTATGGACATCAGTCATTAAAACTCTCCCTATACCAAATTCTGCCATGAGCATGGTTCAAGGTCAAGACCTTGCCCTATAAACCGGATAGGTTTATGCTGAATTAGTAGGGCTGTTCCGAAACCAGCCGGGTTTTGGAACAAGTTCTATACCTTGATTGGACCAAACATACTGTATGAGCTATTATAACGAACATAAGGAAGATGAACCACAAAGGCGAAAAACAAAGAAACGTCCAAGTATTTCATCCTTATCTTCGACTTTGCGGTTACTTCTTTATAAATGCGTCTTTGGTGTTTACAAGGTACTAGTGCCTGTCCATAAAGCCGGTTGATTTATGGACAGACCTTGCATTTTTGGAATCTACCTTCAGGTAAAGGAGTTGAATCATGGACTTTGTGAAAGACATGCGGGCCAAGGCCAGATCGATGCAGAAACGGCTGGTGCTGCCCGAAGGAACCGAACCGAGGACGGTTAAAGCGGCCAGAATTCTGGCGGATGAAAGCCTTGCCGCTTCCGTTGTCCTTCTCGGCAAAGAATCGGAAATTCAGACTATTGCCGAACAGCAGGGAGTCCCCCTTGAGGGCATAGCCATCATCAATCCCCATATTGATAAAGAGCTTGATGCCTATGCCCATGAGTACTTTGAATTGCGTAAACACAAGGGAATGACCGAAGAACAGGCCAAAATTGATATAACGGATCCCCTCCGCTGGGGTTCCATGATGGTTCGCATGGGAGCAGCCGATGTTTCGGTGGCCGGTGCGGAAAATACCACCGGAGACGTGCTCCGGGCAGGCCTTGCTATTATTGGCACCGTTCCGGGTCTCAAGACAGCTTCCTCCTGCTTTGTCATGCAGACCACCGATCCCGTCTGGGGCAAGGAAGGAAACCTCATCTTCTCCGACTGCGCCGTTGTACCCGATCCTACGGCTGAACAACTGGCCGATATTGCGGAAAGCGCCGCCCAGAGTTGCCGGGAATTCCTCGGTGTTGAACCGGTAGTTGCCCTCATGTCATTCTCCACCAAGGGTTCCGCCAAACATGATGATGTGACAAAGGTGCAGACTGCGGTAGAGATCCTTAAGGGCCGAAAGCCGAACTTCGCTTTTGATGGAGAACTTCAGGCGGACGCGGCCCTGGCGCCTTCGGTTACCGACAAAAAAGCTCCGGGAAGCCCGGTAAAAGGCAAGGTGAATACCCTGATCTTTCCGGATCTGGGTGCAGGCAATATCGGCTACAAGCTGGTACAGCGCCTCGGCAAGGCGGAGGCATTCGGCCCCTTCCTTCAGGGCTTTGCAAAGCCTATAAGCGACCTTTCCCGGGGCGCCTCGGTGGATGATATAGTCACTACCGCAGCGGTAACTCTTTCCCGGGCAAAATAAATTTTTTGAAAAAAAACTCTGAAAGGTCAAATGGGTCGAAACGAAATGCAGGTAAAGGTTCCTCTCTTGAAGAGGCTATCCGCGCGGGCAAAAACCGGGATTACAAAAAAGCGATCCTTATTCTGGGGGAGATGCTTTCAAATCCCAACGCCCCCGCGGAAGCGTATCTCTACCTGGGCAGATCTCTCCATGCAACAGGAGATCATGCACGGGCTTTGGCCTGTTTCAACGACTACATGCGTATAAAGCCCAAATCCTACGAAGGCTACTTCTTTGCAGGAAGGGCCTGCCTTTCCCTGACTCTGCCCCAACGGGCCGTTCCCCTCTTCCGCAAGGCTGTTGAACTGGCCCTTCCCTCTCTTTCCCGCTCCCATGGGGGAGAAATACAGGCGTTTCTGGGTATTGCCTACCTAAAATCCCGTCATTCCGGACCGGCGGTTGAAACACTGCAGGAAGCGGTAGAGGCCGCCCCTGAAAACCTGAAGATCTACCGTGCATATCTCAACGCCCTCTTTATCCGAGGCATCAAACTCTGCAGGAACGAAAACTATGACCTGGGAAGACAGATGCTCCGTTTTGTTTTGGAAAACGGCGGCTCCCAAACGATGTCCAGCCCTCTTCTCCGTCTGGAACTGGGCAGAGCCTGCCGGGAACTTGGATTCCGGGAAGAGGCTCTGGATCACTACACCGAAGCCCTGAAAGCGTCCCCTTCGGACAAGAGCATACGCTGGTACCGGGCATCGATCCTCATGGCCCTTGGCCGGACAGCGGAAGCCAGAGAAGAGATTGATCTTATCCGCAAGGCAGAGGCAAAAAATTCTGTGCCTCTCCTGCCGGATGAAGAACTCCCCTGGAATAGTGAGATTGTCGATCTCTTCATGATCCGTTCCCTTCTCGGAGCGGGAGAATGGAGACAGGCAGCGGAAGCCTGCAAGGCATGGCTCAGGCGGGAATCAAAAAGAAACTCATCTTCGGGAATACGGCCCTCTCCTCAGGATGCGGCAGTCCATACCATGTATGCCGAAGCTCTGCGGAAACTCCGGGACTACCCCGCCTCCCTTAACCATCTGGACAGGGCAAGGGAGATCGATGATTCCGCCGTTCAGATTGTCTACGAAAAACTCCTTGTGGCCTGGGAAAGCGAAAACTGGAAAGCCCTGCGTAGCGCCATAAAAACAGCTCAGAGGCTTGGAGGAGACAGGGAATTTATCTCCCGTTTTTCCATCCTTCTGGAAAGCCGGACAGGGGAAGATGATATTCCCGTCATTGGGCGCCTGCAGGAGGCAATCCGCCGCTGGGGTCCTGATCCGGACATCATGTATGCCCTGGCGGAACGCTATCTCCGGGTAGGACTGATTAAAGAAGCCCTTAACTGGTTCCGGAAGGTGTTTCTCGTTCAGCCGGGCTATGAACGCGCCTGGCTCGGTCAGATTGCAGCCCTTGAAGCACAAACCGCCGAAGGCGGCGACGGACAAACAGTTTCCAAAGGAACCGATCGGCGGCGCATTCACCCCGGTCTCCTCGCAAAAGGAGAGCATGTCTTGCAAAGACAGAGCCTGGATCAAACGCATCAGGAACTCCGGCAGGCTTACGGTGAATATCTCAAACGCTGGCCGGATAATTATACGATCCGCCGCGAACGGGCTCTCTATCTGGTTCATACCTTTGAATATCAGGATGCGGCTGCAGACCTCGAAACCCTTCTCGCATGGGAACCCCGGAATCCCAGCCTCCGCCGGGTTCTCGCTTACTGTTACCGCAAGGCGGGCCGCTATCGGGAAGCCGCCGTGTTCCTCAAGGCCCTCCTCAAGGAGAATCCCCGGTCATTAGATCTGATTCTCGAATATTCAGGCTGCCTCGAACGGGCGGGAGCGCCGGTCTATGCGGCCGCCGTCCTGGAAAGCGCCCTCCCCCTGCTCCCCGCTGCGGCAGAATTACCCATGGCCCTGGGCCTTATCTTTTCCCGGCAAAAAAAGACGGAGAATGCCTTTGACTGTTTCAGGGAAGCCGTTACCCGTGCTCCCGGGGATGAAAGACCCTGGCGCTGCATGGCCGCCCTCTCCCGGAATATCGGAGACAAGGCCGCCGCCGTAAAGTACGATAAGCAGGCAGAAAAAGCCTCCTCTTCCCCTCAGCTCTAAGGGCAAACCACGCATAAGACTTAAGCTTCTCTCGAAACCAACCGGGTTTTGAAAGAAATTCAAATGGTACTGGATTTTTTTTTCATGGTCGGATAGAATAGATATTGATGGAAATTCAATAGCCTCATTCGAAAGAAGAGGGGAATAAAAATAAAAGGGGACTGTTATGGCAATCAAAGCAATGGATCTTTTTGAAGCGTTTAGCCAGGATAAATTACCCAAAGATAAGGCGTATATCGTTTCATCCTTTATTGACGGCAAAACCGGCTATTCCATATACGAAGTAATAAGCTATTCGGGAGTCAAGGCGATCTACCCCGACGGCGGGGGACTCACCTTCCAGTCTTCCGGTAAAAAACTGTATCTACTCATCGAACCGGCTTCCTATCCCCAAAAGGGAACCGAGCCGTACCTGCGGGACAAGATCCAGCAGATTCCCCTCCGCTTCAGTGAAATTGACACCATCATCACAAAAAACCAGATCAAAATTATGATCGGCAAGAAGCCCAACGAGTCCCTGTCGGCCTTTACCGTGGCAAAACCCGTCGGCTTTAATATTGCCTTTGTATTCTATGATGCGCCGGATATTTACGCCACCCTGGCTATGTTCTTTGAAAAATCCTTAAACAACGATGCAGGGGTTCCCCAGGCGGATGCCAAAAAGGCCGCAAAACAAATTGCCGCCACCCTCCAAAGGACAATGGCATTCAAGGCCGATTTCGGAAATAGTTAAGGCAGTTCCAAAACTAACCGGGTTTTGGACAAGCTCACATGAGCGAAAAAAAGCCGCCCGAAGGCGGCTTTTTTTTATTTCGTTGCTTCCGCGTTCTCCAGTTCCGCCTGGGCGACTGCAAGCAGCGCTATGGGCACCGAATAGGGCGAACAAGACACATAGTTGAGCCCTGCGTCCATGCAGAAGCGTACATTACCCGGATTGGCGCCGTGCTCACCGCAGAGACCGCATACCAGATCGGGCCTGGTTAACCTTCCGCGCTGTACCGCCAGAGCGATAAGTTCCTTGACACGGGGATCCAGATTACTAAAAGGATTACCCAGGATAAGGTCAAAGAGCGTGTAGTCCGGCATAAAGGCAGTAAAGTCGTCCCGGCTGATACCCAGTGTGGTTTGAGTCAGATCGTTGGTACCAAAGCTGAAAAACCGGCCGTACTTGGCTATATCTCCGGCTCCGAGGGCGGCTGCAGGCAGCTCTATCATGGTACCGATCTGGAATTCTATCGGGGCGGCGCTCTTCTCTTCCCGGAGGGCTTCTTCGATATCCACGATACCGGTGTAACTGGAACCCTCGATCTTCTTCCCGTAGGCAATAAGCTTGAGTTCCGAAGCGTTCATGACGATGGGTACCATAATTTCCGGATGCACATCCACTTTTTCGTCCCGGAGCTTGTAAGCCGCATCAAAGATCGCCCGTACCTGCATGGCATAGATCTCGGGGTAGGACACCGCAATACGGCAGCCCCGGTGACCCAGCATGGGGTTAAATTCATGGAGGGCCTCGATACTGCCTACAACCTCGGACTTGGAAACCTTCCGCTTTTTGGTCTTTTCCACATGCCGGATGTATTCGGCAAGGCTCTCGTCGTTCTGGGGCATAAACTCGTGGAGAGGCGCATCGAGAAGCCGGATCGTCACCTCTTTGCCTTCCATCACCTTGAGAATACCGTAGAAGTCCTCAGTCTGCATAACCTGCAGCTTTGCCAGGGCCTTTTTCCGTTCATTCGGGTTATCCGAAAGGATCATGTCACGGAAGACCATGATCCGTTCCGCCTTGAAGAACATGTGCTCGGTACGGCAAAGCCCCACGCCTTCCGCGCCGAAGCTCAGGGCAAGGGCTGCGTCTTTGGGGGTATCCGCATTGCATCGGACATGGAAATTCCTGAGGAAGCCCTTGGACAGGGCGATAAAGTCCAGAAGTCCGGATTCCTTGGGATCAGGCTCAATAAGTTTGGCTGTTCCCAGAAATACGGAAGGTTCTCCGTAATAAGGCACATTAAGGGTTATGTAGTCCCCTTCCTTAAAAGTGATATTACCGATGCTGGCAACCTTGCTCTTAATCTTCATCCCCGGGGTAACCAGAGACACCTTGCCGTACTGCCGGGCAACAACCGAAGCATGGGCGGAATAACCTCCTTCGGCGGTGAGTACACCGGTAGAAACTTCGATGGCCTTGACATCCTCGGCAAAGGAAGAAATGGCTACCAGAATAAAACGGTCATCTTCACCCTTCTGCAGGGCAAGTTTCCTCGCTTCCAGCAGTGAGTCGGTGGTAAAGTAGGCCCGGCCGATGGCAGCGCCGGGAGCGCCGGCAATACCGCCCGAATAGCTTTTGAGGGTCTTTACCGATGTAGGATCAATAACGGGATGGAGAATTTCATTGAGCCGCGGAGGCTCAATAGCTTTCACCACATAGGCCTTGTCAACAATCTTTCTGTCCGCAAGGTCAAGGAGGAGTTTGATGTCCGACTGGGTGGATTTCTGATCGATCAAACGCTGTTCGATAAGCCAAAGTTTGCCGTTTTCCACGGTAAAGCGTACCTGCCGTATCTCCTTGAACTTGTCTTCCAGAGTCCAGGCGATCTTCTGAAGATCCTTCAGGTGCTTGTCCCCGATTTTTTCGATGGACTGGCCTGATGCGCCGCCCGCTTCGTTGAATTTGCCCCGGAAGAATTCACCCTGGAGTTTTTTCTGACCGGTCACCACATTGCGGGAGAAGAAATCGCCTGAGCAGGAATCCTTGCCGTAGTTTCCGTAAACCATGGGCTGAATCACCAGGGCGGTATCATTATCATTTTGATCGTCCATGGCCAGCATCCGGGAAATCTCCGTCATGGTCAGCACGATTTGATTTTCGGCGGAATCAAAGAAACCCTGGGGGAAGTAATGGGCATATTCGTCCATGTATTCATCAGCGCTTTTAGCGATCTTGATGGACTTTTCTTTTTCGCCCAGTTCATTGGAAGGCCCCGATATACCCAGCATCCGGTTGAGGATTTTCCCGCAGGCAATAATCTCCTTCTGTTCACCATCCTTGCCTTCCAGTTCCTTGATCCGCTCTTCAATCCTGAGCATACCCCGAACGAGAAAGAGGACTTCATGGGCGGCAAAATCCTTGCCGACCCAGTTGGCGAAACCTTCGATGGTCGGTTTGACCAGACCGAAATTGTGGAGGGCCGGATACGTGGTTACCGCCAGGTTGGAGCTGATGACAAATTTCAAGAGCATGGGGTTTTGCGCGTCGCCGTATTTCTTCCCCACAAGACTTGCGCATTTATCCAACAAGGACATGATATCTTTTTTAATGACCTTACCGTCTATCCCGGAAGCCAAGGCGGTATCCAGAATGATGCCCGGCAGAATGGGAAAACCCAATTCCGCAAACTCATTCAGTTGCCGCCCCCGAATGCCCAGGAGCTCAGGCTCTATCGTGCTGGGAATAACATCATTCTGGCTGAAAAAATGAATCCTCTTATCCATACATACTTCCTTTAGAACAATCTCAGTACGTTATTCACGGGACCGCGAAGAAAAGCTTCAAATTGATGACTTGCCCCCTGAGCCAGATACCGCTGCAACTTTGCCACATCCTTTATGTCGTTTCCCGCCACGGCAAACTGAATAGAACTGCCGTGCTTTACCTTGCCCCACTTGAACAGGGCGTTGATGTCCATGATCCTTTCCCCTTCATAATAAATGTACACCTGAAGAGCGGGATATTTAGCGTTGTAACTGGCTACAATACGCTTCCAGGCTTCCACATTTCCGTTATGGAAAAGTTCATTCTGAACCACCACGGAATACATGGGAGTCATCCGTACCGGGCCTGTGGTCTGAACCGCCGAAACCGCGGAGGTAACTACAGGAGCCGCCACCCTGGCGCTTTCCTTGGGTTTGACCGCAGGAGCGGCCTCAACCTTTTTCCTTCCGGGGGAGACCTTGGGCTTGCGGCCCCGTTTTGCCGGCGCCGCGGGAGCAGAAGGCTCTTCTTTTTTAAGCTTTTGAACCGTAAAGCTTCCCTTGTAAAATTCCTGGGAAATCTTGGGCTTGTTTCCCTCAAAGAGAGCAAAGGCCGCAAGGGCCGCCTTGGCGCAGAGTTCATCGGCAGCCTGGCTGCCTTTACCCGCGTAGATCACGAGAAGCTCACGCTTCCGTAAAGCGCCGAAAGCGGCCAATTCTTCAACCATTTTGGGATTTGCTACCAGCAGCCCCAAATCGGGATGATGATAGGCCGCGATAAGATCCACCGCATTCCATTTGGAAAATTCTTCCGCCAGGGGGGCAAAATCGGTAACCACCGAAGTAAGATTGGAGGAAACAGTTTTGTAGCCTGATTTATCTACCAGGAGCATTCTGAGAAGCACCCCGATTCGATCCCCGGAGAGACTTTCGTCTCCCGATTCGTAGAGGATATCACCCAGATTGACATTCTTTCCCAGTTTTTCATTAATGCTGATGGTTTTCTTGATATGCCTGACTGCAGAGTTAAAACCCATCCGGGTGGAAAGTACTTCCAGATTCATTGTGTCTTTTACCATAATTCCTTCTCTCAGAAAAAACGCCCCCGATAACGGGGGCGTTTCGGCTTTACTTAGTGTCTATCCGTAACGTAGGCGCGTCATGGGCAGACTACCTTAAAATGGTCTGTCCGCAAAGTAACCGGCTTTGTGGACAGAGGCCAATTGACCGGTTAGGCCGTCTTTACACTTCCTTTATTTCAACATCACCTGAGGGGGCCCTGGCTCTCCTGCCTGCCCGTCCGCGGGGCTTGGCATCTACGACGCCGGCCTTGGCCCTGCCCCGTCTGGGAGCGGGAATTGCCTTGGGAGCCTCGCTTGAGGCCTCGCCGGAGGAATTAATGAGATCCAGGTAAGAACTGCCGGAAGGGTTCCCTTCGCCTGTGGATTTCTCTTCTGTAGCGCCAAAGGACTGGTTGATGTCCTCGCGTACGGTGGAACGCCGGCGGCTGAAGGATGCGAAAGCTGCATCGGCAAAACCCTTGGACACGCCATGAAGGAATTCGTTTAATACGTTGGCCATTGCATCGAGGGTTGCCTTCTTCCGTTTGATGGAAGTGATATCTACATCCAGGAGGAGGCCCGGCTGGATATGGTAAGGGTTAATCAGGTATTCGAAATCATAGTACTTCATCTCCAGGAAGGAGAGCCGATCTTCCATGACCCGGCGCTCGATGGGATACTGGTAGTCGTACATGTTTTTCATCCGTTCCCGCATGATGATGATCTTCTGGCGGATCTTGTCTTTCTCGTAGATGTAGGTCCGGTTGGAACGTTCAACTTCGGTTTCAGCCGCCCGCACGAAGGTAACCTCATCCCACACTTTGGCGATGTCTTCGTATGCAGGCTCGCCGCTCTTTTCTTTGATGAGCTTGCGAATCCGGGGCCTCTCTTTCTTTGCGAGATCCTGGAAGTCGGTAACCTTGAAGGGGCTCTTGGAGTCCTGATAGATGACTTCGAGCACGTCCCAGAGATGCTGAACTTCGGTTTCAAAGCTCTTCATCTGCACATCATAGGCCTTGCGTTCTTCGATGAGCTGAGTCTGATCGAAGTACCGCAGCCGGATCTGATAACGCTCGTCGGGGAGATTGGCCTTGTCGGTATCCTCATATTCCCGGATGAGAACTTCACGGGCATTCTTGAGGTTTTCGATGTACTGATACCCCATCTTGGAGGTGTCAAGGATCGAAGTAATCGAGTTGATGGCGGTGTTGAAGCCGCGATTCCGGATATTCTCGATGTCAACGATCTTCTTGATGTTTTCCCGGATGTTCTGCTGATCAAAGGTAGCGGGGTCAATTTCCGCCCGCAGATCGCTGATCCTCTCCATCAGAGTCTTGGCAATGATAGTATAGCGCTTGGATTTGGGATCATCTCCCTTGTCATCGGTGTAGGTTTCAACATTTCCGATCTTTTTGAAGATAATCTCGCTGTCACTCAGCTCTTCCAGACCCTGATCGATCCGTTCATCCTTGTACTTTTCGATGTCTTTATCGATTGTATCGATGATGTGCTTGGCAATAAGATCCTTAATGAGGTATTCCACCGTTACCTGGTAATGGAAAATGGGGCTGATAAGCTCGGAATCCAGGATGTTAACGGAAAGCTTGACATCGGAAACGGTCTTGGGTTTAAAGAGGTTATCCTTGAAGGCGCACTTCACTATGGAATACGCATTTTCACCGCGGACAAAGGCGCCGGTATCGGTCTTCTGCCGCAGGATACTGTTCGTATGGGTTTCCAGTTCATTGACACCGCGCTGGATATGGCCTTGCAGGTGTCCATACATATTCACGATGGATTTTTCAATTTCGCCGGTGTTGAACTTGTCGGCGCCGCCAACTTGATCCAGAAGATCCGCTACCTCTTTAGGGGTGTAGCGTACCAAAACCTTGGTTTCTTCCTTGTCGATGAAATTCCGGATTTTCTTCACCATTTCATCTTCAGTCGTTACCATGTAACGGTTGAACATATTCTGGTAATTCTGGTTGAAGTAGTTATACAGCTTCTCTTTCATACCACCCATAACATCGAGGCGTTCCAGAACGTCTTTAGGCAGTTTCGAGGTAAGATGATGGATAACTTTGTTTACCTCTTCTTCCAACAGCTGATTTACTTCACTCTGCTGATCCCGGTATTCCTGGGCTAACGAATTCCGAGAACCTACGGCGCTCGGCTTCTCCGGATGGAATACATTCGGGCTCTTGGGCAGGTCCATTGCTCCCATATTAATTCTCCTTAAAATATAGATTTATCTGTAAAAACTTTACGTCGACTGTGACTTATAGTAAACCTTTTCATGTAGAAAAGTAAAGCCCCTGTTGCTTTATTCGTAAGTTGTTTTTTCAAACAGAAAAGGCTGTTCCAAAACTTCAGTTTTTGGAACAAGCTCAGGGGATTGTCAGGGAAAACTGTACCAGTTTATCAAATTTGTAAAAAAACTCCCTATCTCTTATAATAATACTTTGGAAAATAAAAAGCTATTTTATTCGGAAGTATCTGTAAAAAAAAGACGGTTTGTGATAAAATTGAAGTATGAAATTCTTTTCAATCAAGATTCTTATGTTTTCCGGCATTCTCCTCTGCTTTTCCGCAGTTTTTTCCGCCTTTGCGGCAGATCAGCGGTATATCCCTGTGGAAGTTAATATCATCATCGACAGTTCGGAGTCCATCGCTCCGGTTGGAGAAGAGCCGGTACGCTGGTTCTCCGGTCATGTAATCGACGGAATTCTTAAGGCCGGAGATTCTATTTGTATCTGGGATGCCGGAACCCAGGCCCGGATCATCTATCAGGGTACGGTCAGGGATGAATATGCGAAGGAAGAGATCAAAAAGGCTCTCCAGTCGCGGAAAATCCAGAGTAAAACAGCGGATTTTGAGGGCGCTCTCAGGGCGGCGGCACGGCAAAGCCGTTCCGGAAAAGCCCAAATTAGCTATACGATGTTGATCTGCGGTTCATCCCAGCCCTCCCTGACGGAAACGGCAGTCCGGATGCTCCGCTATTCGAAGACGGAGATCTTTCCCGGCTGGATGGTGATGATCGCCGCCCTGGATATCGGAGACCGGGTGCAGCAGACAGCGGCAGCCTATGACCGTTAAAGGGAACCGGATGGAAAGCAAGCAAGTCCCCGGACAGCCCTTTCGATTCTTTTTAAAAGGTTAGTATGGATCTCCGTTTCTCCAGAATTATTACCACTCTCGTCTTTATCGTTACGGGTTTGGGTATTATTTTTCTTATTTTCCGGCCTTTTGATCGTATTTTCCGGCCGGTAAAGAGTGGCGAAAGCAGCCGGACGCGGGTAGTTTTACCCGGAGAGACGGTGCGGGAACCGGGTCTCAACGGGCAGGATGCGGAACGGATGGCCTATGAGGACAGCGTCAAGCCGCGGGTTGCCCTGGAAGACGGGGAACTGGCTGTGCAGGTTCTCTCTCAGGACTTTGACGGGGACTCTATGGATGAGCAGATCATCGCCTACCGGAATCTTCTGGAAATTGAAAGCCCGCTCTACATCACATATATAGAATATGAAGCGCAGGAACGGGCCTACCGCCGGGTCTGGAGCGCCCCTACTGCGGCCACAAGACCAAGTACCCTTTCCCTCTATACGATGGATCTTATTGGAGACCGGAGTCTCTGTATCCTGGTAAACGGAATGAACGGCGCCGGGGAGCATACCATGACTATCTTCCGGAGAAATACCCGGAATACTTCCCAGGACAGCTACTTCAATAAAGCTGCGGAGATCCGGATTGACGGCACCATTTCCGTTAAGGAAACGGAACGGACTCAAGCCTATCAGGCGGGTGTGGCGCCGGGGCAGAGTTTTAGGATAAGCGCCTACGGGCACGACTATGGTTCGGAAAATCTGCTGGATCAGATTGAAATAAGTTACGCTTATAACCCGGTCAGCGGACTCTATGAGCAGTCGGGAACCACAAGAGTACCGGGAACTCAAATAGAACAGCACAGGCTCCGGGAACTCCTCTCCGGGACTCCCGGAGTTTTTGAACAGTTTATCAACGATCTCTGGTATTATGTGAGCCCCGAAGGAACGGTAGAAAAGGATCAATATATTTTTTTTGATCCTGCGAACAGGGAAGTGATCTTCTTTGGGGATGAAACCCAGCAGGTTTTTACCTGGCAGAATTCAAACGCCACCCGCTATGGGCTCTATATTTCCAGTCAAAATTTTTCGGTTTCCACGCTGCGGCGTTCCATTGATATTGAACTTGAATCTCTGGACAGCATACGGGTGAAGGTTTTTGAAGATGTACGGCTCAGGATCAATGTGAACGATTCATGGGACGGCTCCTACCGCCGTGCCGGAGCGGTGGAAAAGGGCGCCGTAAAGAACAGCAGCGCCGTAGAGCCTTTTGTAAACGCCGTGTATGAGAGCCCTCTGGGTACACTGTATTTTTCGGAGGACGGCGCCTTTGAACTCCATTCAGGCGATTCCCTCTCTGTCACGGTCAGGCGGGGTAATTATGTCTTTTTCAGGATAAACAGCCAGAGGCTGCTGGAACTCCGTTTCCAGGACAGGACGGAAGGTTCCGGAAGGGAAATCTATGCGGTGGAGGACGGTTCCGCAGAGAGTTCCTTAAGACTTTCTCCCGTGCGTCTGGGCGCAAAGGGAATTGTTCAGTAGTACCTTGATTGGACTAAACATACTGATATGAGCAATTATAACAAAGGAAAATGAACCGCAAAAGCGAAAAAGACGCCCGGATATGCACACGAAAGCGTGTTCCCGGGTATCTTCATTCCACCGGGAAGGATTCAAAGCCTGCCTCCTTGAGGCGGAGTATCATGCGGTTTGCGTCCTGCCCGGCTTTTACCTGTACAGCCCAGTATTCGTTTCCGTTCACCGTTCTCCGGTTCAGTTCTGCGGTAAAACCTTTTTCGGCAAGCCGGGCCGCGTGGGAACGGGCGTTTTCCTCCCTGCCGAAGAGTCCGGTCTGGAGCAGGGTTTCCCTCTTGGCCTCCGGTAAAACGTCCCGGGTGTTTTTTGCCGCAGGAGATGAAGAAGCCGGTTCAGTACTGAATGAATTGCGGCCCGGCATGAGAAGCCAAAGCGGAGTCGGCTTGATATGCACTGCCGGGCTTGTGCCGGAGCCGCCGCTTTCCTGATCCGGTCCTTCTCCTGCGGCTATACGCCCTTCGGGACTTTCCGGGTATTCGGAGCGGAGCCGGGATGACCAGCTTCCATTTCCTGTAATTTTCCAGAGGGAAAAATAAATCAGGGGTTTTATTTCGGCAGAACCGGGATAATCCAGCAAGTCAAAAAGAGCGGAGGTGTCGGAAGAACGGAAGGCTTCGATCTGGGCCTCCAGACACCGGGCCTCCAGACGCAGGGACTGATCCCCGCTCCCCAGCGATACGAGAGCGGAAGCTCCGTCCCAGTCACCCATGGCGGCCAGACAGCGGGCCTTACGGAGCAGGGATTTTTCATCCTGCCTGCCCTCTCCCGCTGCGGCGGCTTCACCCCAGGTTTTTGCCGCTGATTCCAGGTTCCCGGAAAGTTCCTGCAAGCGGGCAAGCCTGACCAGGGCCTGATGTTTTTCCGCAGGGGAAAAAGCGCCGGATTTCAGATTTTTCTCGATACTTTGAATTGCCGTCCCCAGCGGTATACCGCCTTCCTGGGCCCGGAGGGGAAAACCGGAAAGAAGCAAAAACAGAAATGCGGGAAGGTGGAACTTGATCATGGTCTTCAACCGATTCCGTAAGGTCCTTCAGACTTGGGAGGGAATTCTTCCCCTTTCTCCGCGGCCTTGGACCAGGGAAATTTCTTTTTGGGCTTCTCTTCGGGTGCGCATTCCTTTCCACCCTCCTTTTTTCTGATACCCAGAATGAAAGGTATGGAGCAGAGCATCCCCAGAATGAATGAAGAAAACGCGGTAAGGTAGACAGGCACCTCCGGAAATACCCGGAAGATCAGATTAATGTCACAGTTGTTACGGAGATTAAAGGCAATAAAGACCAGAAAAATCGCAAATATGATGATAAAACCAATCAAACGCCAGGGCATATATTCTCCTAATAAGGGAAGTGAGTCTGTTCCGGAAAAACCTGAGTTTTGGAACAGGCTCAAGTATCTTCAAGATACCTCAAAGCAAAGATCCTTTCCAAAAAACGTGTTTCCCCGCAGGGCGGCAAGACTTAAATCGGCAAAGGAACCTATCATGGACGCATTTCCCGGAAAAACTACCATTTCATCCCGTTCGGTACGTCCTAATACTTCATCGGCATTTTTACGGGAAATCTCTTCAATCAATACCCTTTCCCGTCTGCCGATGCGTTTTTTCAGCAGGGAAGCCGTATGGGTTTTCTGCAGGTTCATGACACGGGAAAGCCTCTCCCTCTTGGTTTTTTCTTCAATCCGGTCCGAAAAATCGTAGGCCCTGGTTCCCTCCCTGGGATTGTAGTGGTACGTGTATGCATAGAAGAATTTTACCTCCTCCATGAGGGCAAGGGTCTCTTCAAGATCCTCCCCGGTTTCGCCGGGAAAGCCGACCAGTATATCGGTGGAAAGGCTCAAGTCCGGCATGGCGGTCCGCAGGCGCTCCACCAGATCGAGGTAGGCTTCCCGGGTATACTGCCGGTTCATGGCCGCCAGAATCCTGTTGGAACCATGCTGGACGGGCAAATGGAGATGCCGGCAGAAACATGGATGTTCCGCCATCACCTTGATTGTCCTTTCCGAAAAGTCTTTGGGGTGGCTGGACAAAAACCGCAGTCTCTTGATGGGAGTCCCTTCAATTGCCTCTGCTATAAGCTCAAGCAGAGCGGAAAATTCCAGCTTTTTCTCTCCCCCGGAAAGATACGAATTCACATTTTGTCCCAGAAGGGTGATCTCCCGTATCCCCTTTTCCGAGAGAAGCCGTATCTCTTCAAGGATCAGGGCCGGATCACGGGAAATTTCCCTGCCCCGGACATAGGGCACAATACAGTAGGAACAGAAGTTATTGCAGCCGTGCATGATGGGAACAAAGCTGCGGACAGGGGAGGGGCCTTCCGCCAGATGGGATGCCGAAAAGGTAAAAACCGGCTTTTCGTCGGGGTTATCGAGGGCGGGAAATACACCGGGAGTTCCGTTTTGAAGAGTTTCCTCCACCACTTTCAGGATGAGGGGGAAACGGGAACGGGCCTGAGTCCCCATCACATAATCCACCGCAGGGACTTCCCCTCTTAGCTCTTCCCCGAGCCGTTCCGCCATGCAGCCTGCCACCACGAGGGCAAAGGGGCGGCCTTCAGCCTGACGCTTCCTCTTTTCGGCTGCATAATGAGCCAGACGTCCGTAGAGACGGGTTTCCGCTGTCCTGCGGACTGAACAGGTATTGATCAGAACCACGTCCGCCGCAGAGCTGTCGGCCGCCGCTTCCCAACCCTCTTCCCGTGCGACCGCGGCCAGGGCGGCCGATTCGGCAATGTTCATCTGACATCCGTGGGTTTCAAAGAAAAAAAACACCGGTTTCAAGACCTGTTTTTGTTGAGACCTTTGAGAAATTTGATACCGTTGAGGATCCCCATTGCCAAAAGGCCCAGGGCGCCTATGCTGAGGAGGCTGGAAGCCAGGGGCCGGAGCAGAGGGAGGCCCACACGGGAGAGAATGAGACAGACGCCTGCAGCGGTAAGGACGGCGCCGGGTTTTTTGTCATCCGGATCATTGGAAAAAAGCGCGCCGGCGCCAAAAAACGCGGAGACCGCTCCCAGAACCAGTCCCACAATGGGGAACCTTGCGCCCAGGGCCGTCGCAACAAGGAGGAGGACGCCGCCGGCAATACCCGCTACGGCATTCACCCCGTATTTTTCAAGCTTCTTTGCCGGTGTATAGGATCCATTTTTTTCGAGGTCATTCATTGTTTTCTCCCTTAGCTCAAATTATAACGCATATTCCGCGGCTTCAACGGCATTTTGCAGAAACATCGCACTCGTCATAGCCCCCCCGGTACAGAAGTGATCCATCCGGCCTTTTCCGTGGGCCTCGTAATCCAGGTCTCCCCTGAGACGGCAGCCTTTCTTTATGGAAGTGTCCCTCACCCGGTTCACTCCCATGTCGATAACCGCGGCCCCTTCCCGGGGCAGCACGAATACCCGTGGAGGGTACAGGGGATAAAACCCGGACGGTCCAAAACAAGATTCCCCATGGAAACCGGATGTCCCGGCTTCCCCGGGAGCCTTTTCTTTTGTGCCAACATAGGAGAAGCTTGCCGGATCTTCCCCCGGCAGGATCACGGCGAGGCAGGGCAAAATCCCCTTCCCCCGCAGAAACGCCGCCCTTTCCTTAACGCAGGCCCTGATACTTAAGGCAACCGCCTTCCCTCCAATCACTATTGCGACCATAGTTTAGTTCTCATCTTCACTCTCCAGTGGCAATACTGCCAAAAAACGGCCCCGTTCCACATGGATCGCGATATTTACCGTATGCGTCCATTCGGACTGCGGACATAGGGAAGTTGCCTGTACGACACCGCCTTCGGCGGCGTACAGTTCCACCCGGTTGCTCACACCGAAAAAACCCCGGTTCCAGCTTAGCTGATCCAGAGGCCACTTCAAATTCCGGCTAAGCGCCCGCCAGGGGCCTTCAGCCAGAGGGAAAACCGATACCAGGCTTCCCGGAGGAAGCCTTCTGGACAAGCTTTGTCCCTCATTGATACAAAACATATCCTCCCCGGCAGTAATCCAGCGGTCAGGACACCGCTCCCGTTCAAAAAGGGCCCGGATGGCAAAGAGATGATCCACGCGGCCCCCTCCCCCGCCTGCCAGCCAGACTTCCCCTGCGCCCTGCTCCCAGAGGAGGGAGAGGGCCAGTTCCGTATCGGTATAATCCTTGTCTTTCCCGTAACGGAGTACCCGGTCTTTTGGATAGGCATCAAGACATCCCGGATCGAAAAGGGAATCCATGTCTCCCACGATCCAGCCGGGCTTGATACCCGCCCTTTCGGCTGCCTCAAGACCGGAATCGGCCGCCGCAATAATCAGCCTTTCCGAGCAGCGCCCCGCCTCTTCAAGAAGCTTCTGTACTGTTTCCCCTTCCGGGCCTTCGGCGCCGGTAAAGGCCAAACCCAGAATCCTTACCATCCTCATACAGGTATAGTATAGTAATCATAATGAAAAGGATCGATATACACCCCCGGCTCCGGGATTTTGCCGCTGTTTTTACCGGTTCAGGAAAACAGGCGTATCTTGCAGGAGGCGCTGTGCGGGATCTTTTCCTGGGAAAGAAGGCCCAGGACTGGGATCTTGCAACGGATGCAAAGCCTGAGGAAGTGATCGCCATGTTTCGGAACAGGAAGCCCCGCTGCAGGGTGATTCCGACAGGTATAAAGCACGGGACAGTAACCGTTCATTTTAAGGGGGAAGAGATTGAAGTTACCACGTTTCGCACGGAATCGGATTACCGGGACGGCAGGCATCCTGAGAAGGTAGAATTTGCCTCCAGCATCGAAGAAGATCTCTCCCGCCGGGATTTTACCATGAACGCCGTTGCCCTGAAACTTCCCCGGGGGGAAATCGTCGATCCCTTCGGCGGGGAAAAGGACATCAGTGCCCGCCTTATCCGCTGTGTGGGGAACCCTGCGGAACGTTTCGGCGAAGACGGCCTCCGCCCCCTCAGGGCGATCCGTTTTGCCTCGCAGCTTGACTTCAGCATTGATGAGGCAACCCTGGCGGCGATTCCCGGGGCCCTTGCAACCTGTTCCGCAGTAGCCATGGAGCGGATCAGGGACGAAATTGACAAGATTGTCATGCATGGCGGAAAGCCTTCCGTCTCGTTTTTATTGATGGAAAAAACCGGCCTTCTGGAACTGATCCTCCCTGAACTGGCAGGCTGCCGGAACATTGAACAGAAGGGCTATCACCGCTTCGATGTTCTGGATCACAGCCTCCTGGCCCTGGATTACGCGGCCGCAAACGGCTTCCCCCACCGGGTGCGCCTTGCTGCGCTGTTCCACGATCTTGGCAAGCCCCTTACCCGCAACACGGGAGAGAACGGAGTGTGGACTTTTTACCGCCACGAAGAAGAATCCTCCCGGCTTGCGGAAAAGATTTTGACCCGTCTCCGCTACCCCGGTACGATAGTCGAAGAAACGGTCCGTCTTATAGCGGAGCACATGTTCCACTATAGCGATATCTGGACAGATGCGGCGGTACGGCGTTTCATCGTCCGGGTGGGAGAAACATACCTGGAAGATCTTTTCAAACTCAGGATGGCCGACAGCTTCGGCATGACGGGAATTGCGGCGCCCGCAACGGCCCTGGCGCCCCTGCTAAGCCGGATAGACGCAACTCTGGCCGCGGGCCGGGCCTTCAGCCTGAAAGATCTGGCGATAAAGGGTAAAGATCTCATGGAGGCGGGAATCTCCCCGGGGAAACACATGGGCATCATACTCAATGAACTTTTGGAAACGGTTCTGGACGATCCTGAGTGTAACACTCGGGAAACCCTGCTGGACATTGCCTTAAAAATCAACCGGCGTTATGAAGGCCGGGAGCCTGTTGCAGGGAAACGCTGATTGGCGTCATTTAATCAGCGTTTCCCTAGACGAAACTTTCGTTGCCCAGTGCTTCAAATGCCATCTTGGCGGCCTCCTGCTCGGCACTCTTCTTGTTCCGGCCCATACCGGGGCCAAAAACTTTTCCCCGCACGGTTACCTCTATCCAGAAGAAACGTTCATGCTCCGGGCCTGAACGCTTCACCATGCGGTACTCAGGATACGAATGGAACTCATGCTGACACAATTCCTGCAGGAGGGATTTGTAATCCCGGTAGTAGTTCTTCTCCAGCACCCGGCGAATCTCGGCGCGCATATGGGGGCTTACGAAGCCGCTTGCCGCCTTGTAGCCTGAATCAAGGTACAGGGCGCCGATAAGGGCCTCGAAGGCATCGGCCAGGATGGCCTTTTTTCCCCTGCCGCCTGAACGATCCTCACCCTTGCCGAGGAGGAGAAGACCGTCTATCTGGAGTTCCCTGGCAATACCGGAAAGAACCTCTTCGGAAACCACCACAGCCTTTATCTTGGCAAGGTCGCCTTCACTTTTATCTGAAAAATCGCTGTAGAGAAGCGTGGCGGTAATGGCGCCCAGGATCGAATCTCCCAGAAATTCCAGCCGCTCATTGTTAAGCCTGAGACCGGGAAGACCTTCGGCGGATGGAAGACCCAGATCCGAAACCCCTCCCGCCTCATTGGACACAGATCTATGTACAAAGGCAAGATTGAGAAGTTTCAGATTTTTGAATTTGATTCCCGCGGCCTTCTGAAAGGCCATTAATGCCTTTTTCCGGTCCGAAAGCAATTAAAGAGCTACTTCTGCTGAGATTTTATATACTCGTAAGCGTCTTTGACAGTTTCGAATTCGTTGGCCTTCTCATCGGGAATGGAGATACCCATTTCTTCTTCGATGGCATAGACCAACTCATAGGTATCCAAACTGTCGGCGCCGAGATCCTGACGGAAAGAGGCTTCCATGGAGATCTTGCCTTCATCCACCTCAAGTTTATCGGCGATCAGTTTCTTCATTTTTTCAAACAACTCGTCCATCTCAAATTCCTCTTTTATTCAACCTTTGATTCAGGTACAATAACCTGCTTGCCGCGATAAAAACCGCAACGGGGACAAGCCCTGTGTAACAAGACCATGTTACCGCAGCTCGGGCACTCAACCAAGGTAGGCCCTGAAAGCTTCATGTTAATCGACTGCCGGCGGCTCGTCCTTGCTTTCGATGTTTTGTATCTGGGTACAGCCATTTATCTACCTCTCAATAGAGCCTGTTCCGAAACCACCCGGGGTTTGAAACAGGCTCAATATTAATTGAAAATAACAGAAATACATAAAATTGTCAAGATAAATCCCGGGCATATTTCTTTTTTAGAGCTTCCGCCACCAGGGGGGGGACCATGCCGGAAATATTGCCATTGAAAGAAGCCAGTTCCTTGATGGAAGAAGACCGGAGCACGAAATATTCCGGGTCTGTGGTCATAAAGATAGTCTCAATCTTCCGGTCAAGGGCTTTATTCATCATTGAGAGTTCAAATTCGTAGGAAAAATCTTCCATTCCCCGAACCCCCCGAACGAGGATTTTGATGCCTTCTCTATGGAGGAAATCGACGATCAGGGAATCCCAGACCACTACAGTTACATTTGTCAGATCCTTGATCAACTCCTGAATCATGTTCACCCGCTCGGAAGCGGAAAAAAGATACCTTTTCTGACGATTTTCCGCCACGACCACGGCCAGTTCATCAAACATCTGTGAAGCCCGGCGGATGATATTGAGGTGCCCCATGGTACAGGGATCAAAAGATCCGGGAAAAGCCGCTTTCTGCACGCTCCAGCCGCCTCCTTGCGGCGTATAACCATCTTCCTTATGCCCATCGGCCGAAGGGAGACATGCACATACCATAGGAACAAACAGCCCGTCCGGTCAAGCCCTCCGAACCTCTCCCAAACAGTAAAACTGCCTCAAAACAGGCATTTTGAGTACCGTTTTGCTACAAAAAAGATGCGTAAATGCAAGGTCTGTCCGTAAAGTAACCGACTTTATGGACAGACACTAATTATCTGAGACTGTTCTGAAACTTCAGCTTTTGGAACAGCTTCCTTGAATTTAATGGAAAAACCGGGCTTTGACCGGTTTTTCCAAGAGCCTGGCACAAAACCAACCGGGTTTTGGAACAAGCTCATCGTATAGTGAGGCTTTCCCAAAACTTCAGTTTTTGGGAAGACAGCCTTGGATTTAGGGAAACGCTGATTAAATGACGCCAATCAGCTTTTCCCTGTGTATGTGCTCATTTCATTGCGCACATACCGCATTAAAGCAGCACTGATTTATTCCCGATTGAATAAATCAGTGCTTCCTTAGAGGAAAAAATGGACTTTTGCCGGCTTTTTCCAAAGCCATTCCCGAAAAAACCTGAGTTTTGGGAATGGTTCTAGTAATTTCTGTTAAAAAGATCGATAATAGAGTATGGAACTCACAATAGTCTGACAGAGAGAAAAGTCTGTCCGGGTATTTGACTGAAAAAGGAAATGCGGATAAAATAACAATATGAAAAGGATGTTCTTTTTATTAGCCATTGTAACGGCAATTTTTTTTGCCTGCACGTCGGAACCTCAGCCTCAGACTGTCGTAACGAAAGATCCTGAAGTTCAGTCCGGAGAACCTTCATACGAGGAAGAGCCGGATCTTGAAGTGGTTACTGGGGCTCCCGTACTGGCGCCGGAATTCGATCCCAGTACTATCTCCGAGGAGGCCAGAGAAACGACAAAAGCTGATGTCCAGCAGTATATTGGTAACCTCAACAGGATTATCAAGGCCAAGGACTACCAGAGCTGGGTTTCCAATCTGGGGGAAGAGTACTTTGCCGAAAAGAGTTCCAAGGAATATCTGGCGCAGGTTTCCCAGGCTGCCAGGATGAAAACCCAGAAGATTGTTCTTAATACCGCGCAGGACTATTTTCTTCATGTGGTAGTGCCTTCCAGGGCCAATGACCGGGTTGATGACATCGATTTTGTAAGCCCCAACAGGGTAAAAGCCTATACAATAGACGCTAAGGGCCGGCGGCTTCGTCTCTATGACCTTGAACATACTGATGATGGATGGAAGATAATCAACTGAAAATTATGAAGGAGCAAGTATGAGTAGCTTAAAGTATTTTTTGATCCTGATTGCCGTAATAGCGGCAGTTTCCTTACCGGTGACGGCTCAAAATTCCAATACCAGAAACGATGAAATGTCGGTTGAGGAATCTTACTTGCAGGAATCCGTGGAAATGATGATTATCCGGGAAACAAGCCGGGCCGAAGGAAGAGATCAAAAAATGGTCGCTTTGGAATACATCAGCGACGCCATTGACCGGGGAAATAAGAGTGAAGAAGTACGTCAGGCTCTGGATTATCTGGTTATGGAAGGGGTCATGAATAAAGCCCGTTTAAACGGCCGGCTGGTCAATAATTATCCTGATGTCAGGACAAAAGCCGCTACCTATCTCGGTGACCTGGGTACCCCGGAAGCAAAGAACACCCTAATCAAGATAGTCATGGCGGATCCCGAACCCATGGTGCTCACCGAAGCGGTCAAATCACTGGCCAAAATCGGTATTAACGACAACGACGAAACGGTAAACGCGATCTCATGGGTGGCTACCCGCTTTGACGTCCTTAACCCCGATAACCTTCTGGCTCTTTCGGTAGTGGATGCCTATGCAACCCTTGCTGAAAAAGGCGCCATCAAAGATTCCTCTGCGGTACGTACCCTGATCCGCATCACAGAAGGCAACTATATTACCCCGGTAAAAGAAAAGGCCAAGGCGGTTCTGAAAGAGATGCGGAAAGCGGGTATTACCTCGGATCAGTAGCTTTCGGCGGTCTAAACGAAAAAGGCAGCCCGGCGCTTGTCTTTTTTGCCTCAGCCGGAACTAAAAGAGGTTCTTTAGAATACCGGATTTTTTGAAATACGAGGGCTCCTGAATTTACTTTCCGAACAGGACGGTAACATATAGTTCGGGTTCATGGAAGCGGTAAATCTCCTTTTCGGACCGGTTATCTTTTTCTTCCCCACGGACCGGGGAGCCGGACCTGTCCCTAACAGGGAAAGCGCCGTCTTCTTCAGATGTGACAGACAACCTTAAAAAACGCAATTTGTATACCGTTTTGGTACAAAAAGATGTGCAAATGCAAGTTCTGTCCACAAAGTAACCGGCTTTGCGGACAGACACTAAATGAACCGACTTGAATTTTAACTGCCGTTCTACCCTTTAGTTTTCCATGTGGTATAAGGAATTACGGCAGTTCCGGCAAAAATCGAATTCTCCAAATTTTCAAAGAAGGAAAAGAAGGGGGAAACTGTCCTAAAATCTGACAGGCCCGAACATCCGAAAACCGATTACCCTATCCTGTGTGCAGTTTCCAGCGCAACTTTCATCATATCGGTAAAAGAGTTTTGCCGTTCCTCTGAAGAAGTTATTTCCCCGGTGATGAGTGAATCGGAAATAGTAAAAAGTCCCAGGGCCTTTTTGCAAAGACGCGCTGCATTCATATACAGCGCTGCAGTTTCCATCTCTACTGCCAACACACCCATCTTTGCCCAATCCATAGTATCTTCTGCGTCACTATAAAAAGTGTCGCTGGACAGTATATTCCCCACCATATACCGAAAACCTTCTCTTTCCGCTATATCTACTGCGGTACGCAACAGTGAATAATCGGCAACCGGCGCAAAGGTTCCCTGCAGATTATATTGTGAAGCATAATTTGAGTTTGTAGATGCACCAATAGCGAAAACTATATCCTTTAGTTTGAGATCTCTGTGTATGCCGCCCGCAGTACCGACACGTATGATGTTTTCAACACCGTAGAATGAAAGCAACTCGTATGAGTATATGCCGATGGACGGCATCCCCATACCGGAACCCATCACCGACACTGTAACACCCTTATATTGACCGGTAAAACCCAGCATCCCGCGTATACTGTTAAATTGTACAGGCTCCTGTAAAAAATGTTCTGCTATGAACTCTGCCCGCAGCGGATCACCGGGCATAAGGACTGTTCTGGCAATATCCCCAAGCTTTGCCGCATTGTGTGGTGTAGGAATCATATAATCTCCATTAAGTTGCATAAAGCGGAATAATTTTCTGCGTGATCGTATCAAGTAAACCGCAATCAGTCAATCGTATTTCGGGCCGCTGCTGTCCTGTTTAATCACAATAAGTCCTCCGGAAGTAGTTGAGGCGAAACGATTTTAAGTTGGGGCGGTTTACCCATACATGATTCCGGAATGGATCCTTTGGAAAGAAGAGTCGTTTTTATCATTTGCAATATCCGATGAGTAGAAATTATTACCCCATCAAGGGAGACTGTTCCAAAACTTCAGCTTTTTGGAACAGCTTCCTTGGATTTAGAGGAAAAACCGGGCTTTTGCCGGTTTTTCCAAGAGCTTGTTTCACTATCTTCATCCGGCTTATACCGGATAGATTTCTGTACTCAAACTTCCCATTACCGATTTGCTATGTATGACACAATCCCCCTGCCGCATGGCGGCATAAGATTCCCATGATAGTACCGGAACCTTTATACCAAGCTGCGTCAATCGCTTGTACGCTCCTAATGCCATCATATAATTGTGTGTAAATATCGCCGTTACTTTTTTTGCATTAGATTTATAACAAAGTTGTAACCGGATGCCATATGAGAATCACCATTTGCAACCGGTTCAGGATCAAATGCGATATTTGCCTGGTACAACAACACGAATAAAAATTCCCCGGAAATTTCCATAGATTTTTACGGTGATACATGCTTTCTTTTGGGTTAGATTTTCGATGATTCAATGCGGCCGGTTGAATTTGAGGGTGTTTTCGGGGTAGTGTAAAGTTCATGATTACCCTCAAGGGAGTGTCCAAATACTATGCCTCCGTTGCCGCTCTGCAGGATCTGGAACTCTCCGTGCCTGACGGAACCATCTACGGCGTCATCGGGAAAAGCGGCGCCGGGAAATCAACCCTGCTACGGATCATGAGTCTTCTGGAAAAGCCGGACAAGGGGATGGTTTTCTACGGGGAAGAGCGGGTGGATACGCTTTCGGGCCGGGAGCTGCTCAGGCGGAGACGGAAAATGGGGATGATCTTTCAGAATTTCAACCTTCTCGGTTCCAGAAACGTTTCGGGGAACATCGCGTATCCTCTGGAAATTGCCGGTTTAGCCAAAAAGGAGATACACAGGCGGGTAGATGAACTGCTGGAACTGGTACAAATTCAGGACAAGTGCAAGGCCCGGCTCCGGGAACTTTCCGGCGGGCAGAAACAGCGTGTGGCCATTGCCAGGGCTCTGGCGGCAAATCCCGAAGTGCTCTTCTGCGACGAGGCCACCAGTGCCCTGGATCCCCAAACTACCCGCTCGATCCTCTCCCTTATCAGGGAACTTCACGAAAAACTCGGGATTACCGTGGTATTGATCACCCACCAGATGGAGGTGATCCGCGCAATCTGCCAGGAAATTGCCGTACTGGATGAAGGTCTCATCGTGGAGCAGGGCAGTCTCTCCGATATCTTTGAACGGCCGAAAACCGCGGCGGCAAGGGAACTGATCTATGCCGGATAAGATCTATTCGGTACTGGTTATGCTTCCCAGGGCCACGGGGGAAACGCTCTACATGACCCTGGTTTCCACTTTTTTTGCCTGCCTGCTCGGTTTTCCGCTGGGGGCCTTCCTCTACAGCGCCTCCCCGGCAGGTCTACAGCCGCGGACTTTCCTCTATAATGTACTTTCCAGGATTGTGAACCTCTTCCGGTCTCTGCCTTTCATCATCCTCATGATCCTCCTCATCCCCCTCTCCCGGCTGATCATCAAGACAAGCATCGGGCCGACGGCGGTGATCATTCCCCTTTCCATTGCGGCGGCTCCCTTTGTGGCCCGGATCGCGGAGGCGGCCCTCTCCGAGGTAGACAGCGGGGTGCTTGTTGCGGCGCGGGCCATGGGTTCCACCAACTTCCAGATCCTGAGGAAGGTGCTGATCCCCGAGGCCATGCCGGCTCTTATTTCCGGTCTTGCCCTGACGATCATCAACCTTATCGGGTATTCCGCCATGGCCGGCGCTATCGGCGGAGGCGGCCTGGGAGACCTGGCGATTCGTTACGGCTACTACCGGTTCCGTACCGGGGTAACAATAGCGGCGGTTATCGTCATCCTGCTTCTGGTGGAGACGGTACAGTTGACCGGTACCCTAATCAGCCGGAACCTCCTATCCAAACGTTGAGTTGGGCTAAACGGCGGGGATAACCGGGGGCTTGTCCGGTTTTTCCGGGAGTTTGTTCTGAAACCAACCGGGGGTTGGAATACGCTCAATTTTGGAATTATTTCACTTGACAAAACATAATCTTTATTATATCCATATAAATACTAGGAAATAGAAGCGGTGCTTCAAAATCAAATCTTAGGAGGATTTATATGAAAAAAAGAACTGCAAGTCTGTTAATTGCAGCCGCCCTGGTTCTGACCCTGGCGCAGCCCCTGACCGCCGCCGGGAAAAAAGACTCGGCTTCAAAGACCCTTACGGTCGGAGCAACTCCGGTACCCCATGCGGAACTGCTCAACCTGATCAAGGATGACCTTGCATCCCAGGGGATCACGCTGGAGGTAGTGGAATTCACCGATTATGTGACTCCAAACACGGCCCTTATTGCGGGGGATCTTGACGCAAACTTCTTCCAGCATATTCCCTATCTGGAAAGTAATGCCGAATGGACAACGAAGCTGGTTTCGGCATTCGGAGTTCATGTGGAGCCTTTCGGGATTTTTTCCCTTAAGGTAAAAAACATAGCGGATCTTCCCGGCGGGGCTACTATCGCCATTCCCAATGATCCCACCAACGGCGGACGGGCGCTGCTGCTCCTCCAGGCCAACGGGCTTATCACACTCAAGAATAATGCGGGTCTGGAAGCCACCCCCCAGGACATTACCGGCAATCCCAAAAACTTCAAATTCCGTGAACTCGAATCCGCCCAGCTTCCCCGTTCTCTGGAGGATGTGGATGCCGCGGCGATCAACGGAAATTATGCCCTGGAAGCGGGACTTGTTCCCACGAGGGACGCCCTGATCATTGAAGGAGCCCAGTCTCCCTATGTAAACATTGTCGTGGTTCAGAAGGGCAGGGAAAACGATGCTGACATCCAGGCTCTTTCAAAGGCCCTGCGTTCGGCAAAGATTAAAGATTATATTGCCGGCAAATGGCCTGACGGTTCCGTTGTAGCGGTGTTTTAACAGCCTGCTGCAAGGCGGCAGGCATCAAGTTTGGCGTCTGCCGCTCATTAGTCTGTTCGGAAACTTCGGTGGACTTGTTCGATAACCCGGTTGGTTTTCGAACAAGTCTATTTTTCCAGAAGAGGATCTTCCGTATAGCCCGCGTGCCAGCGGCCCAGTTTAAGGAGGCCATACATGACATCTTCCGGATGGAGTGCGCTCCGGAGCGGCATACCGAAACGGCGGCTTATCATGCCCCGGAGCAGCGGCGTCCGCAAGAGGACGCCTCCCGCACCGATGAGGCTTGCCGGTTTTGCGCCGCCCGGTTCCAGGCGCTTATATCCGTCAAAGGCAGCGTCCGCCATGGCCGTGTAGGCAGCGGCGGTCAGGTTCCCCGCGCTGAGCTTGTCCGCGGTTATGCCCCGGATGGCGCCGCCTTCCCTGTCGAAAAAATTCATGTCCATTGCCGGGAGCTTCCCCCCGGCCTCTACGGCCTTTTCCGCCAGGGCGTTGATCTTTTCCCGGAATTCCCGGCTGTCTTCCCCTTCAAGATCAAAAACATTTTTCCCGATGTCCCAAAAAAAATCCACGAGGGCCGAAAGGGAACGCCCCGAGGGGAGATCCGACAGGGTACGGAGGCTCAGGCCGGAGAAAAAAGGCCGGGTTTCGTAAGGCCCAAAGACAAGGCCATTGTCAACCCAGCAAATCTGCCCTCCGGTACCGATGTTGATGACCATGCTGCCGGCCGTTGCGCCCGAGCCAAGGATCGCCGCCTGATGATCCCCCACGGGGAGATACATGGGGATTTCCTTCCCCTTCGCCGGCCTGAAATATGCCGCCGGTTCCCGTTTTTCCGCCACAGGGGGAAATTCAATTTTTCCCAACGAGAGAACATCCGAAAGCCGGCGGTTCCAGTCCCGGCCTTCAAGATCGTACATACCTGTGGAGGCCGCCTCGGTGGGATGTATGGGGATAACCTGCCCGGTAAGCCGCCTGATGAGGGCGTCCCCAAGGAGGGCAAAGGCCAGGGGCCCGGCGGGTTTTTCCTCTTCGAGAAAATGGACCAGGGGCGAAAGGCTGTGGCTGTTGTTAAGGATCACCCCGTTGCGTCTCAGTTCCCCGCCGGCAATTTCGCTGATTTTGGCGGCGGTTCCCCCGCCGGAACCGAAGGCCCTCCTGTCCTGCCAGGTAACGTAGTTTGTTACGGCCCTGCCGTCACATGGGGAATAAAGCTCAAAGCCGTGCATCTGTACGGAGAACAGGATCCCTTCAATGGGGAATTTTTCCGCATATGCCCCGATGAGGGCTTGTACGGTTTCCGCCAGGACGTCTACGGAGATTTCCCGCCTGGAAGAGTACGAGAGCGGAGCCTTACCGGAGGAAAAATTTCCGGCGTCAAGGAAATCCGGCGCCGGGATACTCCGTCCTTCACGGACAGCGCCGGAACCAGGATCGAGAAGGGCTGCCTTTACGAAAGAAGAACCGGCGTCTATTCCGAGCCAGAACATAGCCGCTCACCATCCAATCCGGAAATTACTGTTGCTTTGTTGTCTCCGCTGCCGGGCATAATAACTCTCCGGGTGATACTTCATCTCAGTTCAATTCCGGTAAAGGAAAAAATTCCAAAATTCCATCCGGCCCTTGCCTTGCTTCGTGCAGCACCAGGTATCCGCCAAAACACATATAGTCGGTAGTCCAACTTGCGAACAGAAGCCGCTCCTTATGCCAGATGCAGCTTTTGGGAACTATGGAGGAAGCGCCGATAACAATATTATTCTCGGGCGCTTTCCATGGCCCAAAAGGATTGGCGGAAATCAGATAACGCCCCAATCCGGACACGCTGTAAACAAGATAATAATAGTTTTTATAATAAAAAAAATCACTACATTCAGGCTGATCCTGGACATCAAGAGTAATTAAGGCCTCTTTTTCCTCCCAATTTTCAAGATCTGCGGACTCCAGGCGAGCAAGACAGCCGCGGGCTTCTTCACCCTTCCCGGTTGATGTGGTAACCAGCATGTGAAAAAGATCATTCTTATCTTTGAATACGCAGGGGTCTCTCGCCGAAGCCCCATGATACCTTTCGGTCAGGCTGAATACGGTACCGGTTTTTGTGAAACGCACGCCGTCACCGGAAACCGCCCAACTGATCCACGCGGGGGATTCATCAATAGTTCTGACCGCGTAAAAGGCATAATACTGATCCTTATGTCTTATGACCGAACCGGTGCAGATCGAACCTTCCTGCTGATCGTCAACACGTAACGACAAAGGATGTGTACGCCATGTTTTAAGATCCTCTGTTGAAATTTGGGCCCATTGGTGAGCGCCAAGTCCCCATTTACTACCGTGATGTCTGCGGTCAAAGAGATAATATAGACGCAGTGTTCCCTCGTCAACAAAGGGCATGCAATCACCCACGGCGGTGTTATATCCGGCAGGTCTCCATCTCTGGGTCATCGTGATGGCAGATTCCGCCTGGGGAATTCCCTGAAGAGGCTCTCCATAAAAATCAACCCTTCCCCGGGCTTCCCGGCAATCGGCGCCGGAGAAATCTACAAAACCTATTGGCCACTCCTCGTCGGTGAGCTGACCATCGACATAAAAAGCAAGATAATGCCCGGAACAGGACAGTACGACACGGCTGCCTTCTTCGACTTTTCCCAAAAGCCGCAGTGGTTTTTCCCGGGCGTTAAAAAGTACGCTCGTCCCGGCCCAGCCCTGTGAATAATTAAATGAAATAAGCGTCTTCTCCCGATTGGTGATTCTCAGAAGCTCTCCCGAACCGCCCGATGCCGTCAATTCAATACGCCACAGGATATAATTTTTTTCAAAGCCGGTATTTTTATTAACGATCATTTTCAACCTCCTGTATCAATAGAGTCTGTCCGTAAAGTAACCGGCTTTATGGGCAGGCACTAAACAATCTTTGATAGAAACCTAACTCATAAGGTATTTGTATTCGGGGTTTAATGCCCTTTTAAACGCCTTAAAGCTCCCCCGCGCAAGCGGGTTCTTGGGTACTAAACCCCTCAACACGAATAAAAAGTCATCATCCCATTTCTTTATCAGGTCTTCACGGATCATCAGATGAAACTGTACCCGGGGATTATCGAGCTTGAAGTTCAGATCTATTTCTTCGGGGGCAAATTCAGGCTTACACCATCCTGTGTCAGAGACAAATTTTACCTCCAGTCCGCACAATAGGGACACAGACGTACCCTGAGAAAAATCCAGGGCTATATCCGGAACAGCATCGTCGTCTAATTCGGTCAAAACATCGGATCCCCTTCTCATGCTTTTTAGATATTCATCGTTAATTCCTGAGATCTTTTTTTTGTCGAGATAATACTCAACAGGATTTTCCATAAATTTCTTTATCCGGACCTCCCCAAAAACCGGTGTACCATGAAAGTCCCTTGTAAAAAGACAATTCCCCGGATTTTTATCTTTCAGAAAATGTAACGTTTTTGTTGTTCGTTTTTCGATGCAGCTGTTTCTCATTGCAATCCTCAGTTTATATATGAAATTATAACGCGTATAGTGGTTCCGATGTAAGACGCGCAGGGAAGGATACCCTTCCCTGCAAAACAACTTTATTTTGCTTTTAAGAAGCGATCGTAAGCGCCCTGCATGGCCCTGACTAAATCATCAACACCCGCTGCCTTGAGTTCGTTTAAATAGTTGTTCCAGGTGGCGTCAATGTTACCGTCAAGCACCCACTGTACAGTATAGCGCCGCACAATGTCTGAAATCGTAGGTTGAAGACGGGATATGGTGTTCTGCTCATCGGTAGTAAGAATCATATTGGGTATAGGCGGGTATTCGGCCAGAAATTCATTTTTCCCATTGGCAATCTGGTCATTGAGGAGCATTAGCGCGTTAAAGGGATACTCCGCCACGGTATCGTAATACTCGTTCAACACAGCCAGGGCGCCGCCGGTTGGCGTGGTATTGGTTCTCTCGTCATTAGCGGTTTTGTAAGGCGGAGTAAGGATAAAGTTACCTTTTGCGTCCAGGCGATTAAGAAGCTTGCCGTCGCTTCCCCTGGTATATAAATAACCTATGGCGCCCCAGTTGAGGGTAACGGAAACTTCGGGCTCAAAACAATAATCCACAAACGCCGCGATTACCTCCGGATACTTACAATCCATTGTAACAGCCACCCTACTGGGATTGTGCATTTCCGTGGCGTTCAGAGCGAAGCCGGTTTTACCCTTGATGCCCTGCAGGCGGGGAATTGACTGGTACTGATCCCGTACATTCCAATCGGGAATTTCATCATCCCGCGACCAAAGACCAAAGACGCCGATTACCGCGTCAGATCCTGTAAGCTTGCTCTTAAACAGGGGATTACCCGGAGAAGGGCCCGGCGAAAAAGAATCCATATCTACGAGGCGTTCGTTTCTCAGCATGTTAAAATACTTTGCGGTATCCCTATAAGCTGTGTCCATGGCAGAAAATACGATTTTATTGTTGATAACTCGCATGTGGCTGCCATTAGGATTAAGGGTACAATAGGGATCTGCCATGCCAAAAGCCCCGGTAAACTGATGGAATGTATTATAGGAACCAAAAACATCCGTATTGGTAAAATCAAGCGCATAGGGAATCTCGTCGGCTTTACCGTTTCCGTTAAGATCACCGCCGTCCCTGAAAGCCTTGAGTACAGCAGTAAATTCATCTACCGTTTTTGGCATTGGTTTCCCGGCCTTCTTGAGCCATTCCTTGTTGATAACAAAGGGGCCTGGGGTGAGTACCAGGCCATGCATTTCCTCGATATAGGGGAAACCATAAGAATGTCCGTTGGGAGCTGTGGCTCCTGCCTTATACTCAGGGCGCTTTTTATAGATAGCCTTGAGCCGGGACATGTATTTTTCCACTAAATCTTCCGTGGGCCTTAAGATATCCTGATTCATGTACTGGGCTACCATACCGCTGTCGATACCGTTCCAAAAAGCATCCGGCAGATTCTGGCCGGAAGCAAGCATAAGGTTGATCTTTTCAGAGGATCCATCCTGGGGTATTTCCAGCCATTCAAATTCAACGCCTGTCGCCTTTTTCAGTTCCTGAGCCAGAATTAAATCCTTTACAGGCACAACGCGATCCGGGCTGTTGACATACGCCATAACCAATTTTGGAAACTTTGAGGGGTCTTTGATAATGGGAAGTTTGCCGCTCAGATCGATATTAGGATCATTAAGGGCGTTCCCCGTTCCGGCCGGAGCTTTCTTTGACTGCCCCCCTCCTGCCCAGAGCATGCCTGCCGACAGGATCAATGCCATGAAAATAGCAGCTCTTTTCATCACACCCGATTTGCTATTTGTGTTCATAATAGCCTCCTGAAATATTTTTTTGCGGAATACCACCGCAAGATTCACAATTTAGCCTTTTACCGCGCCAATCATGACGCCTTTGGCAAAGTACTTCTGCAAGAACGGATAAACCATCAGCAGAGGAGCTGCGGAAACTACAATTACCGCGTACTTGAGTTGTTCCGCCAGTTTCTGCCGCATCATCATTTCCCCCGGATCATTTGTCATTGCCCTGGCCTGGTTAATTAAAATAAGATTTCTCATGATTACCTGGAGAGGCATGTTCTCCTGATCCGCGAGAAACATCAGGGCGTTCATAAATTGATTCCATATTGCGGTAGCGTAAAACAGGATCATTACCGCTATAATCGTGGAAGAGACAGGAAGTACAATGCGAAAGAAAAATCCAAAATCCGTACAACCGTCCAAACGGGAAGCTTCAAGCAATTCCCGGGGTATGCTCGTGTCAAAATAAGTTCTGCAGACTATAAGATTGTATATCGACACGGCTCCGGGAAGAACTATGGCCCAAATCGTGTTGTAAATGCGGAGCTTCTGAATAACCAGATAGAGAGGTATAATCCCCCCGGAAAAAAACATGGTAAAGGTAAAAATAAACATCAAAATTCTACGGCCTGCCATATCCCTGCGTGAAAGGGCGTAAGCGGCAGGAACAGTGACAGAAATGGAAACTATCGAACCCGCCGCGGTATAGATAATAGTATTCTTATACCCGCTCCAAAGCGGAGGATATTGGAGTATGCGCTCGTAACCCCCCAGAAAAAGGTTTACCGGATAAAGCAACACACGTCCCTGGTTGACAATATTCGGATCGGTAAAAGAAGCCGCTAGAACAAAATAAAGGGGATAGGCAATGCAAACGCAGACCAGCGACATAATAATCGCATTTATCACATTAAACACACTGTCAGCAAAAGTCTCTTTGCATTTACGAGGCTTTTGAGCGGCAATCTGTGTTTTATCCATAATATATAAATCCTCCGTCCATTCTAAAAAATGCTGACATCCGCAGTACGCTTGGTAATGGCGTTACAGATAATCAAAATGAAAAAATTTACTACTGAATTAAAAAAACCAACTGCGGTGGCAAAGCTGTACTGGGCGCTCTGGAGTCCTGTTTTGTAAACATACGTGGAGATAATTTCGCTGACTATGGTGTTCATCCCATTCTGCATGAGATACGCTTTTTCGTAGCCTATGGTCATTATGTTTCCCAGGGCCAGAATAAACATAACGATAACCGTCGGCATGATAGAAGGAACATCAATATGGATGATCCTGTCCAGTTTGGTGGCTCCATCCACAATGGCAGCTTCGTAAAGATCGGGGCTTACTCCTGCAAGAGCGGCGATATAGATAATCGCGTTAAAGCCCATACTTTGCCAAATATTCGAAACAATGTAGAGAGGACGGAAATACTCAGGACGGGTCATAAAAAGAACGGGATCTCCCATGGTAAAGGAAGTAATGAGGGTATTCACAAAACCTGAGCCGGGAGAGAGGATCACCGTGAGAATGCTGACCACAACCACCTGGGAAACAAAATACGGTGCGTAAGAAATGGTTTGAACGGTTTTCCTGAGACCGCCTCTTTTTATCTGGTTGAGGAGCAGTGCGAAGATCACCGGGACAGGAAAAGAAATACAAATGGTAAGGGCGCTGAGGATCAGTGTATTGGTTATGGTTGTCCATGCTATACTGGTACTGAAAAATGCCGCAAAGTGCTTAAAAAGCGGACTTGCCCAGGGGCTTCTGATTATACCGGCGCGAACCCTGAAATCCTTAAAAGCGATGATGAGACCATACATGGGCGTATAGACAAAAACAGCTATCCATATCAGGGCCGGCAGCATGAGAATATAGAGCCGCCAACTGTTTTGAATCCGTCCCAATAAAAATAAAAACCTACTTTTTCTTTCCAAATTTCCATCCTATTTAAACGTTTTTATAATGTTAGCCTGCAAAAAATGAAATGTCAAGCAAAAAATGGAAAAAAATCATTTTTTTCAGGGCAAAATTACAAGAAAGAAGGACGCTAGGGTCTGTGGAGAGGGAATTCTCTACTCTATTTACCAAAAAATATCCCGAAATGAGTCAAAATGTCCATGTATATGTATCCTAATGATACATTCAGAAATAATATATCCATAATACAGCCGATATCATGAAGAAGATTATCTGTCCGGGCAAAATGACTCTTTACATCCTGGCTAACAATATCCTATAATAATTACTATAAGCAGCATATTTTATAAACGTTTTTATTGCAGGTTCATGGGTAAATGAAAAATAATATCAAGGATGTTGCCCGCCACGCCGGAGTTTCCATCGCGACAGTTTCCCATGTGATAAACAATACCCATTTTGTTTCAGAAGAAAAAAGGAAGAAAATTCTCGATGCCATTGAAGGACTCAATTACCAGCCGAATTTTTTGGCCCGGAACCTGCGAACCAGGAAAGTATCCCATGTAAATATCTATATATGTGAAAATTATGCGTCAAAAAATCCCGGTATGCTGAACAAAATCCTTGAATACTTCATTGATACTATTGAGGGCAGGGGCTGGCAGACTTTGGTTCATTATGTCAGCCCGAGGACTATACTGACCGTAATGGAATCCCAGCCGGACTGTATCTTTTCCCTATTGGTTACCCTGTCTTCCGAGTCATATAGTCATGTGGATCTAACGGAAAAAAAACTTTATGTCCTCAACATGGATAAATCCCGTATGGCCTCGCTCAGGCAGGAGGATCGCGAAGAAGAGCGGTTCCATTATGCCGGGCATTATTATTTTATTTCCATCGCGGATTATATCTCCGATAACGCAGACAAGAATTATTGTTTTTTTATGACATGGGAAGATCTAACAATCCTGCGGGAGTTATACGCGGATAATATTAATTACAAGGATATTTTTACCAGAATTACGGCGATCAATTCCGAGATGTCTGAAGCTCAGGTAGTGCTCCAGGATCTATTATCAAGTAACGCATACGAACATATTTACCTGACCGATTATAAATTCGCCCTGGGCGCCATACGGCTGCTGCTGACAAAACCGGAGCTTATTCATACCCATACCTCAATCACTTTCCTGGGTTACGACTGTAATTTGGAAAATTTTAATCTTTTCATTAAAAATAAACCATTTTTTCTGTCGAAGACAATTATGGACGAAATAATAGCCCGCGCGAAAGAAACTTTTACATAAGGAGAACGCCATGGGTACCATTTACTGTTTTGGAGAAACCATGATTCAACTTTATCCAAGAGATCCCGACGCAGAAGCACGGGATATCCTTTACTTCAAAAAACATATAGGCGGCAACGCGGTGATATCTGCGTATTCTATCGCGTGCCTTGGCGGCCATTCCGGTTTCCTCGGGAGCATTTCAACCGACAGCTTTGGTCAATTCATTCGTTACACTTTAAAAACGGCGGGAGTGGATCTTTCTGCATGCGTCATGGATTCAAAAAATGAAACATCCATCATGCTGGTAAAGGGACTTAAAAATGCGAAGGAAACCGGATTTTATCAGCCTGTATCCTACAAAATGGAATTTGAATTAACCGGCTGCGGACTGACAAATCAGGATATACTCCACATATCACCCCAGTGTGCCTTTCCGGAAACTGTAATTATTCGGCTCATGGATGCGGCGGCCCGGGCCGGGTGCATAGTAAGTCTAAGTTTAGATAATTGGCCGCCTGAAACCGAAAATACAAAAAAAATCCATAAGTACATTAGTGAGAATCTGAGCCGTTTCAGTGTGGTATTTGTGTCACAAAATATTCTCACCTCCATGGGGGAGGGCTTTATTGATGGCGTTGACTCAATAATTAAACAAGTTCCTATACTGATTTGTTTCAAAACGGACGGGGAAATTCTCTTATACCGGCAGGAAAGGAATTCACTTCTGACTGCGGCGGAAATTTTTCCCATTCCCCCTGTGAGCGTAATTAACCGCCAGGCGGTATTCGCCGGAGCTTTTCTGCAGCAGTGTATGACTGCTTTAGCGGAAAACCGGTGGAAAGAGGTACTGGGTGATCGGTCAGTTGTCAGTGAGATTTATCTTTTTGCGGCGGCTGCGGCGGAGATAGGAGGAACCCACAAGAGCGGCCTGCTTCCGTTCCCTGCTCAAGCGGAAGTCAATAGGCTTATTCCGGGGACAGTTGACAAAAACGCTCAGAAAAAAGAATTCCTGAGACTGGCCGAAATGGCGAAGAGAGATTACTACCGGCTCAGCTATCATGTGATGCCCGAAGCCGGGTGGATGAACGATCCAAACGGACTCATCGTATACAATGGAAAATACCATGTTTTCTATCAAACATATCCCTACGCCCCAGGGTGGGGGCCCATGCATTGGGGCCATGTGACAAGCGGAGATTTGATTCATTGGGAATATCTTCCCTTCGCCCTCGTTCCGGATCAGTTGTACGAAAAAGGCTGTTATTCGGGAAGCGCGGTAGATAATAACGGTGAATTAACCCTGATCTATACCGCCCACGATGATGCACGTTCGCCCAAGGAGTCCCAGTGCATCGCCTTCAGTACTGATGGCGTCAAATTCAGGAAATACGAAAAGAACCCGGTTATACTCGGACCTCCCGAGGGCTTTGGTGAAGATTTTCGGGATCCAAAAGTCTTCCGCCGCGGTGATCTCTGGTACCTGATAGTAGGCTGCACCAAAGACAGGCAGGGAGGCATACTCCTCTATTCCTCAAAGGATCTGCGCGATTGGGAATGTCTCGGCCTTGTCTGCAAATCCAATGGAAAACAGGGAGAAATGTGGGAATGCCCGGATCTTTTTGAGTTGGATAATACCTGGGTGCTTATGATATCCCCAATGAACATGAAAAACTCAAAGACTATTTTTATCACAGGCTCCATGGACTTCGAGACTGCCGCCTTTACTCAAAAACAATGGCAAGATGTAGATTATGGTTTTGAATTCTACTCGCCTCGAACTTTTCAGGATGACCGGGGCCGGCGTATCCTTATCGGATGGATGGATATGTGGATGGGTGAGTATCCTACGCAAAAAAACGGATGGTCAGGCGCTCTCACATTCCCCAGAGAACTCTTTATGAAAGACGGGAAAATATGGCAAAGGCCGGTAGAGGAACTTCAATATCTCCGGAAAAAAGAACTTTTCAAGGGAAAGCTGTCTCTCAAGGAAGGCAAAAAAGACAACCTGCCGGGTATCAAGGGGGACTGCATGGAAATTTTCTTTACCATTCCGGAAAAAGAAAAGTCCGGGGTTTTGACTCTGTACATGCGTTCTTCGGAAAATTGGAAAGAAAGAACCATGCTTTCCTATAACTTCAATTCCCAGGTATTTACTATAGACAAGAGACAATCCGGTTCCGGCAGACCTTCCCAGGTTAATGTCCCCCGCAGGAGGATGGAAAAAATCCCGGTTCACATACTGATAGACAAATCATCGGTGGAAATATTTTTGGACGGGGGTAAATATGCCGTTACCCACCGAATTTATCCGCAACAATCGTCTGTGTTTTACGACATCTTTACCGAAAGCGTTGATATTGAGATCCCCGATCTCAATATTTATGAGCTTGGATAGAACTAACAGGCAATGAACCTGGGGCTGTCCAATAAGTACGAATTTTGGGGTTTTGTATAAAAATTCAAAACCTTTACTATAAAAGGCTGTGATTTTGTATTCATATAGACAAAAAACGGTTAAAAATTCACTTTTTCAACTTATTGGACATCCCCTATCGTGTAAGCGTTGCATCGTTTACGAGCTTCGTTCTGCAGGGAAATTATTTAACTGCGGGGTCTACTGCCGCTTTTTTGGCAGCGTTGCCGATTCTAACCGCCCTAAAGCTCCCCCGCGCAAGCTGGTTCTTGGGTATTAGACCCACTGCGAATAAAGATAGACTGCAACTTTTAAGTCAGGGTGATGTCTAAACGGTGGATATTACTTTAATGAGGAGTTAATCATGAAAAAATTCAACTATTTCAATAATCATGCGTTTTTGGATGAATTCCGGGGGAAGTATTTTTCCGGTCTCTGGCCTACTCTGCCCGAAGTGTTCAGGATAACGACGGTTCGTTATGGGGAACGGCCCTGTTTTACCATCTATGAACCTGACAGGATAAGCCTTTCCTATAAAGAGGCTCTGCAGAAGATTGAGGCTGTTGCCCGCTGGCTGACCGGCCGGGGTATCGGCAGGGGGGACAAGGTAGCGCTTACCGGGAAGAATGCTCCTGAATGGGCGGTAGGCTATCTGGGGATTCTCTTTGCGGGGGCTACGGTGGCGCCTCTGGATTATCAGCTTAAAAATGAAGAAATAGACACGCTGCTTAAGGCTTCCCATGCGAGGATGCTTTTTGTGGATGAAGAAAAACACGGGTACTACCAGGAGAATCCCGGCATGCTGGAGCAGCTTATCTCCCTCAAAAAAGGAGTGGGAACCTATGTTTACGATCTGGACGGCCCACAGGCGGAGATCGAGCAGGCTGAGGAAACCGATCTTGCGGCGATTCTCTTTACCAGCGGTACCATGGGGACGCCCAAAGGGGTCATGCTTACTCACCAGAATCTGGTAAGCGACTGTTACCTTGCCCAGGGTAATATGAATGTGTTCCATACCGATGTGTTCTATGCCCTTCTTCCCCTGCACCACGCCTATACGATGCTGGCGGTTTTGATCGAGACCATTTCCACCGGCGCAGAAGTGGTCTTTGGGAAACGGATGGTCACCAGTCAGATATTGAAGGATCTGAAGCAGGCGAAGATCACGATGCTTCTCGCCGTTCCCATGCTCTTTAACAAGGTGCTGGCAGGCATCATCCGGGGGCTCAGGGAAAAGGGGCCCGTCGTGTACGCTATTATTACGGCGCTCATGGGGTTTTCCGGCTTTATAAAGAAGACCTTCGGGGTGAATCCGGGCAAGAAGATGTTCGGTTTCATTCTGGACAAGGCGAGTCTTACCACGCTGAGGATCTGTATCTGCGGCGGCGGTCCGCTGGCTCCTTCTGTCTTCAAAAAATACAACCAGTTGGGCATCGATTTTGTGCAGGGTTATGGTCTTACCGAAACGAGTCCCATTATCACCCTTAATCCCATCGAGGCCTACAAGGAAACCAGCGTGGGCAAGCGGATTCCGCAGATTGAGATGAAGATTCTTAATCCCGATGAGCGGGGGGTAGGCGAGGTGATTGTAAAGGGCCCCGTGGTGATGCAGGGTTACTATGAAAATGATGAAGAGACTGCCGCCGCTTTTACGGAAGACGGTTTCCTCAAGACCGGAGACGTGGGTTATATGGACAGTGAGACTTATCTCTACCTAACCGGCCGGGCAAAAAACATAATCGTTACCGAGGGGGGAAAGAATGTCTACCCCGAAGAAATTGAAAATGAGTTCCAGCTTTTTGAGGAAATTGAACAAATTCTCATCCGCGGCTTTGAACTGGACAAGAAGATGAAGACTGAAGGTATCGAAGCCCTAATCTACCCCAACCCGGATTTCTTCAAGGCAAAAGACGGCGGAGAGGCCCCCTCCCGGGAGGAGATCGAAGAATGTATCGACGCCATCGTCTCCGAGGTAAACCAGAGGCTTCTCTCCTACCAGAAGATCCAAAAGGTAACGCTCCTCAAGGAGGCCATGGAGATGACTACTACCAAAAAGATCAAGCGGGATACTGTGTAGCGTTAACACCCAGGGAGGCGGCGCAGTCGCAGAGGGTTTTCCACACCTGGTCTGTAAGCGCAACGCCATTTCGGTTGCTTGCCTCTTCGGTTTCCTGTTCCTTCTGTCCGGCATAGTATACCCGTTCCGCTCCCTCTGCGGGAGAAAGTGAGCTGAGGGCTTCCAGCATAAGGCTCATGTCCTTCTTGAAGTCCGCAGGCGGACGGAAAAGATCGATTCTGAGCGCCATGAAAAAATGGCAGACCCTGGCGGATGTAAGTTCCGAATCTCTTACGTTTTCACCGAAGCTGCCGCCTGAACAGAGCGCAGTAAGGATGTCTACCATTACCGCCAGTCCGTAACCCTTGTATCCGCCTGACTGTTCTCCCTCCCCTCCGAGGGGAAGAAGGCCGCCTCCTCGCTGGTAGAGCATGTCTTCCAGGAGCCCTGCGGGATCGCAGGTAACCCTTCCGTCGGTTCCCACGGCCCAGCCCGGGGGGAGGGGCTTCTTTTCGCGTTCGCAGACTTCCACCTTGCCCCTGGTAACGGTGGTAGTAGCCATGTCAAGGCTGAACATCTTGGCATTGAGGGAGGGCGCTGCAAAGGCAATGGGATTGGTGCCGAACATGGCTTTCCGCGCAAAGGTAGGAACTCCCAGGGCGGCGGTATTGGTCATGGCGATGCCGATCATGTCCTTCCGTGCGGCCATCTCCGCATAGTATCCGGCAATACCGAAGTGATTTGAGTTACGGATGCTGCAGGCGCCGAAACCGTGTTCCTCCGCCATGGAGATAACCTTTTCCATTGAACGTTTGCTGAGCGAAAGCCCCATACCGCCTTCCGCATCAAGAACAAGGGAAACCGGCGTCCGGTGAAGTGTCCGGGGACTTACTCCTCCCGTGATATACCCGGCCCTGATGCCTTCAACATACCGTTTGATTCGTGCAACGCCGTGACTGCGGATTCCTCTGGCATCGGCGGCTACAAGGATCTCCGCCGAAGAGCGGGCCTCATCCTCCGGTATGCCCAGAGCGGTAAATATGCCGCCGCAAATTTTTTCCAGATCCCGCCTCTTAACGAATACCATTTGCCTCCCCCCGTGATAGTGCGCTTAAAAACGCGTCGCATCTAAGCGCAGCGCTTTGGGCATGGGCTTCAAGTCCTTCCGCCTGCGCTATGGTTTCCGCGGATTTTCTGGCAAGCTCAAAGGCCTTGCCCCTTTCACAGCGGAGACTGGTGAGTATCTTGAGAAAATGTCTCACGGAAAGGCCTCCGGTAAAGCGGGCGCTTCCCGATGTGGGGAGCGTATGGTTGACGCCCGCCGAATAATCGCCGAGCACCTCCGCAGAAAGGCTGCCTATAAAGAGCGAACCGTAGTTTACCAGTGATGGTATCCATTGATCCGGATCTTCAAGCTGAAGTTCCAGATGTTCGGGGGCAATGGTATTGGCAATGCGGATCGCCTCTTCCCGGTCTCTGTACAGTACCATGAGGCCCCCGGCATCCAGAGACCCCGGAGCCGGATTTACGGTGGAGAGAAACGAAAGCTGTTTTTCGATGGCCGCAGAGATACTGTCCGCCATTTCCCGGTCAGGCACGAGAACTCTGGCCCTGGCGTCTACATCGTGTTCCGCCTGTGCAAGCATGTCCGCGGCAATGGTTTCCGCGCTTCCTGTTTTTTTGTCTGCGATTATAAGTACATCGGTGGGGCCTGCAACAAAGTCTATGCCCACTTCCCCGTAGAGCTGCCGTTTGGCGGCCGCCACATATCTGTTTCCCGGCCCCGCAATAATATCACAGCGGGGAACGCTTTCCGTTCCAAGCGCAAGCGCGGCGATTGCCTGGGCGCCGCCCATGGCGAAAAAGCGGAGTATGGCGTTACTGTTACACACCCTGCGGGCGATCCATGCGGCGCCCAGGATGCGGCGATCGGGAATGCCGTCCTCCAGGGGCGGAGAAACAAGCAGCAGTTCTCCGGTTCCGGCAGTCATGGCGGGAACAAGGCCCATGAGTACCGTTGAAATGAGGGGGAAACGGCCGGCAGGTACATAGATTGCCGCCCTGGACAGGGGAACTATGCGCTGGCCTGTAACAAGGCCCTCCCCCATGGAGTACTCAAAATCCTTAAACTGCCTTCGCTGTTCTTCGGAGAAACGCCGGATGTGTTCCGCTGCCAGAGTCAGGGCGGCGCAGAGATCGGCTTGGTCACGGGAGAGTTTCCGCCATGCCTCTTCGGCAGCTTCTCCGGGCACTTCGATACCAAGAGGAGAACTTCTGTCAAATTTTTTCCCATAACGGATAAGGGCCTCGTCTCCTTCGGCCCGTACCGCCGCGATAATTTCCCTTACGGTCTCTTCCGTCTCTTCGTTTTCCCGCCCCCCCCGTGAGGCATGAAGCTTCCACCAGGAATCAAATGTATCGCCTGTAATTATCTCCATACGGTCTCCTGTCTAATTTACTATCTCCCTGCATGAGGAAATAAACACGTCCATTTCCTCATCCGTACCAATGCTGATACGCAAAAAATCGCGTATCCTGTCCCTGTCCCAGTGACGCACCAGAATTCCCTTTTCCCTAAGCCTATTAAAGATCTCTTTTCCTGTAAGCCGCGGATGCCGGGCAAAGATAAAATTGGCGCTGGAAGGCAGCGCCTCAAAACCAAGGCTTTTTAGGGAAACGGAAACCCTGTCGCGTGTCCTGACAAGCCTGCGGTTAATCGCTTCGTAATATGAAGCGTCCAAAACCGCCGCCTTTCCCGCGGCCTGGGCAAGGCGATCCACGGTGTATGAGTTAAAGGAATCCCGTATCCTGCAGAGGGCTTCTACAAGTTCCCCGTTGCCAATAGCAAAGCCGAGCCTGAGTCCTGCAAGAGACGCGGACTTTGAGAGGGTATGAACGGTAAGCAGATTCGACCGGCCGGCGATATAAGACACCAGTGACTCCGCCCCGTTTTCGGTCCCCAATGCGCGGCCAAAGGCGGTGTAGGCTTCATCCACTATCAGTACCCTGTTCCGTTCTTTAAGGTATTCTGCAAGGCGCAGAATTTCCGTCCGGGGAACGGCGATTCCCGTCGGCGCATTGGGATTGGGAAAAACGACTCCCCCGGAGGGAATGAGATAGTCCTCTATGCGTATTTCAAAGTTTTCGTTCAGGGGGATAGTTTTATACTGTATATTCCAGAGATCCGCATAAACCGGATAGAAACTGTATGTAATATCGGGCAAGAGAAGGGGAGAACCCTCATTGGATTCAAAAAAAGCGGCAAAACTGAAGGCAAGCACCTCGTCGGAACCGTTGCCGCAAAAAACCTCTTCCGGCCTTACACCGTAACGCGCCGCAATTGCCTCCCGCAGTTCCGTACAGGCAGGATCGGGGTAGAGGCGGAGCGCTGCGCCTGCGGCGGCTTGTGCATGCAGCAGTGTTTCTACCGCTCCGGAAACCCCGGGTGAAGGCGGGTAGGGATTCTCGTTGGTGTTAAGCTTGATAAGCCTCTCTCTCCCGGGCTGCTCCCCGGGAACATAGGGCTTCAAGTCCCTGACACGGCGGTTCCAGTATCTGCCCCCTGCGCTTTTCACGCTTTAATCCTCATCTTTCTTTGTGTCTTCTGTCCAGTTCATTCAACACTTCTTCTATACCGACTCCGGCCTTTGTCATAAGAACCGTGGAAAAATACAGCAGATCCGCCGCTTCCCATACAATCTCATCGTGAGTCTTTGCGGTACAGATTTCCCCTGCTTCCTCTTCAATCTTTTCCCGAACCAGTTCATCATCCAGGGCGGCGGTATAGGAACCGGGCCTGGGATTGCGTAAACGTTCCGCAATTATTTCCTGGAGATACCGCCATGTATAGGAACGTTCCTGTTCAAAGCATGACCAGGAACCGGTATGGCAGACCGGACCTGCAGGCTCTGCAACAACCAGCACAGCATCCCTGTCGCAGTCGGCTCTGATCTTTTTAAGGCGCAGGACATTCCCGGAAGTTTCGCCCTTCATCCAAAGCATGTTGCGGGTTCTGGAGTGAAAGCACACATTACCGCGGTTGAAAGTTTCCGCTACCGCTTCCCTGTCCGTAAAGCCTGTCATGAGCACCTGTCCGTCGGGGGAGCTGACAATCAGCGGCAGTATTTCCGCCTTTTTCCAGTTAAGGGAAACGACAAAGGCGTCCGCAAGACTTATTTTTCCGGTATAGAGGGCCATTCCAAGCTGTACATCGCAGCCTATTCCGGCGCTGTTTTCAATCTCCTTGAGGCTTGAAACGCCTCCCGCCGCGGTAAGACGGCAGAACACGGCCTTCCGCAGATTCTTTACCGTTTCAAAGTTTATCCCCGTCATGGTTCCTTCCCTGTCAACACAGGTAAAGAGGAGTTCCGACACCAGGGGGCAGAGTTCCTGAGCAGTCCGCAGGAGATCCAGCCCGGTATGGGTTTTCCATCCGTCAACAACAATTTCTTCTTCCCTGGCATCCACGGCGACAATGATCCGCTCCCGCCCGATTGACTTTGCCAGTTCGGAAAGAAATATCCTGTTTACGCCGAAACCGCCTTCCGGATTTTTCAGTGCCTTTGAGCCGATGATAATTTTTTTTGCACCCAGGCTCACCAGTTCCTTCGCCTGTGCGGCAGTTTTTATGCCGCCGCCCACTCTGCATTCCGCCTTTCGGAGCAGAGGTTTTATCATACCCAGGTTTGAAGCCTTCCCCATGGCGGCATCAAGGTCTATGACGGCAACTTCACCGTAGCGGTTAAAATCTTCCGCCAGTTCTCCGGCATTGTCCCGCTGGAGCACAAGCTCCTCACCGTGTTTAAGCTGGACAACCTTACCGCCCTGTATATCGATTGACGCAATTACCATCTGACACAGACCCCCTTTGATTCGGCGTGCTTCTTTATCTCCACGACAGTAGTCTTTTCAAAATGCAACAGAGACGCTACCAGAGCCGCATCGGCGCCCGCACCGCCGCCGTCATCCCCTGTATGCAGCAGTACATGCGCAATCTGATCGAGATTCCCGGCTCCTCCACTGGCAATAACCGGAACCGGAACAGCTTCAAGAATGTTCCTGGTAAGCTCAAGATCGTAACCCTCACCGGTACCGTCGGCATCAATGCTATTGAGAAGGATTTCACCGGCTCCCCGTTCCACAGCTTCTACGGCCCACGCCACAGCATCCCTGCCTGTATCGATTCTGCCGCCGTGGGAAAAGGCATGCCAGAAAACACGGCCTTCGGCGTCCCTTCCTGCCCGTTTGGCATCCATGGAAAGCACCACACACTGGTTCCCGTAGGCCCTGGCCATTTCGTCCAGCAATTCAGGACGGGCAAGGACCGAGGTACAGACAGAAACCTTGTCGGCCCCGGCATTCATCGCCTCCCGCATATCCTCCGCGGAACGTATGCCGCCCCCCACGCAGAGGGGAATAAAAACTTCGGCGGCTACCTGCCTTACCACATCAAGAAGCGTAGCCCGGCTTTTATGGGAAGCCCCGATATCAAGAAAGGTAAGTTCGTCGGCGCCTTCTTCGTTGTAGCGCCGGGCCAGCTCCACCGGGTTTCCCGCGTCCTGTATCCCCTTGAATTTGACTCCTTTAACAACCCTGCCCTCGTCCACATCAAGACAGGGAATGATGCGTTTAGCCTGCATCCCGCGCCTCCGCCCAGTTTGCAAGAAGCCTTAAGCCCGCGACCCCGGATTTTTCAGGATGAAACTGAACCGCGGCGAGCGCGCCCCTTTCCAGTGCGGAACAGTAGCGGAGATAGTATTCCGTTTCTCCGCTTACGACTACCCTGTCTTCAGGATCGGCATAGAAAGAATGGATGTAGTAAAAAAAACTGTTACTTTTAAGGCCCCTGAAGAGCTTTGAAGAAGGAAGGGCGGCAGTTTCGTTCCAGCCGATCTGGGGTACCTTGCGGCCGGGAAAACGCCGTACCCTGCCCTTCACAATACTAAGGCCGCGGATTTCCCTGCCCTCCGCCGGAGGAGCCTCTTCGGAAGAATCGAGGAGAAGCTGAAGCCCGATACAGATCCCCAGAAAGGGCCTGTCCGCGTAAATCCATGAACGGATCGCCTCCGCATAACCTGAGCTTTCCAACGACAGCATCGCTGTTGCAAAGTGTCCGTCTCCCGGAAAGATTATGCGTTCAAAGCCGCCGCCCGGGCCTGGTAAAAGTTCTTCCGGGCCTCTTACAAAACGGGCTTCCAGGGAAAGCCGTTTCAGCGCGTTCATTACCGAACCCAGGTTTCCCGCGCCGTAATCGATCACCCCGATAAGGTTCCTCATGCAATCACTCCCTTTGTAGAAGGGATGTTCCCGGCGGCCCGTGCGTCAATCTCACAGGCTTCCCGCAGAGCCCTGCCTGCGGCCTTGAAGAGGGCTTCTATTTTATGGTGATCGCTTCTGCCGCGCAGTATATCGAGGTGCAGCGTTACTGCGGATGCAAGTACAAAACCCTGCCAGAAATCTTCCACCGTGTCGGTCTGGAATGAGGATTGTTCTGCCCGGGAATCACCGCACAACTGGCGGTATGCGAAGCGTGTTTTGGGAGTAAATTCAGCGCGGCGCCGGCGCCAACAAAGCCTGCCGAACCGAAAACGCCGGGCCGGCACGCCGGGGCTTACAGAGACCAGGGGAATGCCGGAAAGCCCCGCGTTAAAGACAAGACAGGCCCTCCCGGAAATATCAACCGCGGCGCGCGCCAGGGTTTCGTCCATGGGGAAAAGACAGGAGCCGTTTCTCCGTATCCCGCGCCTGTCTCCCAGGGCCTTGTTAAAACATTGACCTAAAACGATTCCCGTATCCTCCACAAGGTGATGTTGATCTACCCAGAGATCCCCCGCGGCCTCTATCTCAAGATCAAAAAGACCGTGCCGTGCAAAAGTATTCAGCATGTGGGACATGAATCCTAAAGGATACTCAAGATCCGCTTCCCCTGTTCCGTCAAGATTCAGCTTTACCATAATGTCGGTTTCCTTTGTAGTCCGCCTGATTTCAGCGTTTCTGTAGAAACCGGTTTCTGTTCTCATGTCAAACTCCTGAGCCTGTTCCAATTTACGGCACTACCTTCCGCAGATCGTACTCAACAATATCCGTGGCGCCCAGCCGTTTGAGCCCGGGAATAATACCGGGAACCTCGTCCTTCTTGACCGCAATCTTCACCGCATATCCGTCATTACCGGAAAGGGTAGAAACCGTGGGACTCCGCATGGCGGGAAGACCGTTCACCAGTTCCCCGAATTTATTTTCGGATACATTCATTTCCAGCATCACCCTTTCACGGCCGTCCAGAACCGCACGGAAGAGCATTGCCAGTTCCTCAATGAGGCTCCGTTTCTCCGGATTTTGCATTGCCGCCCTGGAAGCCACAAAACGAGTCGAAGACTCCAACAGCGTTGCTACGATTCTTAATCCGTTGTCCTTCAGGGTCTGACCGGAAGAAGTATTATCGATAATCATGTCGGCGTCATCAGGCGGAAAAACTTCCGTTGCTCCATAGGTTCTAAGAATGCGGTATTCGTAGCCTGAACCTTTAAGCCATTCCTCCGCAAGCCTCACATATTCTGTGGCGGCCACCAGTTTTTTTGAACGCAGCGTCTCTTCACCGGTGGAGACGGGAACCGCGGCAACGATTCTAACCCTGTCAAAACCCAGATCGAGAATTTCCTCTACATCGGCGCCGCTTTCCCTGATCCAGTCAATGCCGGTAAAGCCCGCGTCGTGGCTCCCCAGTTCCAGAAGCTCGCCGACATTCTGAGGCTTCATAATCTTGGCATCCAGCCGGTCCGCCGGCGTTCCCGCCCCAATCACCGGCCTGTAGGTTCGATCGGCCAGGGAGATGGGGAATCCCGCATCGTCAAAGAGCCGGGCTACCTTGTCGAAGATCCTTCCCTTGGGGATCAGGATCCGTAATTTTTCCATAAAAACTCCAAAAAAAAACCGTGAACTCCCGGTTCGCCGGAAGCCCACGGTATACATTCCGTGTGTTACGCCTAAACGGCGCCTGTTTCCGGCAGGAATGGGTAAAAATGATGATGATGCCGAATCCCTTTCATGACTCGATCCAGCCATGTATCCAAAAAAAAGTCAAGTAAGGGGGGCCTCTTTCCATAGCTCCAAACATCCGGGAGCCTTCATTCACCGGCCCCCCTACGGGCGCACACGGTTACGCCCTACCCCCTGCAGCCTCACCGCTCAGACAACGCCACCATCAGGCCGGCGGCTCCGATATTGAAACCTTCCTGTTCTTCCCAGGCTGCCACCACCACCCTTCCGCTCAGAGTCTTTGCCGTATAGACAAAGCCGGCAGGGAGAGGCGGCAAACCGGGATCGGGGACGCTGTTTTCGGTTTCATGCGTAAAGGAATTCTGGAACTCGGCCCGAGATGAAGACTCCGCTTCGGCCTCAAGATCTTTTGATCGGTAAAACCGAATCAGGGGCTGGAGGGTGTGTTTCTTCACCGCCCTGAAGTACCAATAACCGTCATCCCCCCGGCTCATGGCGTCGATGTCCCAGCCTTCGGAAGGAGACAGGGCATCCAGCGCGGGAACAGCCAGAGGGATGGGACGGTGAGAATCAATATCCGGCGTCCATACACGCGGCCGGGGAGCAGGAACGGCATTCTCGGCAAAAAAATCATCCCGGTAGAGCAGCGCAGCGGGGCTTCCCTGATAGATAAAGGCCGCCGCTGCCGTGTAGGAGCCCCAGAACGCGGGATCCGCGCAGCGGTAGACGGCAAGGGCCTCCGCAGGTTCAGACAGAGGGCCCGCCGGCTGCGAAAGCTCCGGAGTCGGACTTAGCGCCGGAGAAACAACAATAAACCCTTCCCGGTTGATAACAATCGTCAGTTCCCTGCCGTGTTTCAGGATACTCAGGACATGGCGGGCCAGAGGCCAGGGCTTAAAAGGCGTCAGGGAAGCCTCTCCCGGTGAAGAAAGAACCGTAAGCCCTTCGGCGGAAAATTCAAACCAGAGAGGATACTTTCCGGCCTCGATAATATAATCGGGATGAAGGGTTTCCCGGTACAAGCCGTCCGGATCTTCGGGAGGCGGCTCACTGTTTTTCCCGCCTGAACAACCGAATAAGAGGACACAGAACACAAGCGCAAAGAGATGCGGCATACTTCTATTATCGGAAAAACGTGATGAAGATTCAGTAGGCCTGGTGAGAGAACCCGGTTGGTTTTCTGCTAACCCGCGTTGTCTTGACATACCGCAAAGATACCTATATAATAAAAGTTACGTTTGTTATCCCGGCTTTCCCACGAGTCATAAACCGTCTGAAACGGCTGTCCTCTTTGGTAACTCCGAAGGCCCCCTCCGCCTGTATCGAACGGTTCATCCGCGGCAGAATCCCCTCCTCACCGGTGATGTTCACCCGCGGGGCTTCCCGGCAGGCACGCAGCTTTTTTGATACTCCCATCTCCCGGTTCTTTTTTGTCTTTAGGTTCCGGCCCTCACGGTACAACCGGTCTGAAGTGGGCCGGCGCCCTCCCGTCTAATCGGGGATTTCTTTTACAGCCCCAGGTTCATTTGCCCGTTTTGCGGTTTACCAGGATGTTTCGGTTCCGGCAGGCGGCCCGTGCCGGGGATGTTGCGGATTTGTTCCACCGCCGATGGGGCATATCCTTTACGAAGCGATCCCCAGGGTTTCTTTAATTGCCGTTTCCAGCAGCCGGGAATAGTTGATGCCCTCCGCTTCAGCGGCTTCCTTGAGCCAGCGGGGTATCGTAACCGTGGTCTTTTCCCTGCGCTTGTTCATTTCGTCTTTAACCATATTCGGGTAAACGGACACAGGAACAACCATGTCCCTGGCTCCGGTTTCGGGGACTTGATCGGTACGTTCCGGCAGCGGTTCGCCGTCTTTCTCCATGCCATAGAGATGCAGGGAGAGCGCCTCTTTCGCCATTTGCAAAGCGTGATCAAAAGTATCGCTGCAGGAAACGCAGCCCGGAACGTCGGGGAAATAGACGCTGATTCCGGGATTGTCGTCAACCTCAAAAACCGCAAGATAGGTAAGTTTACGCATACTACGCTCCTTTCATTCCAGGCCGGCCTGTTTCAAGAAACTGTGAAGAGTTCCCTTTTTCAGTCCGCCCTTATGGTTCGGGACGGTTACACGGCCTTTTTTAACCGGGTATTTAAGCTGGATATGAGAACCTTTCCGCTCATTCAGAAACCAGCCGTCATCACGCAAAAGTTTCAAAACTTCACGAATCGTCATGCTATGATTATACGTATGTTTTACACGTATATCAAAGGGTTTAGCAAAACTATTTCAGATCTTTTGAGAGGTTATTTTTTAGGTTTTCTCCCGGGTTCCGGCTGTTTTGTTTTGGACGGCCTGCCGCCTTTATCGACACCCTTAATGATTTCAACTACAGACGGATCATACAGCGCTTTGTACCCCGGTTTCGCTCATAGGTACAGGGTAAGAGGCTGCTTTTATAGAAAGAAATTGGGTTTTCCGCAATTTAGGAAAAATAAGAAATTTTGACAAACCGGAGGATTCCGACCATCGATTGCTAACATTATCAAAATCGTATAGATTGGCATCATGCAATTTTAAGGGGGTATTCTAATGCAGGAAGTGTATAATTTTCTAAAAAATGTCAGATCTATTATCTATCCACAGTTGAAGGCGATCAACCAGTATCCCGACACGATTAAACTTGCAGATGCGGGTGCATTCCCGCCTATGGCGGGAACCGGGCTATCCGCTTCAATTCCTCAGCTTTACCTGCGGTAAAGCTTCCGGTATTTCCACTTCTATCCCTTGCACTTCGTCAAGGCAGCCATATTGCCGCGTTGGCGTCTCCCATGGGAAACAAAGCCGCAATTTCGTAGCTGTCGGGATACCAGTCTACAGGCATGGCCGGTTTTGAACCCGGCCTTAATCGAGTCCAATGAACCTCCCCGGACTGAAGGCCGGGGTATTAGACCCCACTGCGAATAAAGGAGTGTAGTATGAAAATCGGTATGAAGCTGGTACTTATCATCAGCATTTTTAACCTTATCGGTATCGGCTTGCTTGCCGGTATTACCCTTATCCTGTCACAGCGGGAAATCAGCCGTTTGGCAGAGGAGGAGGCGCAAAGCATTGCCCGGGAAAGCGGAGAGAATATAAGCAAATGGTTTGAGCGGTATATAGGCGCAACAAGAACCTTGGCTCAGATCATGGAAGGCTATCGAGACATACCGGTCGAACAACGGCGGGACTATTTTAATATGGCGATGCGGCAGGTTCTTTCTTCAAATCCCGGACTGCTGGGTGTGTATGCCAACTGGGCGCCAATGGTCTTGGACGGTCTTGACGGAACCTATGCCAATACTCCGGGAAACGATGAGACCGGGCGCTTTATACCTGCATGGACCATGAGTGACGGCGCATTTCAGCTAGATCCTGTGCCGGGTTTTAGCTGGGATCTGGTTATGCAAATGCCCAACACGAGAATGGAGTATATGCTTGATCCCGCAGAGTATCCCATTCCATTACCGGATGGAAGCTTGTTGTATGCCAATATGGGCGCTCCGGTAAAGGATAAGGAGACCGGCGCTTTGATAGGGGTGGCCGGAGCTACCATTGTATTGTCCACCATACAATCTATGGTGGATGAGATTAAACCTTTCGGCGACGGCCATGCCTTTGTATTCAGCTCCGGGGGTATTGTCGTTGCTCATACGGATCCGGAACGGCTGGGTAAGAATATGCGGGAAAGCGAAACCGGCGCCTTCGGCCCCTTCCTCGATACCATGGTTGATGCCGTTACCAAAGGAACTCCCGCTTCTTTTGCGTACCGGAGTCCCCAATCGGACACGGTCATACAGTATTATGCTGTGCCATTTAGCATTGGGAATATTCCTCAACCATGGACCCTGGTTGTGGGAGTTTCCCGCAACACCATCATGGCGCCGGTCTACCGGATGATGATTATTGCCGGTATCATCGGTATCGTCACGATTATCCTCATGTCGGCGGGTGTGGTTTTTACGGCGCGTTCCATAAGCCGCCCCATCGCCTCTACCATGGCGGTCCTGAAAGACATTGCCGAAGGAGACCTCACCAGGGAGATCTCCGTCCGTTCCCGCGATGAGCTGGGGAATCTTGCCCGTTACTTGAACTTCACCGTAGACAAGATCAAGGGTCTTGTTCTGTCCATACGGAAAGATGCGGATCTGCTTGGGGAAACCGGCGCTGACCTTGCCATCAACATGACCGAAACCGCCGCCGCCATTAACGAGATCACGGCACACATTCAGAGTATCAGATCCCAGACCAACCGGCAGACGACAAGTGTCAAAGGCGCTAACACCATCATGGAACAGGTGGTGGAGCATATTGACCGTATAAACGATCAGATTCAGAAACAAAGCGACTGTGTAAGCCAATCCTCCTCGGCGGTGGAGCAGATGCTGGCGAATATCCAGCGCGTTACCCAAACCCTGGTCAAGAACGAGGAAAATGTAACCAAGCTCTCCCAGGCCTCCGACGTGGGGCGTACCGGCTTACAAGAAGTATCAAGCGATATTCAGGAGATAGCCCGGGACTCAGAAGGACTCCTGGAGATCAACGCGGTAATGGAAAATATCGCAAGCCAGACGAACCTGTTAAGCATGAACGCGGCCATAGAAGCGGCGCACGCGGGGGAGGCGGGAAAAGGCTTTGCGGTGGTGGCCGAGGAGATCAGAAAGCTGGCGGAGTCCTCCAGCGAGCAGTCAAAGACCATAAGCGATGTTTTGAAGAAGATAAAAGGTTCCATAGATAAGATCACTTCCTCCACCGGAGCGGTACTGCTGAATTTCGAGGCCATAAACGAGGGGGTGAAGACCGTAACGGATCAGGAGGCGAATGTCCGCAGCGCCATGGAGGAGCAGGGCATAGGGAGCAAAGCCATCCTTGAGTCCATAGAGCGGCTGAACGAGATCACCGGAGAAGTGAAGGGGAGCGCCCAGGAGATGAGCAGCGGGAGTCATACGGTGATTCAGGAGAGCAAGACCCTTGAAGAGATAGCAACAGAGATAGGGGATGGGATGCAGGAAATGGCATCCGGCGCGCGGCAGATAGATACGGCGGTGAACCGGGTCAATGACATAAGTATAGAGAACAAGAAGCAGATAGAGCAGCTTATGACCGAGGTTTCCCGGTTCAAGGTTGAATGACGGGCAAAGGCCGGAGGCGCTGGTAGGATTCCGCCGGTATTCATTATCGACTTTTTCAGGGTACCCCGGCTTTCCCGGCAGCGGTTCCCTGATTTGTTAAGGCTGTCCCAAAATACCGGGTTTTGGAACAAGCTCAGGTTACTGTTTGAGGAGCGCCATCCGTTTCGGCTCGGCAGCCTCATGCATGGCTTCCAGTTCCGCCATGATGGCATCTACCGTTGCCTGCTTCTTGTCTTCAATACCCGCCTTTCCGGCTGCCGCCCTGGCCTGTTTCCGGAATTCGGCGCATGAAAGAATAGGCCCTGCGGTAACCCGTACCAAATCGCTTTTTACCTCATCCTCCATCATGTCCTTCTGGTGGATATGAAGAATTTGGCCGTTGAGGGCTATACAGCACATATAATCAAAGGAACGGATGTAGGAATCGATCTCCCGGACTCCCCTCTTGGTGGCAGGATCCCAGGCGCGGTAGCGTGTTCCCGCGGGGAAAACCAGGATCAGTTTCCCCTGGGTTTTTAGCCCATTCAGGGCCTTCATGGCCGCCCGATTGATGGAATTACTGCGGACGATCTCCGCCCGGTCTTTTTCCGCATCCAGGTGCGCAAGGGAACGGCTTGGATAGATCACGATACGGCTGTATGCGGCGGCAAAGGCGGCAACGGCAGGGTCGTCTTCGGTAAGCTTCATCCCCGCAATGGCTACTATGGCCCTTGACATCTCCTCCCCGTGCCCGCCTGCCTTCTTGATAAAGCGTGTAATAATCGAAAGATCCAGATTGCTGTAATGCTCCGGCAGGAGGAGGCAGGAAGAACCGGACTTGGCTTTTTTCCAAAGCTCTTCCAGATTTTCCATACCATCCAGACCCGAACCGGGAAGGCTTAATTCTTCCACCATCATATCCAGATAGGGAAGCACGGCATCTACCCCAACCTGATAGACATTGTCCTCGGTAATGAGCTTTGGTGTTTTGGTCAAAGTCAGCGCATCTTTTACAAAATGTCCGTATTTGGATAAGAGAGTATCCATTATGTTTCCCCCCATAGTTTTACAAGTTCGATGAGTACCCTACCGGCAGCGGTCATCTCGGGAACGGAAACCCATTCCAGCCTGCTGTGGGCGTTGCGGCCTCCGGTAAAAATGTTCGGCGTGGGGACGCCCAGTTCGGTAAGCCGGGAACCATCTGTACCTCCCCGAATCGGCTTCTGGCGCATCTCAATGCCGGCCTTCCTGAAGGCTTCCCTGAGAATCTCCATCACCAAAGGATCTTCATCGATCTTTTCTTTCATGTTGTAGTATTGGGCTTCCGTTGTAACCTTTACCGTAGCGCCGGGGAACTGGGCTTCCACCGTTTTGGCAAAAACTTCCAGGGCCGCCAACCGCCGTTCCATGCCATTCCGGTCAAAGTCCCGGAGAAGGATCTCAAGACTTGCACTTTCCAGATCTCCCCTTATCTCCAGGGGGCAGTAGTACCCGTAGCAGCCATCAGTGGCTTCCGGGCTTTCCGAACGGGGCAGCAACGTGGCGAAATTTGCCGCCATGAGGGCCGCATTTGCCAGGATGCCGCGGGCTGTTCCCACATGGATCACCCTGCCCCGAAATTCCACAAGCGCCTTCCAGGCATTGAAGCACTCCGCCTCAAGCTCCCCCATGGGGCCTCCGTCCACGGTATAGCAGGCCCTCGATTTGATAGACGAAAGGGGAAATTCAGGCAGCCCTTTCCCGGTTTCTTCATCGGGAGAAAAGATAATTTCCAGGGGCCCGTGAACAATCTCGGGATGGGAATAGAGATACTCAAGAACACCCATAATCTCCGCAATTCCGGCTTTGTCGTCGGCGCCCAGAAGGGTTGTACCATCGGTATGGATAAGGGCCTTCCCCTTCTGGGCCTTCAGATCCTCATCCAGCGCAGGATCGAGGAAGAGTCCGCCCCCCAGATCGATTACCGCTCCGTCATAACATTCCACCAGGCAGGGATTAACCCCCTTTCCGCTGACATCCTCCGCCGTATCAATATGAGCCATAAGTCCTATACAGGGGGTCTTTTCCTTCCCTGGCGAAGAGGGAAGCCTGGCGATCACATAACAGTGTTCCGTTAACTCAACATCACCGATCCCCAGTCCCTTGAGTTCCTCAAGCAGGACTTTTGCCAGATCCCACTGTCCCGGACTGGAGGGAGTCTCCTCAATCTTGCGGCTACTCTCCGTCCAGTACCGCACATACTTCAAAAAGCGGGGTACAATAAGTTTTTCCAGGGCAGGCATGAAACTTTGTTTCATGTTCGATTCAGTTTTTGGGGTTGTTAGGCCGATCTCTTTAGACATCCCTTTATTATGAAGTGAAACGGCCAATCCGTAAAGCGTTTCAAAACAGCGGCGGCCTCCACCCGCTCCGGTGTTTTACTGGTATTTCGGCGGTGAATTTGTTACTATCTTGAGTATGACAAGCCCTGTTCCTTCCTATCCCGATTTTGTTCCAATCAGTTTGGATATCATGAATGAGATGCATCCGCAGCTTTCGCTGACACCCGACGGGGTTTCGGAATTTACCTTTGCGGGACTCTACCTCTTCAGGCGGCGTTATCAGTACCGGGTAAGCCTGGGGCCGGGGCATACCTTCATCATCTCCGGGGTACAGCCTCCGAACGACCATGGGGAGCCGCTCTGGAACGACAATAAGAAGTTCTTTTTTACTCCCTGCGCGGCCATGCCCAAAGATATTACCGAAGACCTCTTCCGAACCCACGATTACTGGAAGAACATTCCCGAATCGGTGCTGGCGCAATCCGGGGAAGATATCGCATCCTGGGGCATTACGCTGGCCGAAGACCGGGACAATTTTGATTATCTGTATCTGAGGCAGGAATTAGCGGATCTTTCAGGAAAGCGCTTTCATAAAAAAAAGAATCTGGTAAATGCCTTTAATAAAGAGTATCCGGATCATGAAATGAAGCCTCTTACCCCGGAACTGATTCCCCGGGCCCTGGAAGTCGCCGAACAGTGGGCCAGGGAGAAAGGTGAAGAGGGAGACATTATCGCGGCCAGGGAGACACTGGAACTCTTCGGCGCACTCAGGGTCAGGGGGGCGATCTTTTATGTGAACGGCAGACCTGCAGGCTGGTGTCTGGGGGAAAGCCTCGCAAAAGGCCGTATCTTCGCCATTCATTTTGAAAAGGCTCTGGAGCAGTACAAGGGGATCTACCAGTACATCAACCAGGCCTTTGCCGCCAGCCTCCCCCGCTTCTTTACCTATATCAACCGGGAACAGGATCTGGGAGATCTGGGTCTGCGGCAGGCAAAGGAAACATACCGTCCCTGCGGCTATGTAAAAAAGTACACCGGTGTCCTGTCCTAAAGTTTGTGTAAATGGGGCTTGTTTCGAAATTACGATCCTGCCGAATCACCGGATGCCGGAACAGCCTCAATGGTCAAAAAGGAATGATTAAATTCGACCCGGCACTGCATGCAGATACCCGGCCATGCTCCACTACTTCACCGCATTGAATTTCCAGGCGCCCGAAAAAAGGTAGATAACAATGACCAACAGCGTCCCTGCACTTGCGGCGGGGGCGCCGAGGCCTACGCCGGAGAGTCCCCAGCCGAGTGTCACGCCCAGGAAGTAGCAGACCGGAATACGGAGAAGGACTGCGGAAAGCATATTGGTTATCAGGGTGAACATGGTGTGGCCGCCGCCGATAAGGAAACCGTTAATGCAAAAGATAAAGGGGATCAGCAGAAAATCAAACGCAAAACTGCGCAGATATGTTACCCCATCGCTTATCATCTGGGGATCGCGGCCAAAAATTTCAAGCACCCGGGCAGGAAAGATCTGTACAAATACAAAGAAAAGCCAGGTAACGATGACCGAAAAAACTGTGCCGATTTTTGTGGCCAGCACTGCCCTGTCCATGTGTCCGGCACCTATATTCTGGGCCGCCATGGCCCCTATCGAGGCGCTTATCGCCTGGGTCGGCATGAAGGCAAAACTGTTGAACTTTCCCACCGCACCCACTGCGGCCGAAGCGCTTACCCCGCCCACGATGTTTATAATGGTAGTCAAAAACATGAAGGAGAGGCCGGTAACGCTGTTCTGGATACAGGTCGGAAGGCCTATCCTGAAGATGAGGCCCAGCTCTTTCCGGTAGATCCTGAACGAACGGAGTTTGAAATCAAACTGAAACCCGTTACGAACCATATAGATGATGCAGAGGATCATGCTCATCGCCTGGGAGATTACCGTGGCCAGGGCGGCGCCAAAGGCCCCCCAGTGGAAAACCGCCACCATAAGGAGATCCAGAACAATGTTGGTGATACTGGCCGCCAGGACAAAGTAGAACGGATGTTTGGAATTCCCCATACCCCGCAGTATTCCTGCCAGCGCATTGTAACCGAAAATAAACACAAGCCCTGTCAGTGTTACCGTAAGATATATGTTGCTTTCCGCAAAAGACTCTTCCGGAGTCTGGATAAGACGGAGTACCGGAATACGGACTGCCAGCATCACTGCCGTAAGGACAAGCGAACTGATAAGCAGTACCGTAATAAGGGTAGCGGTTACCTTTTCCAGGGCATCCCGGTTTCCGGCCCCCAGGTATTGACCGATAAGAACAGTGCCGCCTATGCACAGTCCGATTACCGTATTGGTAAGGATAAAGGTAACCTGTCCGCCTATATTAACCCCGGACATGCTCCCCGTTCCCGCAAAATTCCCCACGATAAGCATGTCCGCCACATTGTAAAAGGACTGCACAAGATTGGAAAGAAGAAAAGGAATGGCAAAAAGCACCAATTTGCTTAATACATTCCCGCTGGAAAGATTGTTTTCTATTTTAACCATATAAAAAGCCGGGACGGTTCCCGGAACCCTGTGCCGGATCGGAACGAAACTATCCCGTTCTCCTCCGGCCTATGCCGGAAACCGCCTCAAACCAGCTACTGGGCCAACCGTACGTTCTGTGCGGGCAGTACCCACAGCCATGCGGGAGAAACCTCAAGACCTGTATACTTCTTGTTCAGGGCGCTTTGGCGGATCGTGTAGTCAAACACGATATAAGGCGTATCGCTTATCGCAATGTCCATGAGCTCCTTCTGAATTTCAAAACGTTTGGCAGGATCGGTGGAACTCCGCTGCTGTTCAATGAGACTGTCAACCCTGGGATTGACATAGGCGGCGGCGTTGTAGCCGTCTTCCCCGGCCTGGCTGGAAACAAACAGAATCTCGATATTGCCGTTCAGGTCAGGATAGTCCGCTTCCCAGCCGCCGATGAGCATATCGTAGTCCCGCTTGCCGTTGGCATCCTGCACACCGCCCATCTGGTAGGTATCATGCTCGTCCCCGCTCATCTTACGGATCTCAACATTGATATTGAGAGGCTTTAATGCCTCCTGCAGGAAAAGCGCCCGCTGACTGGCAATGGAAGTTTCGCTGATAATTAAAACGCAATTAAAGCCGCTGGGGTACTTTGACTGGGCAAGGAAACTTTTTGCCTGGGCAGGATTGTAGTCATATTTGGGAGCAGAGGCAATGTAGCTCCTCCATCCTGAAGCATTATCTCCGTAAAGAGCGGCGCCGAAAGGCAGCACTGTTCCCACGCTTCCGGCGCCCTTGATGATCGTCCGGTGAAATTCGGGAATATTGAGGGCATGGGAAACTGCCTTACGGACATTCGGATCGTCAAAAGGCGCCCGCTGTGTGTTCATGGCCAGGAAGGTAAGGCTGTAGGTATCAACAGCAGTCATGTTGAGATTTTTGGCCGCCGCAAGACGATCCAGCATGTCGATGGGCAGGTTAGCGCAGAAGTCTACGCTTCCTGTCTCAAGGGCAATAACCCTGGTGGTGTCTTCGGGAATGATCTTGAAGACCAGGGTATCAATGATGTTGGCGGCAAGTTTTTCCTTGTTCCAGTAGTTCGTATTCTTCTTCAGGACAATTTCCTGTCCGCTTGTCCAGCTTTGATACGCAAAAGGCCCGGTAGCAACAATGCCGCCCGAAGCGCTCCCGAAGTCGGAACTATGTTTTTCGTAGTAGGCCTTGCTGATGATCCTTCCCGCCCCGGTGGTAAGGAAGTACTCGAACACCGCCGAAGGCTGACTCAGCGTGATGGTGAGCTGCCAGGGGCCTGTTGCGGTAAAACTCACCACGTCGGCAAAGAAGTCGGAGAAGTAAGTCCCTCCGTCGGGATCCTTTGTCCGGTTGAGGGAGAAGATCACATCGTCCATGGTCATTTTGCTGCCATCGGAGAAGGTGATGTCATCCCGTACCTCATAGATGTAGGTAAGATCGTCCGCCTGCCGCCAGCTTCTGGCCAGTTCCGGCACAATGTTGTTGTTGGAGTCCAGGGTTACGAGGCCCTCGGTGATCTGATTCGTTACCTGGTTTGTCACATAGTTCCAGGCAACCCCGGCATCCACCGCCCGGATATCTTCACTCAGGGCGATGGTAAAGGTTATGCCCTTAGCGGTATCCTTTTTACCACCGGCAAAAGCAATACCCCCGATCAGGGTAAAGGCAAGCGCAAGTATAAAAATTTTTCTCATTTTCTGCTCCTTTAAGCATTTTGTTTAGAGACGGGCTTTTGGGAAAAACGGTCAAATGCCCGCTTTTCCCTTTAAATCTAAGGCTGCTGTTTCAAAACCTAAGTTTTGAAACAAGCCTAGTATACTAAATTTGATGGCAACTGACTATATGTCCGTCGAGAGCTTCCCGAATCTCCGGCGCCTCTTTCCGGCAGCGTTCGCCGGCTTCAGGGCAGCGGGGGGCAAAGGGACAGCCTGCGATTTTTTCCGCGGGGTTAGGAGGCTCTCCCCTGGCGGGGATTATCCTGTCTCCGCCGTCAAGCCGGGGAACGGCTGCAATAAGAGAGCGGGTATAGGGATGCAGTGTGTCGGCAAAAATTTCGGCGGTGGAAGCGCTTTCTACGATCTTTCCCAGATACATAACGGCAACCCTGTCGCAGAGATACTCTACCACCGTCATGTCGTGGGAGATGAACAGCATTGCTGCGGCATGAGTACTGCGAAGATCCCCCAGCAGATTGAGAAGCTGGGCCTGCACCGACACATCCAGGGCGGAAATGGGTTCATCCGCAACGATAAGGGCAGGTTCCGAAAGAAGAGCCCGTGCTATGGCAAGGCGCTGCAGTTGGCCTCCGGATAGTTCCTGGGGCCAGCGGCCAAGAAGGTCCTCGGAAAGCCCTATGTCGCTAAAGAGGGAGGCGATTCTCTCCCGTCCCGTCTCCACGCTCATCCCATAGTAGCGGCACACTTCCATCAGGGCTCCGGCAATACGTATCCTGGGATTAAAGGAGGCAAAGGGATTCTGGAAAACCATCTGCATGCCTGCCCTGATGCGGGTAATCTCCCGGCGGCTGAGGGCGGTAATCTCCTCACCCCGGAAAAAGACCTGCCCCGCGCTGGGCTCTATAAGGCGCAGGGCCAGGCGCCCCAGGGTTGATTTTCCGCAGCCCGATTCCCCTACGATTCCCAGAATCTCATGGGGAGCGATGCTGAAGGAAACGCCGTTCACCGCACGGAGCAGCCTTCCACCCTTCAGGGGAAAGTATTTTGCGGCGTCCTTCACTTCCAGGAGCATCCCGGCCTTATCCATGGAGGGCCTCCCTGAGGGGATGGCGGCAAAAAACAAGATGCCCTTCTTCGATCTCCGTTACGGGAGGCGCCGCCTTACAGGAAGCGGAGGCGGAGGCGCAACGGGGCGCAAAGGGACAGCCGTCTGCAGGTTCGTAAAGCCGGGGCGGGAAACCGGGTATTACCGGGAGCCTGCTGCCCGTACCGCTCCTGCCCCGCGGAATGCAGCCGATAAGGGCTCTGCTGTAGGGATGCGCAGCGTTATTGATCAGGCTTTCTGTCGGGGCCGTCTCCACGATGCGGCCCGAATACATGACAGAAACCCTGTCGCAGGTTCCGGCTACCACGGCAAAGTTGTGGGTAATGAGCAGCACGGAAAGCTTCATCTCCCGCTGCAGGGTTTTAAGAAGTTCCAGAACCTGGGCCTGTATCGTTACATCCAGAGCCGTGGTAGGCTCATCGGCAATGAGAATCTCCGGTTCGCAGCTTATCGCCTGGGCTGTCATAACCCGCTGCTGCATACCGCCTGAAAGCTCAAAAGGATACTGTCCGGCAGTACCGGAATGGAGGCCGACTTTTTCCAAAAGTGACACACATGTATTCCGCAGTTCCCCTTTGGAAAGGGCAGGAAAATGGCTGGTCATGGCCTCTTCTATCTGATTCCCCACGGTTTCAAGCGGGGAAAGCGAGTTAAGGGGGTCTTGAAACACCATCGAAATACGCCGGCCCCGGATATCCCTCATTTCATTTTCATTTAATTTTAAAAGATCCCTGCCGTCAAAAAATACGCTGCCTTTGATCCTGCTGTGTCTCTTTTCCAGAAGCCCCATCACCGCCCTGGTACTGACACTCTTTCCACAACCGGATTCTCCCACGATGCCATGTATCTCCCCCCGGCGGAGTTTAAGGGACATGCCGCTCACCGCATAGACAATGCCTTCGACGGTAAGAAAGTCGCAGTACAGATCTTCGATGCTCAATACAGGATCGTTCATTGCTGTAGAGATTCCCTGTTTTTCATCTGCCCGGACAGCCGCCTTTTTTCTATGTTGTCGAAAGAAGGCAGAGCCCTTCCCTGGGGATCCATGTACTGGGTGATACAGTCGCAGAATATGTTCAGACTAACCACGGTTACTACAATTGCCGCGCCCGGCGCCAGGGCAAGGAGAGGCGCCTGGAGCAGAAAATTTCTCCCCTCATCAAGCATGGCGCCCCAGTCGGCAACGGGGGGACTTATCCCAAGGCCGATAAAACTTAAAGCCGCAAGATCGAGTATCGCATAGGCCAGATCCAGGGTAAGCTGCACGAGAACAGTATCAATGCAATTGGGCAAAACATGGCGGAAGATGACATAGGGCCGTGAAAAACCGATGGAAACGGCGGCCTCCACATAGGTCTTGTTTTTTTCCACAATGGTAAGGGAACGTACCAGACGGGTAAGCATGGGCACATAGATAATGCCGAGAGCCAGCACCGCATTGGTGATGCCGCGTCCCAGAGCGGCAATAAAGAGAAAGGCCAGTAACAGCGAAGGAAAGGAGAGCAGCACATCGCAAAAACGGCCCACAATGGCGTCAAATTTACCGCCGTAGTAACCGGAGAAGAGTCCCAGAGGCACACCGATGATCACCGACAGTAACACTACACCCATGGCGCTCAGGATGGTTACCCGCCCGCCGTAGAGAAGACGGGAAAAAAGGTCGCGGCCCATCTTGTCCGCGCCCAAAAGGTGCCGGGGTGAAACAGGGGCCAGGGAATCGGAAAGATTCTGTTCGGTTTCGCCATAGGGAGCGATGAACGGGGCCAGGCTACAGAAAACGATGATGACAAGAAGAAGGGTTCCGGAAATCAAAAGGGCGGCACTGAAAAAAGTCCCTTCGGTTTTCTTCGATATAAAAAAGCTAAAAAAAGGCTTATGGGCAAGGAGAGGGCTCATCCCTTCCTCCAGGTTTCTCCGTCCGCCGCAGCCCTTACCCTGGGATCGATTACCGCATAGATCATGTCAACGGCAAGGTTGAGGATAAGAAACAGCAGCACCAGAAGCAATATGATGGCCTGCACCACAGGATAATCGGAAGCCTGTATGCCTTCTATAAGCAAGGCGCCTATACCGCCCAGGGCAAACACATTTTCTACCAGCACGGCCCCAACCACCATGCCGCCTATCTGTATGCTTGCTACGGTAATCACCGGGATGAGGGTATTTTTAAGACAGTGCCGTATGATGATACGGCTTTTCCTGGTTCCTTTGGCAGTAAGGGCCAGGGCATAGTTGGATTTAAGTTCCCCTATCATCCTGTCTCTGGTGATTCTTCCCATGAGGGCTACCATATTAAGACTTAAGGCAAAGGCCGGAAGACAAAGATAGTACAGATTTTCAAAGATGCCGCGCCCTGCCCCAAAGGCAGGAAACCACCGCAGCCTGAGCGAAAAAAGAAGCATCAGAACAATGGCGTTGAGAAAGACCGGAGAGGACACACAGAACACCATAAAGGCGGAGATTGCCCGGTCAATGGGGCTGTCCTTCCTGACCGCACTAATCACCCCCGCCGGAATTGCAAGGATAACCGCAAAGAAGGCGCTCATCAGCACAAGCTGTATCGTCGTCGGGAAACGGGCGGCAAGAAGCCGGGTAACCGGCTGACGGTGGCGGAAACTGTCCCCAAGACTCCCCCGGAACACATTGCCTATCCAGATGAAGTACTGTTCGGGAAGAGTCCTGTCCAAATGGTACTGTGCCGTCAGCGCGGCCCTGGTTTCATCGCTGATCCGCCGTCCGCCGGTAATAGAGGCAATCGGATCCGAAGGAGTGAGCCGGATAAGAAAAAAAACAGCCGCCGAAACAACGGCAAGCAGCGGCAGAAGGGTAAGAAGACGCTTAAAGGCATAGCGGATAAAAAAACTCACTTGATTTCTATAGCACAGAACAGCCCTTTACTCAACATCTTTTACTAAGGAAGCACTGATTCATTCAATCGAGAATAAATCGGCGCTGCTTTAATGCGGTATGTGCACAATGAAATGGGCAAATACACAGAGAAACGCCGACTGGCGTCATTTAATCAGCGTTTCCCTAGGGCAGCCAGGGCAGCCAGAGCAAGAGACGCCGTCTTCCGGATGTTTTGTCACGCCGGTGACGGCGGCGCAGCCAAAGCGGATAATGCCACGGCCACGGCGGTAAACGGCGCATCAACAGAACGAGTATTACTACAAGGATCGCGATGACGAGAATCAAAAGCAGGAAGATTGCCAGTATAAGACGCGCGTTGCAACAGGGCTGGACGGGAGCGGGGGCCGGAATCGAAACATACTCTATGTCGGTGACAGTTTGAAGCGGCAGGATCTGGGTCTGGGTCACAATGGACGGAGGGGCGGACTGCTGCGGAACAGGCGCCGGCGCCGGCTCTGTGATTGTTTGACTTGGGGCGGGATTTTCGGCCGGGGATTCGGTAATGTGGGGCGGCAGAACTTCAAGCAGCACGAGAGTCATGCCGTTCTTGTCTATTTCCAGGGCATCTCCGGCGTCCCGGGAAATGTCGGCGACCCGTTCGGGACTTATCGGGATGCGCCCATTCACCACGGTTTCCACAAAACGGTTGTTCTGCAGATTGGTAACCTTGACGCGGGTATTAAAGGACAGACTGGAATGACTTATGGTAAATCCGGTCTTCGACGAATTATACGAAGCGTTTCCCGTTTGAATCTGGGCAAAGCAGAAAGACACAATCAAAAAACCGAATATCAACACCGCGCTTAACCGTTTCATAAAAAACCTCCTGTTTTCCAGGCTTTTTCCAAACCCGGCCTTTTTCAAAAAAGTTTTTCCTTAAAAAATCCGAAGCTTTTTTCCATTAAGAAATCCAAATTCATAACCCAGGTACAGGGAAAGCATATTCCGGCCATACTCTCTTCCTTCGCTGTTAATCGACATTACGCCAAAATCCCTTCCGTAACGCAGGCCTGCAAAAATCATCCCCATTCCACAGGGCGCCGCGCCCTCAAGCCCCGCGGTAAATCCCAGAGGATTGGAAACAGACCAGGAAACCGTGTCTGTCGTTCCGTCTTTATCCCGGTAACTGGTCTCTCCCAGCGGAGCGGTTATATAGAACCCGGCAAGGGGAGAGAGCCTGACGTTGCCGGCCCTGAAATTCAGCTTGCAAAGAACGGGGATTTCCAGAGAAACATTTGTATATTTTTTATTCTTCAAAACAGGACCGGAAGAGCTGGATTCAAGGCCCCGGTAGACCAGGGTGTCTCCGGTAAGGAGGAGTTCAAGCTGGACGGAGAACAGGGAATTGAGCCGAAGCGCGCCGGAAAAGCCCCCTTCAAGGTTCAGCGCCGAAGCGCCCGGAGATTTTTCGTTAGGTTTAACGTACCAGCGCTGGGAAAGGCCGGCCCTGGCGCCAAGCATAAAGAGGGGATCCGGCCAAACATCGACTGCCGGGATTTCAATGATTCGTTCACGGATATGGGAAAAAAGCCATTCCACAAGGCCCGGCACGGTTTCCATGGCCTCGTCGATATCGTCGTACACAAGATCGTCGGTGTAGATCATTGTGGAACCATCCATGTCCCACAGCCACAACTGGAGGTAATATTCCCCGGCCAAATCCCCCAGATACACACCTCCGGTAAGGGCATAACGGGCGCCATTTGTCAGGCTGGGGAGGGGAGGCATGTCCGTCGGGATCCTTGTACCGGGAGGAACATCCGCTTTCCGGGGACTATACTTTTCAAGGGCGGCTACCGATTCCATAATCCTGTTGTGGAACCGCAGGATCATTTCGGTTTCGTCCCCCGCCAGGGGAAGCACCGCAGTAATCGCCTTTCCTTCATAATCCATACCCCAACTGTTTTCCGGGGTTTGAGCAAAAACCGGGACGGATACGCCCAAGACGCCCAAGACAACCAAAAACCCGGCCCGGACGAGGAGGAATCTGCGCTTTCCGGTCATGGTCTTCCTCCTTTTCCCTTGGTGAAAAATCCCAATTCGTAGCCCACAGTAATCGAGATCATGCTACGGTTGAATAGCTCTGTACCCCCGGTTTTAAAATCTCCCAGATCGGCGGCATAACGAAGATCGGCAATGATCATGCCGGGTCCAAATTTCGCCGCCCCGCTTAAACCGCCCAGGAAACCCACGGACGGGAAAATCTCGTAACTAGAAAATTCTTTCTCGTTGTTCAGGGAGACTGAGCTTTCAAGTTCTCCCAGGGGTACAAGACAATACATGCCGGCAAACGGAGAAAGCCTGAACCTGCCGGGGAAAAAATCAAATTTTAGAATAAAGGGAAACTGGAAAGAAAAGGCCGTATAATCTACGGTATAGCGGTAGTCATAGTCGGCGGCCAGGCTTGGGCCTATATAGGCCCACAGGGATGCGTTATCCCAGGTAAAAACCGCCTCTGTCTGGACGCTCAGGAACGAAAGAACCTGCAGGTTGGCCTGCAACGCTATATCCAGGGCAACGGAAAGGGTGTCGTTCCCGGTATAGGGAGTATCGTCCGAGGGAGTATAAAACCGCAACGAAGGCCCTGCCCTAAGACCCAGGTAGAGCCAGTCCGTATCAAGACCTTTTTCCGCGGCCGGCAGCACGGCAGGATCTTCCGGTTCTTCCGCGCCAAAACGTCCCGTGTCGATCTCCTCCTCCGTCCGCGTTTCGGCGGAGAGCGGCGGTACGACAAACAGCAGCGCCGTTACCAGCAGTACCGGCAGCGCCGCCAATACCGCCGGAGCTTTCTGCCGGGGATGTCTTTTCATAGGGCTGCCTCCTTTAGGCAATAGGGGGTAACTCATTACTTTCCAAATAGCCCCTCGGTACCCCCGCCGCTAACCTTAATTGTATAAGTGTTCGCCATATTATAAACCGACGGCTGCCCTGTAAAGGTATTGAGTTTGAGACGGCCAAGCAGGGCCGCATTCAAGGTACCGGCGGCGCCCTGAATGAGCTTCTTGCCGAGCCAGTCGGGCTCAAGCTGTCCCGCAAAGTGGCCGCCGGCATCCAAATGGCTTTCCAGGTCGATTTCAATTGTGTTCGATCCCGCCATGCCCGAGAGATTCGAAAGCGTTATAAAATTTTTATTGTCCGCCGAATAAGCAAGGGCTATACCCGTCTCAATCACGGCGTCCTCCCCTACATCAAATTTCTGCGGAGAGACCGCAGGGTCGTCGTAATTCCAGACATACACATAGTCCGCCGCGGTAGTGCCGATCAATTCCGTAATACCCCGGTTACATATTGCCTTGGAACTGCCGGTCCCGATATTGTCGTTTATGGTGGAGTCGTCGGCGTTAAACAGGGCTTCCCCCCAATGGACAAAGACCCCGCCGCCCTGCCGGTTTGCGGCATTACTGGTAACCTCCCCCCCGCTCAACTCAAAGAACCCACGGGCCACATAGACCCCGCCGCCGCCATGGGGATAGGTCCAACTGGTGGAATTATTGCCGGTGATCTTGCCCCCCATCACATATAAGCCGTAATCAACAGGGTCAGGCCCGGTGTAGTAGGAACCACCGGTTACGTTACCGTTTACCAGAACGCCGCCCCCGGCGCCCTTGGTGGTATTGCCGGAAATGGTTCCACCGGAATCAAGCCAGAAGTCGGCGTTCCCTTTAATATAGACCCCGCCGCCGCCGTCCATCGCGGCCAAAGCGGTAAGATCATTGGGATTGGCGGAATTGTAACCCGCGGTACTGCCGGTGGCGGTATTACCGCTTATCTCGCCATTGAAGGTAAATTCGCTGTAACTAGAGCCCTCTCCTTCCACATACACGCCGCCTCCGGAACGGGCGCTGTTCCCGGTGATGTTCCCGGTGAAGTCAACCTTGCTGTTCCCGGTAACGTAGACGCCGCCGCCGGCCCCGGCGGTATTGCCTCCGGTAATGTTGATGCCCTCGAAGGTTAGATCCGCGCCGCCGGTAATGCTGAGGACCCGCTGGGAGGAACCGGCCCTGAGGGTCCTTGTGCCGCCGGTGACATTACTGGCAATGGTTACCTTTTTATTGGCACTAGGAAGCGTACTTAGATCAATGGCAAAGGTGCTGTCGCCGGAGGCGGCGCCTCCATTCACGGCGTCAAGGTCGTCCATGATAAGGACTTTCTTTATCCCGTCTCTCGCGGCCTTCTGTACCGCGTAGCTCAGGGTCTTAAAGGGGAGGGATTCGGAACCGCCGTTATACCAATCGGGCCAGGCGTCATTACCCTTTACCCCGTCCACATAGTAAAACTCGGGGCTTTCGCTCACTATTGCTACGTAATCCTGTTGTGTAACACCGTCTTCGGCCGTTACGGTATACACCGCTTTCTGGTTGTCCGGGGGGCCAAAGATAATTTTGCCTGTGAAGACCCCAGAGGGATTTTCAACAAGGGGTCCGCCACTGTGGCTTATGGTACTGTTTGAATCATTCAAGGTTATCCTCGCATACATGTCTGTTTCATTAGTCCCGTTGGGCACCTGGATGACGATAGGGATATCCGCGCCCCACATATTCAGCCCGATAACCACATTGGGGAATTGGGTAGCATAGGTATTTTCTTTGAAAACCGCGAAATCAAGAATTCCGGTGTCGGTGGATTTATTCACAGTAACCGTAACGGTGTAGTACTTTGCAGTGCCGTCTTCCGCCGTTACCGTATACGTAACCGGACTCGTAAAATCATCGGTTAAAGTTACCTCCGATTCCGTATTTGGGGTAATATAAGTTACGCCCGTGTTTGAGGACGAAAGGGACTTGCCGGTGTGGACTACTTTTGCGGTAAGGGAAGCGGGATTTGTCCCGCTGGGTACATTAATGGAAACCGTAAACGCGGTTTGATCGACAAACCCCTCGGCCATATAACCGATTCCCGGCAGTTCAATGTCAAACCACTTTAGGTCGGCGGAATCAAGAGTTTTTACTATGACTTGTACCTCGTACTCCCGCCAGGAATCATCGTCTGCGGTAACCCGGTATGTTACCGGGTACCTAAAATCCCGCGGCACCCCCGATTCTGGAGATATGGATTTTCCGATATATTTTATAGTCGGAGTTAGATTGCTTATCTCGGATCCGGCGGGCAAAACTACCTGGATGGGGGTTTTACCGTTGCCGGACGGCGTGGTTCGTATGGTATCCGTTTGATCGGCCGGCAAAATATCATCGAAAGAAAAGGCGGTTATTCCTTTTGCGGAAGATACATAGGAGAGAGGAGGGGGGGGTCCGGGTTCGGTTCCGGGTTCGGTTCCGGGTTCGGTTCCGGATTCGGTTTGAACGCTAGGTTCGATCTCTATCCATTCCAGCAACGGGCTGGAACACGCTGCAAACAACACAAAAATCACCGGAAGAATGATTTTTTTCTCAATACACACCACACGCCTCTTTCTTCTGGGCCAAATCAAATCTGAAGTGCGAAAATAGCGGGGTGTAGAAAAGGCTCAGTTATTTGGTACCTGTCCACAAGGCCGGTTATTATGGACAGACCTTGCATTTGCTCATCTTTTTGCACCAAAACGGTGCGCAAAATGCCTATTTTAAGGTAGTCTGTCCGTAATGTGTCTACATTATGGACAATCACTATCTAATAAATTTATACTCCGATTTCTTGCTTCTGTCAAGTACCCGAATAGCGGACTTTCACCACCGGGTTACTCCCCATGCCGGGCGCGCATGAAAAGAACCGGGTGAACCCGGTTGCGCGGGGGAGCTTTAGGGCGAGGAGGTTCATTGCATTAAATTCCGGGGATTTACCGTGACGCCGTTTTTGTAAACGGTGAAGTGAAGATGGGGCCCGGTAGAAAGGCCGGAACTGCCTACATCCCCTATCCGTTCACCGGTAGCCACATAGGCCCCGGTCTTTACGCGCACCACACTCAGGTGGGCGTAGAGAGTTCTGTAACCGGAATGATGGGTAATAACAATGAAATTCCCAAAAGATTGATCATAGCTCACGACACTGACCCGGCCCGACATGGCGGCGACTACCGGGTAGCCCATGGAAGCGCCTATATCCAACCCCGAGTGAAACTGCCTGGCTCCGCCGAAGGGACTCTGCCGGTAACCGTAGTTTGAAGTAATATAGCCCCGGACAGGCCAGATAAAGAGATCTCCGTTGATCTCCTGGATGTCATCCTGGGGCATCCGTGCGCCGGGGATAAAGAGCACCGTTCCCGTATGAACAGAATCGGAAAGAAGTTCATTTACCGTCCGCAGATCCGCGGTTTTGGTTTTATACTTTTCGGCAATGCCGGAGAGCGTGTCCTCTTTTTTAACCGTATAAAGTATCCCGTCCTGGTTGGGAACCTTGATAACCTGTCCAATCTGGACAGTCCGGGCGGATCGTATCTTATTAACCGAGAGAAGCGTATCCTGATTGAGGCCGAAGCCCTGGGCCAGGATGCCGATCATCTCACCCTTCTGTACTGTATAGGAATCGTAGATCAGCATCTTGGGCCGGGAGAAGTCTTCCGGCTCGGGAATACCGGTCAGGACGGCATTTTCAATAAATACCTCATTTTCAGAATAGCCGGCTCCGCCCATACCGTTTTCCAGATCTTCGGGCGGCAGGGACTCCGCCTTTGCCGAACTCATGAAGGACTGCAGGGGGAAAAGATACGCCATCGACAGGATACAGGCCAGGGAAAAAGCCATCCTGCACTTCGGCGGACTCCGGTACAATTGATCTGTAAGCCTAGATATTACCATGGAAACAGTATCTATAGTTTCGGCAAGAAAGGGCGGGAGCTTAATTTTCATCTGTATGCTCTTCGTCCAGAAAAACCAGAAGATCCCGGAGCTCTGCGGCCCGCTCATACTCCTCACTGGCAACCGCTTCCTGCAGTTCCTGCCGGATGATCCGCCGTCTTGAACTGATTTCATTTTCCATCAGTACCGTTTCACCGTTGATTCCCGTTTCGTCAAGCACTGCGGCATTGATAAAAATTGGGCATTTCTGCCTGACGGCAAGCCCCATGGCGTCTGAAGGACGGGCATCGAGAATCAGCGGCTTATCCCGGGGATAATCCCTGCCGCTAATGTGCAGCTCCGCAAGAAACGCATTGTTTTTTATGTCCGAAACCACCACTTTTTCCAGCTTATATCCTGTTTTTTTCAATAAGCTTATCAGAAGATCATGGGCCACGGGCCGGACGATGGAAAATTCACCCAAACCAATAAGTATTGATTGAGACTCAAGGCGCCCTATATAGATGGGTACCACCCTGTCATCCTGCAGAGGACGGAGCAGTACCGTGTTCCCCTGTTCGGTTTTTATTATTGTCCAAATTTCTGCTTCAAGGGACTCATTCATATTATCCTTACTTCAGCTCAAAAGATCTGTCAGGCCCAAAAGAAGCCGCAGAGAACTGTTATGGTATTCTACACCGGAGAGAGCATATTCTGCAAATACTTTTTCAAACAACTTTTTACTTCCTTCTATAAGAGAAAGTCCTTTTCTCTGCCCTTCTTCCAGAACTCCTTCGCGTTCCATGGCGGTTATCAGCTCCATGATCTCGGAAACGGCTGCCCCTCCCTTCCGGGCCGCGGAAAAACAACGTCCGGCAAAGTCCCTTTTATCCGGCCTCCGGTGGAGATAGAGAAGTACGGGGAGACTTTTCTTCCCTTCAACCACATCATCTCCCCGCTTCTTGCCGGGAATACCTTCCGTCAAATTTTTTACATCATCAAGGATCTGAAAACCCACTCCCAGGTCTTCCGCAGCCTTTCCCAGCAGACGGGTATCGACCCGCAGCGCCCCGTCCTGCCGGGGCTGAACCGCTTCCGCCGCGGCAGCGCCCAGAAGGGCCGCCAGCCGGGCAAGGCATCCGGTTTTAAGACTGCACATAGTGTGGTAATCGTCCAGGGAAGGAAGGCTTTCAAAATCCCGGTGCCAGGCAATATCCATGGCCTGCCCCAGATGAAGGCGCCGCATGTGTTCCCCCCAAAGGTTGAAAATACGGTTTTTTTCGATTGCCTCAGCCTCTTCGCCGGATCCCTGTTCACGCAGTTTTTTCCCCCACTCTTCGATACATGCAAGCGGAAGAAAATAGAGGAAACATCCTGAATTTATTGAAGCGTCAATTCCATGAAGAAGGTGTACCGCGGGTTTGCCCCGGCGTTCATCGGAAGAATCTTCGATGTCATCATGAATAAGGCTGGCATTATGGCAGAATTCCGTGAGGGGTGTCAAAAGCAGAGCCGCTTCTCCTCCGCCCGCACTTTCGCACACAAGGGTTTGCAGGAGGGGCCTCCATCGTTTCCCGCCGCGATCAAGGAGATCGCGACCGGGGCCGCAGAGAGCCTTTAGGAGATCCGGAGGAATACGGCCGGCAAGGCCGGGAAACACCTGCGCCGCCCAGGAGCGGCCCGGCGCTTCGGGCAGCCAGCGATCCAGAACAGCTTCAATTTTTGTAATCCGGCGGGTATACTGCTCCATACCTGATTGTATCTACTAAGGATTGTTATGGGAAGTTACGATAAACCGGATTTCTGGGCCCAAAAGGCCCAAAAAGAAGCCTACCCGGCCCGTTCCGTCTACAAGCTCAAGGAGATGGATGAAAAATTCGGCCTCTTCCGGCCTCCGGGAGGGAGGAGGGTTCTGGACCTCGGGGCGGCCCCCGGTTCATGGAGTCTCTATGCCCTGAGGAAGAACCCTGCTCCCGCGCTTACCGCGGTGGATCTTTCACCCCTTTCCAGGGACTTTGACAAGGGTCTTTTTGAGGGGGGGAACTTTGGTTTTTTACAGGGAGACATGACGGATCCCGGCATCCGGGAGGCAATCCGGGCCCGCGGCCCCTTTGACCTTGTGATGAGCGATGCCGCGCCGGCAACCTCGGGAAACCGCAGCCTGGACAGCCTCCGCTCCCTGGCTCTGGCGGAAACCGCCCTTGACTACGGAGAGCAATTCCTCTGCAAGGGAGGAGCGCTTATCCTCAAGATCTTTCAGGGCGGACAGAGCGCGGGTCTGCTCAAACGGATTCAGCGGGATTTTGAAAGCGCAAAGGCCTTCAAACCCCGTGCCTGCCGGAGCAATTCCTTTGAAACCTACTTTGTAGGCATGAAGTTTAAGGCTGCTGTCCTGCCAAAAGACGCCTAAGACCGGCAATCTCGCCGGTATGCAGCTGTATCTTTTCCTGAAGGTAGTTTTCCGCCCTTTCCCGCAGACCGGGCGCCGGGCCTGTATTTTCAGCCGGGGAGCGGCGCGGCGAAGGTTCCCCTCCCAAAGCTTCGCCGCAGATCAGGGCAATCATGTCTTCCCCCGAATACGAGATGAGCCTGTACCTGTCTTCGGTTTTATCAAAGCCATAGTAGTTTACATAGCTGTGCATATAGTCGTCAATTATCTCCTCCCGGCTTGCGTTCATCAGGGCCGCCAGGATCATTACAATAAAGGCGCTAGGGCCGGTTCCGTCAACGCAGTGCAGCAGGAATGGTTTTTTATGGCTCAACATGAAGCGTAAAACCTCCTGTATCTTTGCCCGGTTGTGCCGGCTGTCATAGTCCAAATCCATGGCGACAGCGATACTGTTTCCCTGAGTAATAAAACTCTGATACCAGGGAATTGCATTCGCCTTGAGGGCCATCTCCTCCGGGCTGTCGGCAAGATCTATGATAGAACCAACCCTGGCCTGTTCGGCAAGACGCGCCGCATAGGGAGAACGGGTATCCTCCAGAGCAGGGTGGCGGCTCCGGTAGAGAATTCCGGATGCCATGGAACCGAGCTTCACTTCCCGGAAATTAGCAAAAGCCGCATCGCTTGAGTAATCCCGCCGTCTTTCGGATTTAACGAGTTTTTTGAATTCGGCCTCCATGGGGAGCCGTTCCTCTTCTGAAACCATAATCACGGCATCATCATCCGCAATCGGAGTTTCCTGAACCGGTCGCTCAATAGACCGGCTGCCGGTATCATCATCCGCAATCGGAGTCTCCTGAGCCGCGATTACCCGGGCCTGGACAATGCGCTCCTTTTCTTCGGGCGGAGGGGAGCCGGGAGGCGTGGAACTGCAAAAACCGAGAAAAAAAGAAACAAAAGTTATCGCAAGAACCGGTAAAAAACCAAGCGGATTTTGAAACAGGCCCGCCTGAGTACCTGAAAAACGACTCTTTTGCAAAAGGTTTTTCATGACGCCTCCCTTATACTTGACCCGTATTCTCCGGGGCTCTATTCTTAAAATTATATGAGATGAGGTTGTTCCGGAACTTCAGTTTTTGGAGCAAGCTCAGATGTCCCGGCTTGGGGATTAATCCGGCTATTCTAAAAACTCGGTAAATTTTGGGATGGTCTTGAGTAAAAAAGGAGTCTTATCATGAGCGAACCTGCAAAACGGGATCCCGGCGCCCCGAAATTTCTCCAAATTTCCATCAAGGACAGTGAGGGCAGGGAATGGTCCGCCGTCATTGCCCAGGCAAAAGACTTTTCCACCGGATCGGTAGGCTACTATGCCTCGGACAAGATCTCGAACCCGGTAAGCGGCGGACGCTATCAGTGCAGTCTAAGCTTTACCCTGATCGGATCAAAACCGGGAAAATAGTTCTTCCCGAAACGGGATCGTTTTCGCATATCAGATTAGACCAGTTCGGAAATGTGTCTACATTATGGACAGACTCCATATAAACACTCTCTATCCGAATATCCTCTGCTTGAGCGCAAGGCCGGTGGGCGTTACCGCAAGGCCGCCTTGGGCCGTTTCCCTGAGCGTCCGGGAGAGGCTGTCGCCGACTTCTTTCATGGCGAGAATCACTTCATCGGCAGGGATGACACTTTTTATGCCTGCCAGGGCCATTTCCGCGGCTCCCAGGGCGCACATGATTCCTCCGGCGTTCCGTTTGATGCAGGGAACTTCCACGAGTCCGGCAACGGGATCGCAAACCAGGCCAAGCTGATTCTTCAGAGCCATGGCAAAGGCCTCCGCCGCCATGGAGGGACTGCCGCCGGACATCTCCGCCAGGGCCGCCGCGGCGATTGCCGCTGCGCTTCCGCATTCCGCCATGCAGCCTCCTTCGGCTCCGGCAAGACTTGACTCGTTGGCAATGACCATACCCATGGCCCCCGCGGTAAAGAGGGCCATCAACGCGTCTTGTTCGCCGGAATTTTTTTCCTCCATCATGGTGAGTACAGCCGCGGGGAGGATTCCGCAGGAACCTGCGGTCGGGGAGGCTACTATCTTTCCCATTGCCGCATTGAACTCCGCAATGGCAATTGCCCGCGCAAGGGCTTTTGCGCAGAACGGGCCGGAAAGAGGCTGCCCTTCCGCATAGGAGGCCATCCGGAAGCCGTCGCCTCCCGAAAGACCGGAATGTGAGCGGATTCCTTCTTTCTTTCCTTTTTCAGCGGCATTTTTCATTATATCAAGATTGTTCTTCATCATGGCGGACAATTCCTCCGCCGTTTTTTCCATGGACGCAGCCTGATCTTCCAATACCACATCAGAGATTCTGCACTTTTTTTCTTCGGCCAGCTTTACCAATTCTGCAATGGAATGATACTCAATCAACTCTCTCTCCTTAATCGCTCTGAATTGCCTTAAGGTATACCACACTGTCGATATGGGGCAGGGACTGTAGTTTTCCCGTCACCGTTTTTTCCAGGGTACCGTCTATTTCCACAGTCATTACCGCCTGAAAACCTTTCCGGGGCCGGGACAGCCTGAAATTTCCTATGTTGATCCCGTACCAGGCCATAAGCGCTGCAACTTCGGCAATGACACCGGGAGTATCCTGATGGGCGATAATAAGGGTGTCGGAAGCGCCGGTAAAGGAAGTTTCCGTCTCATTCACGCTGGTAATAAGAATGTTGCCGCCCCCTACCGAGGCTCCCTGGACAGCGCACTCACGTCCGCTTGTCCCTGTTAAATGAAGCCGTGCGGTGTTGGGGTGTGATTTGGGAATTCTGATCTCCGAAATAACATATTCAAGACCTTTTTCTTTGGCAATGGAAACACTGTCGGGGATACGTTCATCATCGGGAAACATGCCGAGGAGCCCCGCGACGATAGCCCTGCCGGTACCGTGGCCGCGGCCTGTCTGCGCAAAGGAACCGGCAAGGCCTATTTCGGCTTTTGCAACATCCTCTCCAAGAATCTTCCATGCAACCCTGCCGATGCGCGCGGCTCCTGCCGTATGAGAGCTGGAGGGGCCTATCATCACGGGGCCGATGATGTCGAATACATTCATTTCCGCTTTCTCCAGCGGATATACACCTGGCGGCCGGTACCGTTTTCCTGGGGGCGCTCCTCGGTTTCAAACCGGTTTATCGCGCGGAAAAGATCTCCCAGTTTTTTGAAACCGTAGTTCCGGGGATCGAACTCACTGGATCTAAGGCTTATCTTTTGCCCGATACCTCCAAGGTATGCCCAGCCCGATTCGTCGGCAAGATCCTCTACCGTGTCCCGCAGGAGCTTGAGAAGTTTTTGATCCACCTTGAAGTCCCTGCGGGCCTTTAGCGCAGGCTTGTCCTCATCCGCTTCGTCCAGGGAATTCAGATCCTGCTGATCCCGCAGGATCTCCGTGTAGACAAATTTGTCGCAAACCGAAACAAAGGCCCGGGGCGTCTTCTTTTCCCCAAAGCCGTACACCATCCGGCCGCTCTCCCTAAGACGGGCTGCAAGCCGGGTAAAATCGGAATCGCTTGAAACAATACAGAAACCGTCCAGCTTTTCGCTGTACAAAAGATCCATGGCGTCAATGATCATGGCGGAATCCGTGGCATTCTTTCCTGTCGTGTAGGAAAACTGCTGAATCGGCTGTATGGCATATTCAAGAAGTTTAGCCTTCCAGGAACGGAGATTAGTGCTTGTCCAGTCTCCGTAGATCCGCTTGACGCTGGCAACGCCGTATTTGGCAACCTCATCGAGAAGGCCTTCGATTATGGCCGGCTGGGTATTATCTGCGTCGATAAGCACCGCAAGTTTCATCTGGTTTAATTCAACCTGGGAATTTGAAACGTTTGTAAAAGGCAATAAGGGCATAATAACTCCAATTTTGTGCAGCTTTGCCGCACTTTAAATCGAACAGGAACCCAAGGTTCCTGATAACTCCAGTTTAGTGCGGCAAAACTGCACTTTCAATCGAACAGAGCTCTCCGAAAGGTGAAGAAAACTTGTTCGGACGGCTTCCTCAGTACGGGCCGCCGGGAAGTAACCGGCTTTCCGGACAGCCCCATAACTCCATGTTAATCAGAATAAATTGATTTTTTTATTCGCCTTAAAAGACTGATCTTCGCAATGGGAATCCTCAAGGATTCAGCCCTGCCGCCGGGATCCTCCGCCGGGGCCCGGACTGTGCCGGAAGTTTCGCCGTATGGTTCCCTTCCGAAACTCCCGCCGCTGTGGGGCTTAAGTACCAGCACACTGTCACTGCCGGATTTTTCAAGAGCCTCGGGAAAACCGAGGGTTTTACTGATCCCGAATTCCGGATGAGGCCAGGTTACTTCAACCAGAGATCCCGAAACAATGGCCTGCTTCAGGATATTTGCCTTGCCTGCGTAGTCAAGACCACGAACCTCGTTTTTTTCCGGCCTGAAATGAGCCTCTGAAAGCTGCGATTCATTGATGATAAGCTTCCGTTCTATCCTCTTTAAGAGTTCTTCCCGCTGTTCCTCGGGAAGTTTCTTGCGCTCCAGGAAATACCGGTACTTTTCCTTTATCTTTTCTCCGTCCTGCGGGGGAACTGCCTGCGCGGTTTCGCCGCGGGACGCCTCTCCGGCATTCTGAATTCTGTTTCCCAGGGAAGGAAAAACCTCCAGCGGCGGATCCTGCTGTTCTGCCGTCTGAATTTCCGGTACCGCGACCAGATCTACCCCGGCCTTTGCCAGGGCTTCTGCCGCGGCCTCAATGCCCGCCCTTCCCGCAACGTCCTCCCGGAGAAGGTAGATACCCGGCGCCAGTGTCTTTGCCGCAAGGGATGACAGAGGCCCTGTTTCCGCAAGATATCGCCGCTCCTCGGAAAGCCTGAGCACCACTCCCTGATAGAGTGAAACCTCTGCGCTGCGGCGTTCCCAGTCCCTAAGATTCCAGATGAGACTTTCGTCCAGACGGTTCCCGGAAAGACGGCCCAGAAGTTCTATCATGGCGTCCGCTTCCACGCCCCGGTTAAAGCCCCGGAGTACAGATTCCCTGTCAAGCTTAAAACGGGAAACCGGGCCGCCTTTGGCAATGCTGCAGAAGGAAGCCAGTTTCAGGGCATCTGCTATTGAGACTCCGGGGTAAAGCACGAATGAAAGAGGAGAATCAAAGACGATACGCTCATCATGTTTTTCAGTACGATTCCTGCAAAACCGGAATCCTGATTCCTGCGAAGAGAACAATCCTACCGCAAGAAGGGAGCCAAAGATACTGTCGAAGCCGGGCAATTCCTTGCGGTTTTCCGCTTCCTTTTCGCATATAAACCACTTACGCTTCAATGTCTTGAGGGGGTAGATCCTTCCTTCCTCAAACGTAGAAAGAAAACGATTCAAAAGCAGCGCCAGTGAACGTATTCTGCCGCGGTATAGATACTCAGGTTCAAAACTGCCGTCGGTCCTGAGGCTTTCCCCCAGGGAAGCTGCGGCGACGAAGTAGAGCTTCCGGTCCCTTTCTTCAAGGAGGGCAAATGCGGAAAGCCGCTTTTCATCGGGATAGAGATCCCCTCCGTCCCGGCGGAGGAGGCCCAGCAGAAAAGCTGTGGTATACAGGGATTCTACGGAAAGACCGGGAAAAATCCCGGAGAGCCTTTCAAAGACCAGCTTGCGGAATTCTCCTTCGGTTTTGAAAAAATGGGGATCTTCCCGTACATAGGCTATAAAACCTGCCAGGACTCCGGGAGCCGCAAGGAGGGGCGGATCTTCCCATACTGTTTCTGCGTCAGACTGCTCCTCGGGAAAAAGGATGTCATGATTTTCCACCCAGGGGCCGAGAAGTTTTTCCAGAACCGGATTCAGGGCCAGCCGGCTTATCCCTTCATCCCGAAAACGGTAGAGGATAAAACGCTCCTCCATATTGAGGATTAGATCCTGAAGCCGGGAAAAACTAAAGCCGCCATCAAAAAAGTTATCCAGATCTTCGGGCCGGGGAAAGTCGAGGAGGCCCACTGCGGCAATAAGCAGGGCTTCTTCCTCACCGATGTAGGCGCCCATCGTTTCCTGAATGTCGGGCCGGGAAAGAAAAGCCGCCAGATCCTCTACCAGCCGCTGTTTGTTAAAAGGGGTTTCAATCTTTCCGAAAACCGAACGCATCAGCTCAAAGAAGGCTCCTTCATGAAGCGTAAGCAGGGCAGATTTCCAGTCTCCGATGGACTTGAAGGTACTCATTCAAAACCCCAGTGGTGGATGCTGTACTTGTAGCCCTGCTCCGCGAGAAACTTCTGCCGGTTGGCGGCGAAGTCTTCCTCCACGGTGTAGCGGGATACCAAAGTAAAAAACCAGGAATTCCGGGCCTTGGGACGCAAAATCCGCCCCAGCCGCTGAGCCTCTTCCTGCCGGGAACCGAAGGAACCTGAAACCTGAATTGCCATGGATGCATCGGGGAGATCTATTGCAAAGTTTGCCACCTTTGAAACCACTATCACCCGTATCTCCCCCCGCCTGAATGCTCCGTAGATCCGTTCCCGTTCCGGGTTGGGGGTTTTCCCGGTGATCAGGGGAACCTTGAGAAGCCGTGCAAGGGACTCAAGCTGGGAAATATACTGACCAATCACCAGAATTTGATCTTCCCTATGGTTTTCGATAAGCTGAAATGCTATCTTCTCCTTGAGGGAGTTTTCGCTGGCAATGCGGTACTTTTCCCGGAGCGTTGCTACGGCATAGGGAATCTTGAGATCTTCCGGCAGATCCAGCCGGATCTCCGTACAGATGGCTTCGGCAATCCAGCCTTTTGCCTCAATATCTTTCCAGGGTACATCGTAACGCTTGGGCCCCACAAGACTAAAGACAGCATCCTCGTTGCCATCCTCCCGGATGAGCGTAGCGGTCAGCCCCAGACGCCGTACCGCCTGCAATTCTGCGGTTACCCGGAAGACCGGAGCGGGAAGCAGGTGTACCTCATCGTAAATAATGAGACCCCAGGCCCGTTCCCGGAACAGTTTAAAATGAGGAAATGCACCCCGTCCGTCCTCCGTGGAAGCATCCGCCCGGCGGGGACGCCATGTGATGATCTGATAAGTAGCGATGGTTACCGGGGCAATAGCCTTGTGGCCGCCTGAATATTCGGCCAGATTTTCGGCCTTGAGATCTGTCTTGTCCAGCAGTTCGTCGATCCACTGATGTGCTGCCGCCACATTGGTGGTCAAGATGAGGGTATTGGTCTTGAGCATGCTCATGAGGAGCATTCCCACGATAGTTTTACCTGAACCACAGGGTAGTACCACCACTCCGTAACCGGTACCGGGCCCTCCGTTACCCTGAACCGCACGGGCCGCTTCCTCCTGGTAATTCCGGACTGTAAAAGGCAGCCCCGACATGGCGGTATTACGCAGGGAGAATTCCAGTTTGTCACCCTGAACAAAGGGAGCCTCATCCTTGACGGGCCAGCCAAGACGGATTAATTCCCGCTTGACCGTTCCCCGGCTGGTAAGCTTCACCATGAAACCCTTCCCGCTTTTCTGCAGATACTTTTCCAAAGACTTCGAAGCTTCAATTTCCGCCAGTATTGTCTCGTCTTCAAATTCCAGAAACAAATTATCCTCATTACCGGAACGCATACGGATCTTTCCGTAACGGGACATGGTATCGGCAAAACCTTCCAGAATCCCCCGGGGAATGGGATAGCGGGTAAATTCTTCCAGCGCCGCGCTAATATCTTCCGGCTTGAAGCCTGCGCTGGCTGCATTCCAGAGAGAAAGCGGGCTGATTCTGTAGGTATGCATGTGTTCGGGAGACTTTTCCAGTTCTGCAAACGGCATGATCGCTTCCCTGCCTTCCTCTGCCCGGGGAGCATGCACATCAAGAAGAAGAGTCCGGTCACTCTGGACGATCAGGGGGTTTGAAGGGTCAATAGCCATAACCTGAATAGTATATCAAATTGTTACATCTTTGGGAGGATACCGGATGGGAAATGCGGCAATTTTACATTTATTTCTACGCAATCATTGAGTTACGGCCATAATACAAATAATTTTGAAATTATGCCTGCCCAAACGCCCGCGCCGGGTTTTCATAAAAGAAAAGATCCGCCGTTTCCCGCTTCAGGCCCCGTTCAAGCAGCATGGGGATAAAGGCTTTAAGGATATAATCCAGACCCGGCTTGCCGCCGTAACTTGCAAGACGTTCACGGGTAACATCAAGGGAACAGAGAATCTGTTTTTCAAAACCCGCTTCCGGCATGGCGCATATGATATCCAGTTCTTTTTCATCGCCGTGGTACTTGTACCGGGCGATGGTGTCGTATTCAAGGTATATGCCCCGGCGGGCAAGTTCCCTGTGGGTTTCAGGATCCGCAACGGCGCGGTCAAGGTGGCAGAAGATAAGCCTGTCCGGGGGAAGGCCCTGTTTCTCCAGAAAATCCGCAAGCGCAGCCGGATCCGAGTTTTTTTCTATGTGAACCATGAGCGGCCGGCCGGTTTTCCGGGCCGCTTTGACCGCCGCGGTAAAGAGCCTTTCATGCAGAGGAGAAAATTCAGCCTCCAGCGCAGTTTTTATCTGTCCCGCGCGAAAGGCCCCTGTTTTTTTCGGCGGCTCCGTATCGCAGTCAATGTACATGCCTTCGCACAATTCCTGCACAAAAAGCGTCTCCAGTTCCTCTTCACCATAACGGTATATCCAGTGGTCTTGCGGATAGTAACGCAGACAATGAAAACCGGTAGAAGCGATGATCTTCACCCCGGAGGCCGCAGAAATTCTCTGCAGCATCTCCGCATCCCTGCCGCAGCCGGGGGGCTGCGCGTCAATCACGGCCCCGCCGCCCGCTTCCCTGTAACGCCGCAATTCAGCCGTGGATTTTTCAGGATCGTCGATGCAGAGGGCGGGGTATATTTCCGCGGAATATCCCCGGCTGATCCAGAGGTGTTCGTGGCTCTGGCAGAAGCCAAGGTTCCCCGCGGGGACATCCCCCAAAACAGTTTGTATCACCTAAAATCCCTATCTATTCTTCCTTCGATTTCAATACCGCAAGGAATGCGCTTTGGGGAAGTTCCACATCCCCAACCATCTTCATCCGTTTTTTGCCTTCCTTCTGTTTTTCCAGAAGCTTCCGTTTACGGGTAATGTCTCCTCCGTAACACTTGGCAAGTACGTCCTTGCGCAGGGCATTCACCGTCTCCCGTGCAATTATCTGGCTGCCGATAGCCCCCTGTATGGGAATCTTGAACTGCTGTCTGGGTATCTCATCCCGAAGGCGCTCACAGACAATCCTGGCCCGCCCGTATGCATTGCCCCGGAACACAAGCTGGGAGAGCGCATCCACAGGTTTACCGTTAAGCAGAATGTCGAGCTTCACCAGTTCCGTGGGCTTGTATCCGGTAATATCATAATCAAAGGAAGCATAGCCTCTGCTGATGCTTTTTAAACGGTCATAAAAATCGAACAGTACCTCTGCCAAAGGCATGTCGTATACCATCTCCACCCGCTTTTCGTCCAGATAGTTCATTGCGGTCTGAACGCCGCGTTTTTCAAGACAAATCGTCATGATGTTTCCAAGGTATGTCACAGGGGTAATAACCGAAGCGCGGATATAGGGCTCCTCGGCACTTTCAATACGGCCTTCACCGGGATACTCCATGGGATTATCCACAAAAATTTCTTCCCCGCCGTGGAGTTTTACCCTGTACCGTACCGAAGGAGCGGTAAAAATGACGGATTGATCGAATTCCCGTTCCAGCCGCTCCTGAATCACCTCAAGATGGAGCAGACCCAAAAAACCGCAACGGAAACCAAAGCCCAGGGCGGCCGAAGAATCCTTTTCATAGACCAGGGAAGCATCGTTAAGCTTGAGCTTTTCCATGCTGGCCCGCAGTTCGTCATAATCATTGGAGTCCACCGGATATATTGAAGAGAAGACCACAGGTTTTACTTCCCGAAAACCCGGCAGCGCCTCCGCACAGGGATTATCCGCAGCGGTAACCGTATCGCCCACCCGCACATCGCTTACCGTTTTTATGCCGGCAATGATGTACCCTACGTCTCCGGCGGAAAGCATATCTGTCTCAGCGAGGGCAAGTCTGAAGATACCGGTAGTCTCCACTTCGTATACGGAAGCGGATGACATAAACTGTATTTTCATCCCTTTTTTAATGCTGCCGTCAAAGACACGAAGGTGCACAACTACTCCCCGGTAGGGATCGTAATGGCAGTCAAAAATCAGGGCCCGCAGGGATTGTGCGATGTCTCCGGCCGGCGAGGGGATACGCTCAACAATGGCCTCAAAGAGTTCGTCCACGCCGGTACCGTTTCTGGCGGAAACAAGAAGCGCATCCCCGGCGTCCAGTCCGAGATCCTTTTCAATCTGGGCCTTAACACCGGGAATGTCGGCAGCCTGCATATCGATCTTGTTGATCACGGGAACTATTTCAAGGTTATGCTCCAGGGCCAGATACATGTTGGAAAGCGTCTGGGCCTGCACGCCCTGGGTAGCATCCACGAGAAGCAGAGCCCCCTCACAGGAACTAATCGCCCTGGAAACCTCATAACTAAAGTCCACATGTCCCGGAGTGTCTACAAGGTTGAGTTCGTACTCCCGGCCGTCTTTTGCAATGTAGGGAATGGTAACCGCCTGGCTCTTTATCGTTATACCCCGTTCCCGCTCAATGTCCATGTTATCAAGGATCTGATCCTGAAAATCCCGGTCGGCCACGAGGTTGCCCTTCTGGATAAGCCGGTCGGCCAGGGTAGACTTACCGTGATCGATATGAGCAATGATGCAAAAATTGCGGATGGTAGAGATCTCTGCCATACATTTATAGTATAGAAAAAATGTGTAAGCCTCAATCCTTAAGGAAATGCCGATTAAATGACGCCAATCAGCGTTTCCCTGTGTATGCGCTCATTTCATTGCGCACATACCGCATTAAAGTGTATCGGGCGAATCCAGGAGAGCGGGAAGCTGCATGACTGTTTCCATGTAGCCCTGACGGCGTTTCTTGACACTGATATCCATCACCGCATAGCCGTCCTTTTCCCATACCCGGAAACTACGGATCGATACGGAATCCAGTTCCGAGAGGCTGGCTTCATCGGCGATGGAGCCCCGGACTACCTTCTTTACGAGGTAGGATGAAGAGAAAGATTTCCCCAGGGACGGGGAGAGGATCAGGCCGAAGAGGGGGGCGGCCATCCGTTCCCGGCTGTCCTTCTTTGCCGCTTCGGCAAGGGGAACATCGGGCCGCGGAACGCTGATCAACACCACCTTGCTTGAGGTTTCCTGCCTGTTTTCTCCGAATTCCAGCGCCACCAGTTCGCCGGGTCTGGTATGGAAGATCTGATCCTGCAATACCGGAATCAGGGCTCCCTGCGGAGCTTCAATCGTCTTGCCGTTGATGGTTCTGATGAAGGCCCCTTCCTTAACCCGCTGTTCCGACGCGGGGGTAAAGGGAGCCGTATAGATGATCTCCGCGCCGTCTATGGTTTCATTCAGGGTGAGGCCCAACCAGGGCCGCTCCACCTTGCCCCCCTTGATCATTGCGGGCAGGGCGGCGGCAAGCCTCTCCGCAGGAACGGCGAAGTTAAGACCCTGGAAAGCCTCAATCCCCGCAAAGACAATACCTACAAGCCGGCCATCCTTGTCCACCACCGGCCCCCCGGAATTCCCCTGATTCACCGCGGCATCGATCTGGATCACATCCCCAATCTGGAGAAAACGCCGGCCCAATGCGCTGACAATTCCCTGGGTTACCGTTTTTTCAAGCCCGACAGGAGACCCAATCGCATAGATCGTCTCCCCCACCCTGGGAGTGATCCGGTCAACCACGGAAAAAACATATTCCGGTTTCAGATCCGCCTTTATCAGGGCAAGATCCATGGCCTTGTCCCAACCGATTACCTTTGCAGGAATCCGGGGACTTGCGGCATCCCCCATGCGTATATACATCCGGGAAATACCTTCGTAGGAAGGATCCACTTCACTTTCGATCACATGGTAGTTGGTTATAAGGAGCCCTGAAGCGTCAATAAAAAAGGCTGAACCGAGCATCCTGTCGGGGATACCCCTGCCTCGCTCTATCCTCATACCCCGGTCAATCAATACCGTTGCCACACCCTTAATCATGTCGGGGGGCGCATCCCCGCCTTCGGCATAGAGCCTGAGTCCCTCCGGAACCTCTCCCCCGGCAGTTTCCGCGATGGCGAGGAAACGTGCGGCAGTTCTCCGCTGCCGGGCTTCCATGGCCTTCTCCAGAAAAAAGAGGGCGTCTTCCAAACTCAAGGCCTTCAATTCATTGGCCTGAATGGCGGAAAGAAAGGCGCCGAGGCTGTTCCCCGCGGCAAGCTGTTTTTTTGCATCGGCAAGAAGCAGATCCGGTTCCTGCCCGGTACTTTCCACCGTGATACCGAGACTTGAGAGGGAGCGGGCAAGGGAAGCCGCATCATCGTAACGTTCCTCCCGGACAGCATCCAACTGGGCCTGCCGGAGATTCTCCAGAGACTGAGCTTCCAGCGATTCCAGTTCCATGACGGCATCACTTTCCTGCCAGTCAGGATAGATCGTTTTATATACTCCAATAAGGTGAATGGCCCTGCCGGGTTCTCCGGAAACTTCCCTCCGTATGGTTTCAATACGCAGTTCATTGGTAGAACGCTTGGGCGCCAGACGCCGTTCCTGCGCCGTCATCGAAAGACACGAAGAAAAGAGCACGGATATACATACCAAAGCCGAACAAAATTTGTTCATACCATAACTCCGCATGCCTTTAACGCTCTCTTCTCCCGTCGCCATCCATATCCCAGGAGGGAACAACAGTCCCGCCGGGAAAATACTCTTCGGCGCTTTCATAGATCCCGTCACCATCCCAATCGCTTTCCGTATATTCGATGATCGCCGGAATATCCCAGGGGAACCTGTCGTCCCGTAAACTTTCCTCCCGCGTGAGCTCCTGTTTGAAACGCCGGCGGGTTTCCATTCTTCCGTCCAGATCCAGATCCAGTCTTTCCTGTACGGGCCTTCCCCGGGAATACTGTATTTCCGAAACCTTGCGGCCGCCAAGGTATTCCGCCGAATTCAACGCTATGCTTTCCTCCAGCTCTATCCGCTCCTCAGCGCCGGGGAACTCCACACCGGGACGCCGGATCTCTATTGCAAATGAAACCAGCGTCCTTCGGGTCAGCGGACTGTAATCCTCTTCCGGCAGAGGGTAAAGGAGCCCTACGGGCCCGCCGGGAAGATCGGCAAATCTGAATGGCCTGTACAAAAAATCCCCGGGCCTGGGAATATAGATTTCCCCATTAAATTCCGTTCGGGAAACCGCAGGATACTGCTCCCAGTAAACGACGAATTTTTCGCGCTCTTCCTCGCTGCGGGGCAGGGCGAAAACTCCTGTTCCCGGCGCAGACTCGGACACGGACGCGTATGCAGGAAAATCCCCCGCATCAAAAGAGACCTCAAGCTCGTTAAGGCCGTCCTGATCGACATCCCGGCCGAATGATTGAAGCATCCCATTCAGGTAATGGGTCTGCGATTCCGGCCTGCCGTCCCGGTCTTTATCCAGTATAATAACACCGGAAAACTTCAGAAGATTACGTCTGTAATATTCCCGCCCTTCGGCGCTGCGAAGGAATCTCCAGACCGCATCAAGCAGGGCATAAGAAACGCTTCTTTTACCGCTTCTTGCCGCAAAGAGTTCATCAACCGCCATAAAATCGTCAATTATCCCCAGATTGAGAGATGCGGGAATGCTCTCCCGGGAAGGATTCCCTTTTGCCCGGTAGGCCTCCACAAGACGGCGGGCCTCCACGCTGTCCCGGATGAGGGGAGCGGCGAGCCAGGCCAGTTCAGGGTCAGCCTCCAGAAGGTAGGGAAGCCGCTGTAGGGCCAGTACCGCCAGGGTTAACTCATTGGCAACGGGAGGGCGCAGGCTGATATAATCTTCGTGTAAATAATCGAAGAGTATGTGTACAGGCCGGGGATCACGCGGATAACGGTTCAGGATTTGGGCCAGAACATCGCAAAAAGAATGTATGTCCGGAATACCCTTCAGGGCGAGAAGGGTCAATACCAGTGTATCGTTGTCCTGCATATTCTCCCTGAGGAGTTTCAGGGCCCCGGCGTAATTCCTGACCCCGACAAGAACCTCTGCTTCAAGGAGGCTGCAATCAGACCGGGTGTAGCGTATCCATCTCCCTGTTTCCCTGGCCCAGCCCAGAGCCTCAAGCACCGCACCCTTGGGCAGGCCCTCATGGTTGCGGGCCAGGGCCAATAGATAAGAAAGATCCGAAGAAACATCCCGGTAATCGGCGCCTTTTTCCAGTCCCGGCAGGACTTCGCTCCAGCGGCCTGCCGCAATAGTCCTTTCCGCCCATTGGACATAGAGATCCGCAGAGGCGGTTTCTCCGGGCCGGGGATCGGGAATCTGGGCAAAAAGGAACATACAGAGGAGGGAGAGTAAAACGCAAAAAAGGAACTTCTTCATCTCAGGCCCTGGCATCTTAACGCTCCGAAGGGCGAAATCCACGGCATGCATAAGCCGCCGCTCTTATCCCGAAAGGGAGGCCGAATTTACCCGGAGCGGCAGCCCCAGAATCTCCCGTACCTCATCGTCAACCAGAGTTTCCCGATTCATCAGGGCTTCGGCCAGTTTTTCCAGTTCCGGCCTGCGGCCTTCTATAATCTCTTGGGCGCTATTCATCGCCTTTTCCAGTATCTCATTTACCGCCTTGTCGATCTTCCGGGCTGTATCCTCGGAATAGTCCCTGTGACGGGCAATCTCCTTACCCAGGAAGATGGGTTCCTCCTCCTGTCCGTAGGCCACCGGCCCCAGTTCCTCCGCCATGCCCCATTCACAGACCATGTGCCGGGCCATTTCGGTCGCCTGCTGAATGTCCTGCTTGGTTCCCGTGGTTGTTTCGTTGTAGATCAGTTTCTCGGCCGCCCAGCCGCCATAACAGATAACGATGCGGTCTTCTATCCAGCCCCTGGTACGGCTGTAGCTGTCCTCTTCGGGGAGGGACATTGCCATGCCCAGGGCCCGGCCATGAGGTACAATGGTCACCTTGTGGAGGGGATCTGCATTTTTAAGGTAGTAGTGAAGCAGGGTATGGCCCGACTCATGGATAGCGGTCATCCGCTTTTCCCTGTCGGAGATCACCAGAGTGGTTCTGGCCACCCCCATGAGTATCTTATCCCTGGCTTCTTCAAAATCCGTAATGCCGACTTCGGCCTTGTCCGTCCGGGCGGCAAAAAGGGCCGCCTCGTTCACCAGGTTGGCAATATCCGCGCCGCTCATGCCGGGAGTCGCCCGTGCAATGCGGGAAAGATCCACATCTTTCGCCAAAGGGATCTTGGCAGAATGGAGCTTCAATATATCTTCCCGTTCTTTTATGTCGGGCATGGCTACCACTACCTGCCTGTCGAAACGGCCGGGACGGAGCAGCGCCGGATCCAGTACGTCAGGCCTGTTTGTCGCGGCGAGGATTATCACCCCGTCCTTGGAATCAAAACCGTCCATTTCAACCAGAAGCTGGTTCAGGGTCTGCTCCCGCTCATCGTGGCCTCCGCCGTAGCCTGCGCCCCTGGTACGACCCACCGCATCCAGTTCATCAATAAAAATGATACAGGGATGGCTGCGGCGGCCCTGTTCAAAGAGATCCCTCACCCGGCTGGCTCCCACACCCACAAACATTTCAACGAAATCGGAACCCGACATGTGGAAAAAGGCGACTCCTGCCTCTCCCGCCACCGCCCTGGCCATGAGTGTCTTTCCCGTGCCGGGCATGCCTACAAGGAGCACTCCCTTGGGTATCTTGGCGCCCATCTTTGTAAATTTTCCCGGTTCCTTGAGAAAGGAGACCACCTCTTCAAGCTCATATTTTGCATCTTTCTGGCCTGCCACATCGGAAAAGGTAACTTTCTTCCCCTCGTCCCGGTAGAGCTTGGCCCGGCTCTTGCCGAACTGAAAAGCCTTGTTTCCCGCGCCCTGCATGTTCCTCATCATGAACCAGATGAAACCGAAACCTATGATCCACGGAAGAAATTCGAGAAGAATCCGCCAGGGGCTTATCTTTGAAGCCGCGCCGGCAACATTGACCTTCTTCTCTTCAAGCCTGGAAAGCAGACCCGGATCTTCATAGGGAATAATGGTTCGCAGTTGAGCGGCATTCTGTAAACCGCCTTTCAGATAAATATCCAGCGTACCGTTATCCCGAATGGTAACCGATTCGATCTGTTCCTGAGCCAGATACCGGTTAAAGTCGGAGTAACGTATCTCTTTGACCGGCGTACCGCCTTCGTTCCTGAAAAAATAAAACGCAAAAAGCCCGGCCATGAGGATGAAGAAGACCAGGGCAATCCGGTTCGGCTTACCCCCCTGCAGGTTGGGACGACTTGGTCTTACCGGCGGCTTTTCATTCTTGTCATTCTCCATTTATCCTATACTCCCGATTATACCAAAACGGCGTGCAAATGCCTATTTTAAAGAAGTCTGTCTATAATGTGCTACATTATGGACAGACACTAATAGAGTTATTCGGAGAACTGAAGTTTCCAAACAACTCTACCTTTTTCCCTGAATTCTCCGCAGTCGCGTTTCTCCGGTAAAGAATCCTGTAAACCCCGCCGGGGCCTTCATCACAGGGCCGCAACACCGCTGCCAGCCCTTCCCCGTCAATAAGCGCCAGATCCCTCTCCCGGACTGTCGAGCCCAGGAAATCCCGAAGATTCTTTTCCCTGCCCTCTCCAAGAGAAACCGTGTCGGTTTTCAGGCAAGGACGCACCAGCAACGGCAGTACGGCGCACAAAACCTGTTCTCCGGCTTTTTCAGGCACATTACCATCAAGCACGTTGATGTTTAGAACCGGAACCGTGTTATTGAGCTTATATTTTCCGGGGCTTTTAATCAACAGCGCAAAGCCCTTCTCCCTCTCCCCCCTGCGGCCCGGCTTTATGCGGACAAAATCCCCTTCCCGGCACACACGAAACGGCCCGAGATCCGCTCCGTTCACGAGGCCCCGGCTAAAAGCCCGGAGAACTTTCCGTTTAGGCCGAAAATTCTCTCTTTTCCCCGCAAGCGCGTCAATCCCCAGAAAGAGGACCTCTTCCCGGACTATTTCGGGAGCCTTGAAAAAGGCGGCGGCATGGCAGCGCAGGCCCTTCCCCGGTTCAGGCTCCCAGGTCAGACGGGAAGCTTCGGCGTTTAAAAAATCCGCGGAGAGACGCTGGGTTTCCCCCAGGGCGGAGAGGGCTGTCCTCCAGCGGGGAAATTCGGTATCCAGCAGGGGGATGAGCCTGTTTCTCACCCGGTTACGGAAGAAACGGATATCATCGTTACTCTTGTCCTCCCTGTAGGAAATGCCCCGCTCTTCCAGATAGGCAAGAACGTCCCTGCGGCTCAGGGCAATAAGAGGCCGCAGGATCTTCCCGCGGCTCCGGGGCATGGAGGCCAGACCAGCGGGCCCGGAACCGGAGAGAAGGCGCATGAGCAGGGTTTCAAGAAGATCGTCCGCGGTGTGGGCTATGCAGAGACGGGATGCGCCGGTTCTGCGGCATTCGGCGGCAAAGATCCTCCGTCTGAAGACACGAGCCGCGGCCTCTATGCCCCCCTCCCCAGCCTTTTCCGCTATTTTTCCGTGCCGGATATGAATCGTCTTGCAGGGGATACGGCGCTGCCTGCAGAATTCCTGAACAAAGAGAGCATCGCCCCGGCTTTCGGCCTCGCTTCGTATGCCGTGTTCCACATGGATTACCCTCAGGCGGAAACCGGCCCCTCCTTCCTTCAGGGAAAGGAGGGCGCTTAACATGGCGACGGAATCGGCGCCGCCGGAAACCGCGGCCAGCAGAAGGGAGGAAGAAACACAACCCCCCATTTCCGCAGCCAGAACGGCAGATACGGAGGATTCAAAAAAATAAGAAAAAAGACGGCTTTTTTGCGGCGTGGACTTTATTTCTTTTCCGCTTCGGCCTCTGCACCGGCTGCCG
>JAITLC010000119.1 GCA_031278095.1 Treponema sp.
CACCGACCGGCAGAAAAACATCCAGGCGGTGCTCCAGACCGGAACCAAATACACCAACGATCAGTGGATGGAATTCGGCGCGGACATGGCCTCCATGTTCCTGGGGAAGATGACCGCCAGAGAGGTACTCCAGGCCACGGACGAACGCCGGGCGAATATCGCCAAAAGCCAGAACGATCCGGCCTGGAAATAAAAAATAAGGCGGGAAGCATGAAAGCAAACCCGGGTAAAGAAAGCCGGATGTACCCCTTACGCTTTGTTATTCCCGTGCTGGGATTCTACATCCTGTTTTTTCTGCTGCCGGGACTGTCGGGGATATGGTATTCCTTTACCGACTGGAGCGCCTTCCACGAGGATGTTAATTTTATCGGACTTGAGAACTACGTCCGGATCTTTACTTCCACCAACGACTATTCCCGGTACATCCGGAACACGGTGCGCTTTACCGTGGTTTCCAACATCGTCAAGATCATTCCCGCCTTTTTCCTGGCTCTTATGCTCAACCGGGACATGAGGGGCCGCAATGTCTACCGGGCCATCCTCTACTTTCCCTCGGCCCTGCCCTACCTGGTTATCGGCCTTATCTTCCGTTCGATCCTGCATCCGGGGAACGGCCTGCTCAACAAGGCGCTGGGTTTTATCGGCCTGGGCTTTCTGCAGCAGGAGTGGCTGGCCGATCCGGGGGTGGTCTGGTCTTCCGTATTTGCCGTGGATGCCTGGCGGGGCATAGGCTATGTGATGACCATATTCCTCGCGGGGCTCCAGGCTATTCCCGGGGAGCTCTACGAATCCGCGGACATAGACGGAGCGGGATTCTGGCGCAAGCTCCTCCATGTAACCATTCCCATGATAGTCCCCTCCTTCACCATCAACCTCACCTTCGGTCTGGCCTACGGCCTCAAGGTCTTCGACGTGATCTACGTGCTTACCAACAGCGGGCCGGGCAGGGAAACCGAGGTACTGGGGACTTCGGTGTTCCGGGAGTTCTCAAACGGGAACTATGCGGTAAGTTCTGCCCTGAATACCCTGCTCTTTGTGTTTATGGCGATCCTGGCCTGCTTTATCGTAACCAGGCTGAATAAGAGGACGGTGGAATTATGAAAAACAACCGGTTCGCCGGCCCGGTTCAGGCAGCGCTCCGGCAGATCATCGCCCTGGTCCTCTCGGCGGCGGTGGTAGTCCCCATGTATATGGTGCTGGTCAACTCCTTTAAAACCCGGCGGGAGGGGAACCTGATGCGGATGACCCTGCCCGCGGAATGGCTCTGGGAGAATTACAGCACCGTCATCGAGCAGGGTAAGCTGGTTTCTTCCTTTTTTAACAGTTGCCTCTACGCCTTCAGCGGTTCGGCGGGGGTGGTGTTTATCGCCGCCCTGGCAACCTGGGTGCTTTCCAGGCGGACCGACCGCGGGGCCAAGAGGATCTACCTCTTCCTCATCGTAGGGCTCTTCCTGCCGGTGAATTTCGTGACCCTCATCAGGATCATGAGCGCCCTGGGCCTCTACGGAACACGGATCGGCATAATCCTCTACTACCTGGGGGCAAACACGGCCTTTTCGGTCTTTGTCAGCTACGGTTACTTTGGTAACGTCCCCAGGGAACTGGACGAGGCCGCGGTGATCGACGGGGTGGGGCCCTTCAGAACCTTCGTAAGCGTCATCTTCCCTCTCCTCAAGCCCATCTGTGTCACCGTGTTTGTCCTCACCTTCATCGGCATCTGGAGCGACTTTACCACCCCTCTCTACCTGATCAACAAGACGAGCCAGTGGCCCATGAACCTGGCTATTTACAATTTTTTTGGCCGTTATTCCCAGCAGTGGAATCTGGTCTTTGCGGACATCATGGTCACGGTACTGCCCGTGTTTGTTATTTATTTATTCTGCCAAAAACAGATCGTTTCGGGCCTCACTTCGGGATCCGTAAAGGGGTGATATACTGTACAAGGAAAACCGGGGCTCCGTCAAGGAACGGCGGCGGCAATACTGGAAGCGGGCCAACGCCGGGCTTCCCCTCATATTCCCCTCGATGTCCCTAAAAGATGCCGAAACGCTCCCGGATTACGGCGAAAAGAACCGGAAAGACATTGAAGGTTCCTTTACATGAACATCACGGTACGGCAAAGGTCTCTTTTTATTGAAAGCCCCGCCCGGGGGATCCTCCGGGTCTGTTTGGGGGCGGAAGGTCCGTGCAGGGCTTCCCCCGTCGGCATTGTTCCCCCCGTTTCGCCCTATCCTGCCGTTGCGGAGGAAGGTCCCGGCGAATACCGCTTTGACGCGGGATCCCTCAAACTCAGGGTAGACAAAGCCGGGGGCTCCCTTACCTGGGAAACCGGCGGGGGCGGAATCCTGGTCTCCCAGCCCTTTCCGGATCTTGCGGCAAAAACGGTTTACCGTTACCGTTCGGCGGGGGGATCGGTGCGGACTCTTAAAACCGTAGACGGGGAGCGGAATTTTTCCGGCTCCATGGTTCCCCTGGAGGACCGCAGGGCCTGGCGGGCAAAGGTCTTCTTCAATTTTGCTGAAGACGAAGGCATCCACGGTCTTGGCCAGGCCGAGGAGGGGATCTACGATTACCGGGGCAGAACCCAGTATCTCTACCAACACAACATGCGTATCCCCATGCCCTTCTTTATGTCAACCAGGGGCTACGGTGTGCTCTTTGACTGCGGATGCCTGTTGACCTTTAACGGCGCCGCGGAACATCCCTATTTTTTTTTCGACACCCTGGACGCCCTGAATTTTTACGTTATCCGGGGGGATGATCCCGATGAGATCATCGCGGGGATGAGGATCCTTACGGGCAGGGCGCCTCTGCTCCCCAAATGGGCCTTCGGATACATCCAGTCCAGGGAAGCGTACCATACCCAGGATGAACTGGTGGAAGTTGCCCGGGAATACCGCCGCCGCCGCATTCCCCTGGACTGTGTGGTCCAGGACTGGAACACCTGGGAGCCGGGCAAATGGGGGGATAAACGGCTGGACAAGAGCCGCTACCCCGACATCGCCGGGGCCAACCGGGAACTCCACTCCATGAACGTCCATTCCATGGTTTCGGTATGGCCCAACACCCGGACCGGAGGCGACCACGATGAATTCGAGGCCGCGGGCTTCCTCCTGGAAGATCAGTCCACCTACAATGCCTTTGACCGGGAAGCCCGGAAGCTCTACTGGAAACAGGCAAACCGGGAACTCTTTTCGGGAGGCTTTGACAGTTGGTGGTGCGATTCCACCGAACCCTTTTCCGGTCCCGACTGGTCCGGGCCCATGCTGCGGGAACCCTGGGAGCGGTTTTTACTGGTAGGGGAAGAGCACAAAAAGTACCTGGACCCGGCGTTGGTAAACTGTTACGCACTGGAACACGCCCGGGGGATCTACGAAAACCAGCGGGCCGCAGGGGAGGAAAAGAGAGTCCTCAACCTGACCCGTTCCGGCTGGGCGGGTTCCCAGCGCTACGGGGCGGTTCTCTGGTCCGGGGATACCAGCGCCAGATGGGATGTCCTCAAAAAGCAGATCCGCGAAGGGCTTAACCTCTGCATGAGCGGCCTCCCCTGGTGGACCGTGGACATCGGCGGGTTTTTTACCCTCCGGGAAAAGTGGCAGAACCGCGGCTGCGGCATGGACAAAAACCCCGAACCTTTCTGGTTCTGGCAGGGGGACTTTGAAGACGGCGTAAAGGATCCGGGCTACCGGGAACTCTACCTCCGCTGGCTCCAGCTCGGCTGTTTCCTCCCCGTCTTCCGATCCCACGGAACCGACACCCCCCGGGAAATCTGGAACTTCGGCGAGCCGGTGGAGATCTTCTACGACGCCATTGAAAGCTTTATCCGCCTGCGTTACCGGCTTTTGCCCTATACTTACTCCCTGGCCGCCATGGTTTCGCTGGATGACTATACCATGCTGCGGAGCCTGCTCTTCGATTTCGGGGGCGACCAAAAGGCCCGAACCAGGGGGGATCAGTTCATGTTCGGCCCCGTCTTTCTCGTTTGCCCAGTCACCGAACCCTTCCGCTTCGGCCCTGGCGGCATTCCCCTCAATAAAAAGGAAGAATGGCCCTGCTACCTGCCGGAAGGCATCCAATGGCATGATTTTTGGACCGGGGAATTTCATACAGGCGGAAGGGAAATTACCGTCCCCGTTCCCCCCGGCAGGATGCCCCTCTTTGTGCGGGCCGGTTCCATCGTGCCCGCCGAGACGGCGCCGCTGGAATACGCGGGCCAGGTCAGCGGCGAAGCCCTGGAGATCCGCGTCTATCCCGGCGCGGACGGTTCTTTCAGCCTCTACGAAGATTCCGGGGACGGCTACGATTACGAAAAAGGAAACTATAACCGGATTGCCCTTGAATGGAATGACCGGGACCGGATCCTGACCATAGGCCCCGGAAAATTCGATTTCCCCCAGTCGATACTGAACCGTCCCTGCCTTATCCGCGCGGGAGAGGTCATGCGGGAGATACGATACACAGGAAAACCTCTGCGGGTCACGCTGGGAGATTAAACGCTTAGGCCCAATACCTCATTGCAAAATGTAACCGAAAGTCCGGCTACTCTCAGTTTAAGATAACCTCGAACCACACGAACAGAAGAAAATTCAGGGAAAAATGAAGGGCGTCGAAGCAAACGTTCGTGTCTGCTCGCACCGTTCGCGGTAAAATTTCTTCATACCTTTTCTTCTGTTCGCGGCAAACTGAGAATTGCTGCCGAAAGCCCCCACCGCATTGCGTATGAATAAAAAACCGGTTATATTATAAAATAGTCTTATGGATATAAACGTTAAATGGGCCCGCGGTCTGGTTTTTGCGGCTGTTCTGGGCCTGGCAAGCCCTTTTTTTGGACTTTTTTCCCAGAACCTTGAAGTTCCTGATGAGGAGCCCGTGCCGTTCCAGACCATTCCGCCGGAACTCTGGCGGCCCAGCCGGGGCGAATCTCCCCGCTTCCCCATCGATACGGTTATCGGCGAACTGGGCAGGGGAGAGGTGTCTGAAGAGGCCTACAATTTTGCCCGTGGTGTAGCGGAAGCCCTGATGACTGCAAGAAGTTCCGACTCTTCGCTTTCGGGAATGTCCCAGGCGGAGCTTGACGGTTTTTTTGAGGCCATCCGGGAAGTTGGCCCCGAATCTTTTCGCCTGGGAAGCGGCAGGCTGGAACCGGACGGTGCAGTTTCCTTTTTGCTGCGTTTCATTGGCCGGGAAAAAGGGATCACCGGAGAACTCTACATCAGGACGGATGAAGAGCCCCGCCTTCCGGCCGGGGATGATCCTGCAGTCGAAACAACTGCCGGCGGCGGCGAAATTGAAACAACTGCCGGGCCCGCGGTGGCGGAGACCGTAGAGACTGCAGCCGCGGAAACAGCCGCGGCGGAAATCGCGGAAGCCGTACCTGCAGAAACCGCAAACGACGGAGAGCCGGAACCGCTTGCGCAGCAGGCCGGGAATGTCTGGCATTTTGAAGACCTTTTATTGGAGGAAGTTCAGGATAGAACCACAGCCGGCCTTGAGCAGCGTTTTGATTTTTCACCGTATCACCGGTTTTTCTAGCAGCCTGTTGCACTTGTAAGTTTTTGTACCACTTTGTGCTGCAAAAACCACGATTTATGGGTTGTTCTGGCAGCTTGCAGGGTAAAAAATCGCCCAATCGGTGATTTTTCAGGGTTTATGCGCGAAACGCGACAGACTGCCGGGAAAATGCCGATTAAATGACGCCAATCTGCGTTTCCCTGTGCACTTGCTCATTAGACTTGTCCGGGAACCCGGTTGGTTCTCTGCTGACCCGCGGTTAGCCCGCGAGTCTCACAAGAAACCCTGCGGGTTTCAATGTTCCGCATTTTGTTGTTTTTTAGCGGTTGTTGTTCTGAAACCAACCGGGTTTTGGAACAAGTTCAAGTAGCGTTGATTTATTCTTGAGTGAATAATCAGCGCTTCCCTAGGAAAAGTTATGGCAACGCCGATAAAACGGATCGAAAAGGATTTTCTTCTCAAGGTGCTCTACGATGAGCAGATCCCAGTCATGTATCTTCGGGACAGAACCGAATACGTTCTTATCCTCGAAAAACCCGCCAAAGGGGAGCTTTTCTTAAAAGCCGACCGGCCCATCAGCCGTCTCAAGCCCCGGGACAAACTGGATCTGATGTTCGATTACCGAGGGCAGGTAATTATTTTCTCCGTAGTGGTGGATACCTTCAAGGATGAACACCTTGTAGTTCAGGCGCCTGAATTTCTCTATAAAAACCTTGACCGTTCCTATTCCCGTGTTCAGAATCCTGCGGATCTTCTGATCCAGTTTACCTTCAAGGGAGACCGCTATTCCCTCAGCTATCCAAAGGTAAGTGAGTTTGAATCCAGCAGCGAGAATATGGCGGAGCTGATGCGGGGCATGGATCCCAAAAATCTTTCCGGACTCATCGAGCAGATGGCTTCATGGATCAAGGGCTACGCGAACAGTTACAAGCTGGTGATCTTCAAGGATCAGAAACCTGTCAGCCCCGAGGAACGGATAGTGGCCGAAACGGGTAAAGCCTTCTTCATGCCCAATACCCTGGCGGGTTTTCCCCAGGCAGATCCCTATCCCAAAAAGCGGCTTATCACCGAGGAGCATTTTAAGCGTTATCTGGAAAGTACCGGCGTGGATCTGGCCTATGTGGGCGAAGCTTACAGCCGCTTTATCAAGGCCAAATACGATTCGGGAATCTTCTCCGATGCGTGGGTACCCATCCTCTTTCAGGAGTATGTAATCGGATACATTCATGTGTGGATCAACAAGGAAGGGAGACTGCCCTTCGATTTCAACCTCATTGATACTCTCTACCAGTTTGCCAAGATCCTTGCCTTTTCCCTCAAGGTGAACGGTTATTTTGAAAAAGGTAAACTAAAAAACGAGTCCTTCGACGGCAAGGTAATAGACATCAGCGCCTCGGGGATGCTTTTTGCCTATCCCCATTCAAGCCTCTCTTCCGCCCTGCTGCCGGACAGTGAACTGGCGGTAAAGCTCACCACTCCAAAACGCGTTATCTCCGCCAATGCCCGGATTGTCAGGCGCTACAAAGACAGTTCCCAGGGCTACTTTGGTATCCGTTTTATCGATCTGGCGCCTGAGGATATGCGTTTTCTCTTTGAGTATATCTACGGCAAGCCCTTTACCGATGCCGAAATTAACCTTCTTTCAGGCCAGGTATAGGCTCAGCTTAAGGTTTCTATTGCTGTTTTTACGTCTTCGCAGATAATGAAGTAGTTTGAAAGTTTGGTCAGCTCTATCACATCCTTGACCGGCCCCTGTACATTGGCGATGGTAAGATCAAGATTCATCTTTCTAAGAGTAGAAGAAATGTAGATTAGAGCGCCTATACCCGAAGAATCAAAGGTACTTATATTTTTCATGTTGATGATGAATTTTTCTACTTTTTTTTCGATCATCTTCATCACCAGTTCTTTTAACAGAATTGAATCCGCCAGCGCCATTTCACCCTGGAGGTCGATTATATAAATCGTCTGATTTGTCCTTATCCGTATATCCATAGCCTTCTTATCGGCATGGAAGAGCAGTTTTTCAAGCACTAATAAACCACATTGATAACCAGTGGCATGCCGCTCCGGCAAGAACAAATACATGCCATACCACATGGGAACCCCTGCGGTTTCCCCTGGCATACCAGAGAGTTCCCAGGGTATAGATAAGCCCTCCGGCCAGGAGGAAGATAATGGAAGCCCTTGTAAGTGTCCTTGAGAGCCTTGGGAATCCCCAGATACAGGCCCAGCCCATGAGGATGTAGATTATCAGTTCCGCCTTTTTGATAAGGCGCCAGTTTGCCGCATAGAGGCTTATCCCTGCCGCTGCCAGGGCCCATTCAATGCCGAAGTAGACCCAGCCCACGGCGCCGCCGAAACCGAGGAGGCTGTAGGGGGTATAGGTACCGGCGATGAGTATGTAGATCGCCGAGTGGTCGAGGATTCTGAATACCCGCTTGGCGCCTTCATGCTGTATGGCGTGGTAGAGGGTGGAGGCAAGAAACATGATCACCATGGAAGAACTGAATAATACATAGGAAGCAAGGGCCAGACGGCTGTGGTTTCCCGTCTTTACGGAACGGTAAATGAGCAGTACCAGGCCTGTTATGGCAAATAATGCCCCAAGCCCATGCAGAATAGAGTTGGCTATTTCTTCTCCGGGAGTCTGAAAGGGCAGGGGAGAGGGAATTCCGCTCTGTTTTTCAGCTTTTGACATATGCCTTTGCGACACTCCAATATCCGCCAAGTTGCAGGGCCGCTTGTCCGATAACCCGGTTGGTTATATGCCGGCCTTGGGGCCGTTCGGGATTTGGTTACTTCCCGGCCCCCGGTTTTTGAACAACTCTAT
>JAITLC010000131.1 GCA_031278095.1 Treponema sp.
TTTTGGGGAGTGGAGGATTCGAACCTTCGAAGGCTGAGCCAACAGATTTACAGTCTGCCCCATTTGACCGCTCTGGAAACTCCCCTGTTGTTTACCGCCTTGACCAGCCGCCTCCCGGAATCGAACCGGAGACCTCATGATTACAAGTCAAGTGCTCTACCAGCTGAGCTAAGGCGGCGCAAGAATACTAAATAAATTAGCGGAATAGCCGTAAATAGTCAAGGACCCTTGAAAGAATTTGATTTTATTGCTACACAGATAGGAGCTTTTACAGTAGTTTACAGGAGAGCTTTTTCCCATGCCTAAGAAGCCATTCTATTCAGAGGGGCTTTATTTTTCTTGTATCCGCTGTTCTGCCTGCTGCCGGTATGAAAGCGGCTATGTGTTTCTGTCAAAGACGGATGTTCAAGGTCTGGTGCAGGCCTGTAAAATGGAATACGGGCATTTTGCCCAGGTTTATTGCCGTTGGGTTTCCATGGGGGGTGGGCATGAGCGCCTTTCCCTCAAGGAAAAGGCAGGATTTGACTGTATTTTCTGGTCTGACGGGTGTACGGTTTACCGGAACCGGCCTTTACAGTGCAGAACCTTCCCGTTTTGGGCTTCCGTTCTCAGTTCTCAGGCAACATGGAAGATGGCGCAAAGCGGCTGTCCCGGAATGGGGCAGGGGGAGTTTCATTCCGGGGAAGAGATTGAAGCCTGTCTTGCAGAACAGCAGGCGGAAAAGCTCATCAGTAGAAAGAATTCCGGGATGAGGGGGGTATAAATGCTTATCCGTTTTTGGGGAGTCCGCGGTTCTCTTCCTTCACCACAACTGCCTTCTCAAATAAAGAGCAAAATATCCTCAATCCTGGAACGCCTTACTCCTGCCGATCTTGAAAGCCCCGAAAGCCGGGAACGTTTTCTCTCCGGGCTGCCGCCCTGGCTTTTTGGTACCGTGGGGGGCAATACCACCTGTTTGAGCATAACCGTGGAAGATAAACCCCGGGAGATCATTGTTTTTGATGCGGGTTCGGGGTTGAGGGAGCTTGGCATTTTTCTTTCCAAAGAAAAGCCCAAACCTGATCATTATTATGTCTTCTTTTCCCATGTTCATTGGGATCATATCATGGGACTTCCCTTTTTCAATCCTGCATACGACCCTTCAGTTTCCATTGATTTTTACTCTCCCCGGACGGATCTGGAGAAGATACTCAGGGATCAGATGGTGAGCCCCTATTTTCCGGTAAGCATGGATTCCATGGGATCAAAAAAAGATTTCAATATTCTGGAAAAAAGTGTTACCTTGGATACTGTAACCGTTTCCTACAGGAAGATGAATCATCCGGGGGATTCCTATTCCTACCAGGTAAATGACGGGAAACACCGGTTTATTTTTGCCACCGACACGGAGCTTTCGGCGGAGGATTTTATGAAAACCGCTGAAAATAGTGAGTATTTTCAGGATGCCGATGTAATTGTGATGGACTGTCAGTATACCCTGGGCGAAGCCATAGAAAAATACAACTGGGGACACAGCGCTTTCAGTCTTGCGGTGGATTTTGCCGCCAATTGGGGGATTAAACACATGGTCATGTTTCATCACGATCCTACTTATAACGACCGGAAACTCTTCAACAACCTGCAATCCGCACGCTGGTATACGGAACGGATGAACATCAAGGGGCTCCAGTTATCTCTGGCGATGGAAGGTCTGGAAATAAGGCTTTAGATGATGTTCAGACCTCTTGCCGCGTTTATTACAATTTTTTCTATTCTTGTTGCCTTTCTCCTGCTCTTTTCCGCGGCCGTGATCGGGGCGGTGGTTTATTTCAACGCTCCTCCCGGAGCGGAACCGCGGGCAAATATTCACGATCCCTGGCTTAAAGTGGAAAATTCACATTCCGTAGTTCTTGAAGTCCGTAGTGGAGAAAGCGCCCGTTCCGTGGGAAACAGGCTGGAAGAAGCCGGTCTCATCCGCAGCCGTTACTTTTGGGATCTCCTGGCCCGTTACCGGAAGGAATATATCAAAACCGGAACCTACAGGCTGGAATTGCCCGTCAGTTCAGTCCGGCTTTATTCGCTTCTGGTTTCCGGAAAACAGCTTCTCCTCCGTGTTACCATTCCCGAAGGGAGTACTCGTAAAAAAACCGCCAGGATCCTTGAAGAAGCGGGTATCTGTTCCGCACCCGATTTTCTTGCCGCTTCGGAGGATAAAGGTTTCATAGAGTCCCTGCATATTTCCGCAGAAACGCTGGAAGGCTATCTCTACCCGGATACCTACCTTTTTCCGCCGGATTACCCCGTGCGGCTGGTAATCAAAGCCATGACGGATACTTTTTTCAGCCGTCTGGAGAGTATGTATCCTGCCGTCTTTGAGCTAAGCCCGGAAGAGATCCGCCGGAAACTCATTCTTGCCTCGATTGTGGAACGTGAGTACCGGGTGGATGAAGAGGCCCCCCTCATGGCGGGAATCTTTTTTAACCGTCTTGAAATCGGTATGGCTCTGCAATCCTGTGCCACCGTGGAGTATGTGATAACCGAAATCCAGGGGAGGCCGCATCCGGAAGTCCTCTACACGCGGGATACGGAGATCCGTAATCCCTACAACACCTATATCAGGCCGGGACTTCCTCCGGGACCTATTTCCTCCCCCGGAGCAGTGGCCCTTAAGGCCGTGTTTGAACCTGAAAGTTCAGGCTACCTTTACTTCCGGCTGCTTGACCCGGCAACCGGACGGCACTACTTCTCCCGCACTCTCGATGACCATATCAGGGCCGGGGCTCTCTATGTCAAAAGTTCACCTGAGGGGAGGCCGCGTAGCTGATGCCCCGCATCGCCCAGTCTACAATCAATGAAGTAAACGACAAACTGGATGCCCTCTCCGTCATGAACGATTACCTCAAGCTGGAAAAAAAAAGCGGTCGTTATTGGGGTCTCTGTCCCTTTCATAACGAAAAGACACCCTCGTTTACCGTGGATCCCGACAGAAAGATGTACCACTGTTTCGGCTGCGGCAAGGGCGGGGGAATCATCAGCTTCATCATGGAGATGGATAAACTCACCTTTCCCGAAACTGTCGAAATGCTGGCAAAACGTTTCGGTGTAGAAATAGTGTATGACAAGACTTCGGGCCCGGTTCCCGAAGAAGGAGAGGCAAAAAAAACCGAAGAATTTTATGAACTGTACCGCCGGGTAACTTTGAGTTTTCACCATTTTTTGATGGAAAAAAGTGAAGGCCGGAGGGCCTATGAGTATCTTTTGGACAGGGGTATCAGCCGGGATCTGATTGCTCGTTTCAGGCTGGGTTATGCCCCGCAGGATCGGCGCTGGCTCCACGGGTTTCTCAGTAAAAAAGGCTATTCTCCCGCCTTTCTTGCAGAATGCGGCCTTTTTTCCGAGAAATATCCCCAATCGGCCTTCTTTTCCGGGCGTTTGATGTTCCCCATCACAGACCGGCTGCAGAGAACCATTGCATTCGGCGGAAGAATCCTTGGGGAAGAGACAGGCCCCAAGTACATCAATTCCAGGGATTCGGCAATCTTTAAGAAAGGCCGGACTCTCTTTGCCGTAGATCTTGCCCTGCAGGAGATTCGCAGAACCAAGGCGGTTTACCTTACGGAAGGTTATATGGATGTAATTGCCCTTCATCAGGCGGGAATTTGCAATGCGGTGGCTCCTTTGGGGACAGCCTTTACCGATGAACAGGCAAAATTGCTCCGCCGCTGGGCGGAAAAGGCTTTTTTGGTCTTCGATTCGGATACTGCGGGCCAGAGTGCAGCCTATAAGGGCATTCTTACCTGTAGGCGCAATGCCCTTACCTGCGAAGTTCTCGTTCCCGGACAGGCGGGAACATCACCGGACAAGTCTCTCCCCGCCAAAGATCCGGCGGATATTCTTAAGATTTTTGGTAGTAAAGCATTGCAAAATAATATGAAATGTTTTATAAATGACTTTGATTATCTTTTAGAAAGAGGCAGAATCCTCTTCGATACAACCGGGTCGGAAGGAAAGACAAAAGCAGTGGCATTTCTTTTTCCCTATCTGGAAGCCCTCGATTCCGATGTATCCCGGGATACCTGTATTACTGCTATTGCCGACGCCTTTCGGGCGGATAAGGGGGCAGTACAGGGAGATTATAACCGCCGCCTGGAACAGAGCCGCAGGCCGTCTGTTCCTCAAGAAGGCAGACAGTTAAAACCGATCCGCGGGAATGAGGAGCTTCATCTGCTTACTGCAGTGGCAGTGAATAATTATTTGTACCCGCAATTTCGATCAAGGCTTTCGATACAGGAAATTGAAGATCCGGCCGCCAGAGAACTCTTCGTTGCTTTGGAAGAGTGTTATGTTCATGAAGAAACAGGCGTCGATGATCTTCTTTCACGTATTTCAGAGGAGAACTTGAGGAATTATATTTCGGAAAAGGGGAACTCACAGGAATTTTCAGTTAATCCGGAGCAGCTCGTAGAAGACGGCACCCGCAGGGTAAAACAAAGGCGGCTCAAGCATCGTCTGGCCGAAATTGTAGTAAAGTTGCGTACCCTGAACAAAGAACAGGAAACGGGACAGGGATTGATGGGTAATGACCGGCTTGAGGATCTCCTGGCGGAAAAAAAGTATCTGGATATTGAATTGCGGAACTTGGAAGGAAGATAAGGAATGGAAATACAAACGCAGGAAATAGTGTCCCCCGGGATAGAAAATTCTGAAGTTTCCGGAGCCGTAGCTCAGGATACGGTAAACCGGGCGCAAGATACGGTAGTACTGGATCCCGCCGTTATAAAGCTGATTGAATATGCAAAGGAAAAGAAAACCCTCTCCTATGAGGAATTATCCGATTATCTGCCTGAGCATATCGCCAATACGGACAAAATTGAAGATGTTCTTTCCCTTCTGGAAGCCAATAATATTCAGCTTATAGAAGAGGAAAATGCCGGAGAAGAGGGCGGAGAAAGTGGGTCCCGAAAGAGCCGGGAAACGGAAAAGAAGCGCCTTGTCTATAGCGACAAGGAATCTTCTGTTGATGATCCAATCAGACTCTACCTCCGCGAGATAGGCCGGGAAAATCTCCTTACCGCAGAACAGGAAGTGGAGCTTTCCAAACAAATGGAGGAAGGGGAAAACATCATTAAGGGAGTGATCAAAAAATCCGGCATGATCATCCCCGAGTTTTACCACATTGCCCAGAAGGCTTTTTCCAAACGGGATCTTCGGGAACTCAATCTTTCCAAAAAAGAGATAACTGAACATATGACAGAGCGGCGCAGGCTCAACCAGTTCTACAAGGAAACCCTCAGACTCGTTCTGGGGGATCTGAAAAACTATATTGAGTTGAAACGCAAGATCATTGTCCGCGGCGGTAGTTTTTTTGACGATGCCGAACTTAATGAGACTCGCGGCCGGATCATGAAAATTATCGAAGCGTCGGAAATTCATCCTGATGAGATCGCCGGGTTTTCAGAAAAGTTCATTCAGGCGGCCAAGAAGATAAAACGCTGCAAGAAGGAACAGGAGAGAATCGAAAAACACCTCCGTGTTGCTTCATTAAAAGAACTGCGGACGCTGGGCCGTTCTCTCACCATCAGGGAAGAAAGGGAACGGCTTGAGGAAGAACTGGGCCTCAGTTCCGATGAGATAAAAGAGAAGATCCGCCTTATTCAGGTAACGGAAAAAAAACTCAGGCAGATGGAAGCGGAATTCGAAGAATCAATCGAGAGCATCAATCTTATGGCCAAGGAGATAAGCCATGGCCGGGTGATGATGAAAAGCGCCAAGGATCGCCTTATCAAGGCAAACCTGCGTCTTGTGGTTTCGATAGCCAAGAGGTACACTAACCGGGGACTTCATTTCTTCGACCTGGTGCAGGAAGGGAATATCGGCCTTATCAAGGCGGTAGAAAAATTCGAGTATCAGAAAGGCTTTAAGTTTTCCACCTATGCAACATGGTGGATACGCCAGGCCATAACCCGTTCCATATCAGATCAGGCTAGGACTATCCGGGTACCGGTTCACATGATCGAACAGATCAACAAGGTAGTCCGGGAATCCCGTCAGCTTCTTCAGGTACTGGGTAGAGAACCCACCGACGAAGAAATTGCCGAAAGGCTCGGCTGGACTGCCCTGAGGGTAAAGTCGGTAAAGAATGTAGCCCGGGAACCCATAAGCCTTGAGACTCCTATCGGAGAAGAGGAAGATTCACTTCTGGGAGACTTCATCGAAGACAAGGATGTGGAAAATCCTGCCAGCCAGACGGCTTTCAAGATGGCTCAGGAGCAGATCTTTGAGGTGTTGTCCACGCTTCCTGCCCGTGAACAGGAGGTGCTCAAGATGCGTTTCGGCCTGGATGACGGGTATTCATTAACCCTTGAGGAAGTGGGGCTCTACTTCAATGTTACCCGTGAACGGATCAGGCAAATTGAAGCAAAGGCCTTACGGCGCCTGAGACATCCCAAACGAAGCCGTAAACTGAAAGACTATTTGGACCATTAGACTTGTTCAAGACAACCCAATTATTTTAAAGAGGTTACTTATGCAAATGGAAGAGGTTTTTGAAAAACTGCGTACTCTGCAGGATATTCTTTCAAAAAAGATTGCCCTTGAGCAGGCAAAGCAGGAAAAACCGAAAATACTGGATACCCAGAAAGAACTCCTGGCACGGATGAAAAAGTCCTTTATCGAGCGGAATCAGGAATACGAAAAAACCAGAGTGAATGAGGTGGAACTGCGTAACCTGCTTGCGGAAGCGGAGGGGATGCGGGAAAAGGCTGAAAAACACATGGATGCGATTAGTACCCAGCGTGAGTATGAGGCATTGGACAAGGAGATCCGGGATGCCGCGGAAAAAGAACAGCAGTACAGGAAAGAACTGCAGAAGGAAGAACGGCTTCTTTCGGATCTTGATGAGCAGATGAAACAAAATACCGCTCTCATTGAACAGCAGGAAAGAGAATTTGAAGATCGCCGTTCGGGAATAGAATCGGAAATCGCCGCAATAGATGCACAGCTTGAAGAGCTGGCGCATAGCGAAAAAGAGATAAGCCCCGATCTGGATCCGGAAGTGTTCTTCAAGTTTGAGCGGATCGTAAAAAACAAGGGCGGACGCGGTATTGTTGCCATTAAAAAAGGAGTCTGCATGGGCTGCCACATGATTCTGCCTGCCCAGTTTGCCAACCAGGTTCGATTGGGCAAGGAAATAGTATTCTGCCCCTACTGTTCACGTATTCTTTATTACGAAGAATCGGAAGGTGGTGAGGATGAATTCTTTGACACCGAAGATTCGGGGAGTCTCTCCGATCTGGATGATCTTGAAGAAGATTTTGATGAAGAAGAAGAGGAGGATGAAAAGATCAATATCGACTATGAAGAGTAACAAAATTCTTAGGTTTTACTTTGAAAATTGCCGTTGGCAATTTTTCATATAGTGAAACGGTTTTTTATTTTCAAAACGGGTTTTTATAACGATGAACCAGGCTGCCGCCGTTTGAATGCGCTTTGTATTTCAGACGGAGGAAAGTCCGGGCTCCGCAGGGCGTGATGCCGGATAATATCCGGGCAGAGACTGCAAAAGCATTCTCTGACAGACAGTGCAACAGAAAAAACACGGCAAAGGCGTCGCTGCCGCAAGGCCGGCGCCCGCAATGGTGAAAAGGCGGGGTAAGAGCCCACCACAAAAATGGCGACATTTTTGTTTGAAAACCTCATCAGGAGCAAAGTCAAGCAGCGGTGTTTAAGGGTGTGTCCCTTGAGCCGGCGCCCGCCGGTAAACCGCAGGTAGACTGCATGGAGACAGCCGGTAACGGCTGCCCAAGATAGATGGCAGCCGGATCATGGTGTGTTAAACACCCTGATCCGCACACAGAACCCGGCTTATGGTTCATCGTTTTTAATGGCATAAAAAAACTTAAGTTTCTTCGGGCCTCACGCCGTCCGCGCCTCATACTTCCCATAAAAGCGAGGTATTAAGCCTCTGAATACAAATGTCCCTCATCTAAAAAAACCTCTCCTGATTCTGGAACACCTCTGCCATGGCAAGAATGTTTTCCGGCGGCACGTCGGAGGGCAGGGCGTGGGTGGGGGCGATGATGAGGCCGCCGGAACCACGCAGGACTTTTACCACCCGGACAATTTCATCCTGCACTTCTTTGGGTTTAAGGCGGGGCAGAACCTGCTGGGTAGAAACCCCGCCCCAGATTGCAAGCCTGTCTCCGTATTTCCGCTTTACCTCGTGGATGTCATAGATTTCCGGTTGAAAGGTCTGGTAGCAGTCGATACCGATTTCGATTAAATCGCCCAGGATCTCGTTGCAGTCCCCGCAGGAATGTTGTATTACGTATTTACCCTTGGATTTAACGCGCTGGTAAAGACGGGCCATGCGGGGTTTGATAAAGCGCCGCCAGTTGGCCGGGCCCATGATAAGACCCCGCTGCTGGCCCCAGTCGTCGCCGAAGTAGATACCGTCAAGATCATATTCCAGGGCCACATCCGCCAGGCGGAGGAAATAATCGCAGATCCGGTCAAAAAACGCTTCCAGTTCCTCCGGCAGGACTATCATGTTGATAAGCACATTTTCCATACCCATAAGACTCCAGCTGCGCTCAAACATGCAGAAACCGAAGCCCATAAAGGTAAAGCGATCCTCTTTGGTCGCCATGAGTTTTTCAATGTCACGGCGGAGACGCTCAGGGTCGGGCTGAGGGAATTGGTAATCGCAGTTTTCCAGATCCTTTATCTGCGGATCTTCAACAACGCCTATATCCTTGTCCGCACCGCTGCGATTCCAGACAACGCCGAACTCATCCTTAAAATGCTCACTCCGATCCGGCAATTCGGTAGGCCAGCCCCAATACTGGGCATAATGGAGATATGTATCTATCTTTTTTTCTATATCCGGATCATGGGTAGCCTCGATCAGCCGGGAAAGCGACTGAGCGGTAAATTCAATATGATAGGGGACGGCATTGGTCGGCTTATGGTTCAAGGCCGCAATAACAGTATCTCTCCGGTTCATGGTTTAATTTTGCGGTTGTTTTTTAAGAGCGGAATAGTATAAAATGTTCACCAATTAGAAAAATAGTTCAATTTATGGTCATATTTTGGGGGCGCCGAAAATGGATGTAATCTGGAACCAGAACAGGATGATGACCCTGCTGCAGGACTTTTATACGCTCATAAAGGTGAGAGTCGGTTTTTTTGACTTGGACGGCACGGAAATCGTGGCCTATCCCGCATCGCGGACGCCTTACTGCATTCTTCTCCGCAGCAATAAAAAGGGGGATGCCGCATGCAGGAAATGTGACCGGAACGCTTTCCGGCGGGCCTCCAAATATAAGATTCCCTATATTTACCGGTGCCACGCCGGGCTTACGGAAATAATAGCCCCCATTCAAACAAGCGCCGATGAGCGGGTGGGTTATCTTATGATCGGTCAGGTAAAGCCGTCTGGAAACCGGAGGCAAAAAGAATGGGAGGAGATTTACCGTAAAATTTCCGGTACCGGTATTTCCCCGGACGAACTTAGGGCGACCTGGTCGGAGCTAACGATCCTCAGGATGGATGAGGCCCGATCCTGCGCCAAGATCCTTCAGTCCCTGGCAGCCTATGTCTGGCTGGATAACTATTTCCGCATTCAGAAGGAACCGCTTTCAAGCCGGGTTAAAACGTATATTTCCGAGAATCTGGACAAGAATTTATCGCTGGATCTGATAGCCTGCAAATTCTCTGTCGGCAAAACCACCCTCTGCAAGACCATCAAGAGTGATTTGAATGTAACGGTGAACGAACTGATTCGTTCCTTCAGGGTTGAAAAAGCCAAAAAGTTTCTCGAATCTGATATGAAACTTATTTCGGAAATTGCCGAAGCAGTGGGTATCATCGATTACAATTACTTCACCAAAGTTTTTAAAAAAGAAACCGGCATCACTCCTTCGGTATTTCGCCGTCTCTGTGAAAAAGAATATCTATACCGGCAACACACAAAGATCTGAGCTTGTTCCGAAACCAACCGGATTTTGAAACCGGCTCGACAGACACTATTTAGCGTCTGTCCACAAAGTCGGTTACTTTGCGGACAGATCTTTTTAAGGTGGTCTATCCATAATGTGTCTATTTATGGATAGACTCTAATTATAGAAAGCCCTGCAAACTTCCGCAGCGGAAGCTGCATCCGGCGTATACGCGTCGGCGCCGATTTCATCGGCAAAACTTTGGGTTACCGGAGCGCCTCCGACCATGATCTTTACCGAATCCCTAAGTCCGGCGTTTTTAATGGCTTCGATAACATCTTTTTGGGCCATCATGGTGGTAGTCAGCAGAGCGGAAAGACACACTACTTTTGCGCCGCTGGTTCGTACCGCTTCCACAATTTTATCTTCATTGCAGTCCACCCCGAGGTCTTCCACCTCAATACCCTTGCCTTCTACCATCATCTTTACCAGGTTCTTTCCGATATCGTGAAGGTCACCCTTAACCGTACAGATAATCGCCTTGCCAACCGGTTCTACTCCCGCCTTGATCAATGCCGGCTTAAGGGTAGCCGACGCGTTATTCATGGCCCGTGCAGCGACAAGTACTTCGGGAACAAAGACTTCACCCCGTTTAAACTTCCCGCCGATTATATTCATACCCGATATAAGCCCCTTTTCCAAAATATCCGGTGCAGGAATACCGGCTTCAAGTGCCTTTTGAACTGCAGCCACAATATCTTTGGCCTTCCCTTTTTGCAAAAGTTCAGAAATTTCATTAAAAACCGCAGAATTATCACTCATACATTATACTCCTCTTATAAAAGATTAAAACAGTATAATGCCATTACGGACTATTATCTTTAACATATTTGCTAAAAAGTAGTAATAGCTTGTTATACACCATAGATTTAGGAATGAAGCTGTTTCAAAATTTCAGCTTTAGGAATACTGCCTTGAGCCGGATCCGGCCAGGTTTCGGCTCCGGCTCAAATGACCGAATTACAGATCCAGATACGAATCCGCTTAGAGGGTCTTGTTCATAATGATATCCGCAGACTTAGGGCTTGTCCCTAAATAACATGCACCCCGTGGGAACGGCAATTACGCCGTACTCTCGGGATCCCTCCGCCGCCTCAACCACGTTACGCATCAGCATGGCGATAGTCATGGGGCCGACGCCGCCGGGTACGGGAGTTATCCAGCCGGCCACTTTTTCAATGGCCGGGAAGTCAACGTCGCCCC
>JAITLC010000035.1 GCA_031278095.1 Treponema sp.
GGAAATCCGGCGCACAGCGGCTGTTCACTACAACATGTACATTTTCCATAAGCCCGCCCTTTTCTCCCTCCACATGGATCGAAATAATCTCTCCGTCCTTCAGATCCCAGACAGCGGCGTCAGCCTCCTTCATATGAATATGCCTGGCGGCGATGATCACTCCCCGTACGGCGTGCAAGTTCCGGTCATTGACCGCGAGAGTTATCCCCGGAGTGTTCCGCAAATCTCCCGACATCCGCACAGGAGGCGACAAACCCAAAAAAAATCGCATCGGTTCGGGCCAGTTCAATCTGGGTTTCCTCCCGTTCAGGCCCGATGATACGAACTCTTTCAAACTACCGTCCGTTTGGACCTATGAGCGTAACCTGTTCCCGTGCCGCAAATTGTCCCGGCTGTGAAATAGGTTTCAACTCCCCAAGAACATAGCCATCCCCGAAGAGACCCCGCCGCGCCCCGGCCATGGTTACCTCACACCAGGCGCAGGGCGCCTTTTGCCAGCACCCCCCCCCGCCGGGTAAAGGTAAGGGCGCTGGTAATACCCTCCCTCGTCGGCCCGGCAATGGTCATGGCGGCAAAACCTTCCCCGCCAAAACCAACCCCCGCGAGGGTATAATTATTTGCCACAAAGACGGTTGTTTCAATTTTTTTTCTAAACATTGTAATCCTGTCGATATCGCGGCTGAAAATGGAAGCGGTATGCCGCTTTCCCCCTTCGGCACGGCATGCGGCTTCGACAGCCTGTTCAAAGGAAGCGCAGCCGGCTATGGGCAGAACCGGAAGCATCTGTTCGGTCATGACCAGAGGATGATCCATACCGGTTCGAGCGATAATCAGTTTCCCCCCGGCGCCGGAAATTCCCGCCGCCGCCAGGATAGCCGCAGCATCCTTGCCGATCCATTCCTTTTTCGGGTGGTATCCCCCGCCACTGTCCCGTTTCAATACCAGTTCTGTTACCCGTTCCGTTTCTTTCGGGTCCAGGAGAAAGGCTCCGTTTTTTTGCAGTTCCCGTATCAGTTCATTGAGTATACCCTCAAGAACGAAAACTTCTTTTTCGGCAATACAAAGCAAATTGTTATCGAAAGATGCGCCGTAGTATATCTGCTCTGCGGCAAAGGGAATATCGGCGGTTTCATCGACGATCACCGGCGGATTTCCGGATCCGGCGCCTACGGTTTTTTTGCCTGAACTTAACAGGGATTATACCATTGCCATTCCACCGGTACCAAGTAAAAGCTTGACAAGGGGGGATGACATAATCGTCTTGAGGGTTTCCATGGTCGGTTTCGCTATCATGGTTACAAGATTTTCGGGGGCGCCGGTTTTTTTCAGCGTGTCATGGATCAGGCCGATTACCAGAGCCGGGGATTTCACCGCGGAGGGGTGGACATTAAAAACTACCGCGTTTCCCCCGGCAAGCATGGAAATTGCATTATTGATAATGGTTTCAGTCGGATTGGTTACAGGGGTTACCGCCCCAATCAAACCGAACGGCGCATAATCCGTCAGGGAAAGCCCGTCGCTGCCCGATACGGCCTCGGTCTGTAAAACTTCTGTTCCGGGCGTACCTGATATGACCAACTGATGCTTCAGTATCTTGTCTTCGTACACGCCGATACCGGTCTCCTCGTACACGGATCTTGCAAGTTCCTCAATATGCCCTGTTAAATCACCCCTAAGCGCCGAAAGCAGGGCCTCCCGTTCCCTGATGTTGTAATCCCGCATATAGATCTGTTGAGACACGGCGCCCGCTGCCAGGGCTTCCCCGGCATCATCAAAAACACCCCGCACTCCGGTATTTCCCGCCGGGATCTGCCGGGAGCCGCCGCTCTGATCGTTTTAGCTGATTCCGTCAAGTACCTTGCGTATAATTAATTCCAGATCCCGCTGTGTTATATCCATATTTTCTCCCGCTCCTTACCGTACCGCGGCAAAACGGGCAATAACGTTTTGTACTACCTCATTAATAATTTCTTCTTTGGTCCTTCCTGCCCCTGCTTGATCCGAAATCTTTGATGTTCCGGAGCCGCTGCCGGCAGGGCAGATACAGGCCGGGGGAATATAACCGCAGCCGTTTCCCGGGGATGAAATGGACGGAAAAGACGGACCGGTTTCGGATACGGGAATACTTGCAGGCTGCAATGCCGCAACGGTTTTCTCTCCGGCCGGCGGAGGAGCCGGCTTTTCTTCTCCGGAAATATAGCCTGAGTACAGTAGAATCAGTGCGTGATGCTTCAGGGATTCCAGCCTGAAATAAGCCTCCTGCAGTTCCGATCCCCAGGTAACCAAGCCAAAACCTGCAAGCAATACGGCGCCATGGGATTTTCAATACGGAGCGGCGGCATCCGGAGAGGAGGAACAAAGCAGCGGAGCGCCGCCGAACAGGGCGCTCAATTCCGGTGATTCCAGGGATTTCCCCTTGACGGCAAAGGCGGTAAGCGCCGGAGGATGGGCATGGATGACCGCGTTGATCCCCGGATTCTCGGCAAAGATCCTGAGATGGGCATCCGTACCGGGTGAAGGCGCCCGGGCCTGAAGCCGGTTGAGGAGACTGTGTTTTATTATATCGGTATGGGAAAGCCTTCCCATGGAGAGGCCCTCCCTGGTTGTCCATATTTCCGACGGGGATACCCGAAGGGAAATTCTCCCGCTGCCTGAGGGGGCAAAATTTTTATTGCACATGGATATACCTGTTTCTATGATCGTCTTTCGGGCCTCAAAATCGGATATATGTACTACCCTCGTATAATTCTGCATGTATTTCTCCCTGTTAATCCCCGGTTCAACCCAAAACCCGGAACAATTCCCGGTGGGGATTCGTTATAACCGCACTGTTTTTTAACGCCGAACAGCCTGAGAATTGTTCCCGTGCGGCGTCAACCGCCGCCTTTGCATCCGATGATGAACCGCCGACGATCAGGGTAACAATTCTGCCGCCCAGATACTTTTTTATCGATATTAATTCTACCATTCCGTGGTTAAGCATATTATCAAGGGCGAATACCGCGTTCGGGAAAAACTGCACATCCAAATACACCCAGGGCCGCAGGCAGCTTCCGGTCCGGAACGGCGGCTTTTGCCGGAGGAAGTTTCCCGGTTTTGAGAAGAGGGGCAAGCCGGGAACTGCCGGATGGAATACGGTGAACCAGCAGGGCTTCGGGAGGAAGGATCTTTCGCGCCGCGTCATTACCGGCCTGTAGCGCAGCGTCAACATCGGCAACGCCGCCTTCAAACCTGATCTGTACTACGACCGGCACCGCCGCCTTACTGTCATCGGCAGTATTGTTGGCATCCACAGCCAGGAGTCTGATTGCCGCTGTTTTACACATCGAATCTATAGTGCACAATACCGCTGTAAATCCCTGAACTTCCAAAAAACCTGCTGCCATAACTGCTCCGATTCAGGCCCTGCCCGAGGACCCAAAGAGTTTCATTTTATCTTGTACCGAGGCTTTAACCTCCTCAGTGGAAAAACGCATCAGATCCGGATACTTAAGCGCAGTCTTTTTGCCGGAAAACAGAGGTATTAAAATTGCCGCTATCTGTTCGGCCAACTCCCTGTTATCCGCCGGTTCGTGTCTGTTTTTGTTTTGGCAGAACGGTGAATATGGCGCAGCTACTTCGCACTGTATGCGTTCCATGGCGGCCCGCACCAAATCGGTGTAGATGTTGATCTTTACCGCCCCTGCCTGGATACAGTTACGGAAATCCAAATCGGAAAGTCCCGAACCGCCGTGCAGCACCAGCGGCACAGATACCCTGGCGGCGATTTCCCGCAAACGCGGAAGATCGAGTTTCGGCGCTGCAGTATACACCCCATGGGCCGTACCAATCGAAACCGCAAGGGCATCAACTTTAGTTTTTTCGACAAAGTCAGCCGCTTCAGCCGGCTCCGTGTATACCATGCCCCCGTCGCTGCCGCCGCCTTCGGTTCCGCCTACATGCCCGAGTTCACCCTCCACAGACACCCCGAATATTGCCGCTATCCGGGTAATTTCGGCGGTTCGTGCTATGTTTTCCTGATACGGAAGGATAGAACCATCGAACATCACCGAAGAAAATCCCAAATGTATTACCCTGATTATATTTTCAAAACCCATGCCGTGATCAAAGTGGACGCATACCGGTACGGAAGATCGTTTCCCCGCATATACTATGATGTTGGCTATATCCTCCAGAGCTTTTACCGTTCCCGCATGTACCTCGGCCAGAGCCAGAATAACCGGACTCTTCTCCTCTTCCGCCGCTTCTATTACCGCATTGGTCATTTCCAGATTGTGAACATCAAACATACCAACGCCGTACCTTTTTTTCCGGGCGTCTTTAAGGATGCTTGAAAGACTTACTAACGGCATAAACTGCCTGCCTTGTTACTCGACAAGAAGAATTCCGACATGGCCGAAAAGATGATGGACAGAGAAGTTGCTCCGGCATCCTGATAGCCCAGGGACTTTTCCCGGAGAAATTTAGCTCTTCCCTTTTTTGCAATCATATTTTTTGTGTCCATGGCCCCGTTTTTTGCCGCCTCTGCAGCGCGTACCATTGCCTGGGGAAGGGGCGTTTCCAATGCGGCTTCTCCTTCAAGGGCAATTACCGCAGGCTCAAGGGCATCAACAAGAGTACGATCTCCCGGCTTCACGCCGCCTGTACGCTTGACGCTTTCAAGCCCCTCCCTCAGCATGACGGACATCTTGCCGGTATCAATTTCTCCGGCGCATGCCGGGGACTCTCCCATGGCGGTAAAGAGGCTTCCGAGAACAGGCCCGATTGCCCCGCCCATGACATCCTGAAGGGTTTCTCCTGTCAATACAAAAAAATCCGCCGCGCTACCGGAGGCCGTCTCCTCTATTTTCCCTTTAACGGCTCCGAAGCCCCTGCTTATGGTGAGACCGTGATCTCCGTCTCCTACCCGGCTGTCCAGTTTGCAAAGCAGCTCTTCATTTTCAATAAGCCGTTTACATACCAGGACCAGCATCGATCCTATGTCCATGTGTATGTCCTTGTCACAATTCATACCTAAACCAGTTCTTTTGCCAGTTCTTTGGTAGTTAACAAAACATTAAAATATTTTTTTCCACAGATTTTTTTTAGTATTTCTGCCTTTCGCATTTCCCCGGCTACGCAAATGACATAATGGGCATTACTGATGCGCTGCAGGGGTACCCCGGTATTCAGATTACTCTTGCTCCATTTAAGCGGATTTCCACCGGAATCCAAAAAGGTTCCCGCAAGATCCCCTATTGATTTTAAGGACTGCAGTTCATCGTAATCTTCCGGGGTAATAACCCCCGATTTAAAGGTGCTGGCATGTACACTCAGATCGCTTACCCCGATAATATTTATATCCGATTTTTCCGCCATCTGCATGATAAGCTTGTTAACAGGGTCGCTCAGTAAATTATCCCGCATGTATTTCGATGCGGCATAAAGGGGAGCGTTCAATACATAGATATGTCCGTCAAGCTTCTTTGAAGCGCCGTTGATGACATCGGTGGAAGACAGCATGGAATTAACGCTGGCAAAGGAACCTGTCAATTGAACCAGGCTGCAATTTTCCACCTGCATATACGGCAAGGCCTGCATAAATTTTGAGATTGTATTTCCCCAGGAAAGCCCCACTATGGCATTTTTCTTCGGCAAAATTTGGGTAAAATAATCGGCCATATAAGAACCGAGTCTCAATGAAAGTTCATTGTCTTCGGGAATTTCAAAAACATAACTATCTTCCAGGCCATATTTCTTCCTCATGGTCGTACTCAGATCCATATCGACCTGCCATGGCATCTTTACATGAAAGTTTACTATCCCGCAGGTTTCCGCTTCCTTAAGGATTCTCGATACCATCATTGAAGAAATATTGAAGCGTTTGGCAATCTCATTCTGCTTTACTTTATCAATGTAGTACATCTTGGAGACGATGGCCAACAAACGATCATTACTCATACGCTTATGAATCCTTATATTTTTCCTGCCGGTCAACAGTTGGTATATGCGGGAGTGCTACAGAGAGCATCCCAGCATCTTTTAAGTTCTTCATCCAGTTTCATGAATGAAAGAGAAAGCCCTGCCATTTCCTGGGTAGTGATATAGTTCCCTGCCGTTCCATCATAAACTTTAATTCCTCTGTCTTCCAGATACGCATATACATCCCGGTAAAAAATTGACAGTTCCATCATGGAGGTAGAGCCCATACCGTTTACCAGAACACAGACCTCATCCCCTGTCTTAAAGGGTTTATCTTCTATCAACATGCCGGAAGCAGCCCTGGCCAATTCCCTGCTTGAGGCAAAGGGAGTTTCCAGGGTTCCGCTTTCACCGTGTACCCCGGCTCCGAGACCTACCTTGTCCGCGGGAGTCTCCGTCATTTGGAATCCCGTTGCCGGATGGGTACAGGATCCCAGGGTAAGGGCTATGGTACGGACATTATCCCTGGCTTTTTCAAATACCCTTACACATTCGGACAGAGACGCCCCCTCTTCCGCCATGGCTCCCGCACACTTAATGGGAAACATCATGCCTGCCATACCCCGCCGCTCTTCCTCCTGCCCCTTTGGGGCGGAGGCTATGTCATCGTAGAACAAGACCTTTTCAATTTCCATGGATTCTTTTTTGCAGAGGGAAAAGGCCAAATTCCCGTTGGTAACATCTCCCGCATGATTGGCAATGGTAAGAAGTATGGGGCTGCCGTCGTTTATCGACTTAATGGCTTCAAAAAAAATTCTTCCCGCCTGCGCGGTAAAAATATCACCCAGACAGTCAAGATCATACATGCCAAATCCTACCCAGCCCATGAGTCCGGGTTCGTGCCCTCCCCCATTACCCGCCACAAGCTTAACCTTTCCTTTTTCCTTTGCCTTTTTCCGCATCATGTTGTGGGTTTCCGGAGGCAGACAGAGTCTCTTCCGGTTGGACAGGGCATAGCCCGCCATGGTTTCGTCCATAATATCAGACGAATTATTCAAAAATTTCTTCATTCTGAACCTCCTGATACGGTATGGTTATAAAACACAATTCTGTTATTTGTATCATGCTCTTTATAAGCATGAATGTCAAGGAATTTTAAAAAAATCCATTGACAGGCAGGAAAGACTATGGTATGTTATTTATTGTGAAAATGTTATTTATAACATTCAAGGAATTTGAGGTTGCTCCGAAAACCGAAGTTTTGGAACAGTTCCTATTGAAATGTTTTTCTTCGGACTATAGTATATTAAATACATCGTATTTATAAGATATAAGGAGTTTGTATGTTTTCAGAACGAAAAACCAACATTCGGAAACGGTGGAGAATTCTTGCCGTTGTTTCTCTGGTTCTCGCAGTTCCGCTCCTGACCCTTTCCTGCAGTAAAAAGGAAGACGCGGCGGCAGAAAATGCCGGAGCCGAAAAAACGCTGAAAGGTTCAATCACCTTTTCCACCTGGGGTTCCGCGGATGAAAAAGCGGTAAACGAGGAGATTATTAAAGCCTTTGAGGCAAAAAACCCCGGTACCAAGGTCAATCTTGAGTATATCCCTGCCGATTATATCGCCAAGATTGACACCATGTTCCTGGGCGGCAATGCACCGGATGTCATCTATGGTCATCCCCATTATTTCACCGGATGGGCAAGCCAGGGTCTTGTAAAAGACTTGAGCGCCGAATTTGAAGCCGACAGAGAATTTTATAGTAATCCGAAATTCGCCCAGAATATGTATGGTTCCTTCCAATATAAGAACGCGCCGGTAGCCACCATAAACGGGCATGATACGTACCTTCTCTATTATAATAAGAACCTTTTTGACGCCGCCGGAGTATCCTATCCGGATGATACCTGGACCTGGGATACCTGGCTTGAAGCGGCAAAGAAGCTTTCCAACGATAAGGAAGGAAACGAAAAGCGCTATGCGACGGCATTTACCACCAATCCGCAGGATCTCTTTCCGTTTATCTATAGTTTCGGCGGCAATATCTTTGACAGCATGGAAAATCCGGCGAAGGTCGTTTTCAACAGTCCCCGGACCGTTGAAGCCCTGACTTTTATTCAGGATGCCGTGTGGGTTCATAAAGTCGCACCCTCGTATGTTTCCGAAGGGGTGAATTTTGATTCCGGTACCATAGCCATGGATGTTGCGGGCTCCTGGTCCCCGGTAGGACGCCGGCATATCACCGAATTCAAATGGGATATGGCAAATCTACCCTTCCATCAAGGCAGGGAGCGGAGAACCGGCGCCCTCTTTGCAGGTTATGCGGTTAACGCTTTCAGCAAAAATCCTGATTTGGCTTATGCCTTTGCCAGATTCTTCCAGGAAGATGAAGGTCAAATGATTCTTTCGGGCCTGGGTCTTATCACGGTAATCAACCAGGAAATCGCCTCCCTGCCTGAAAATCTGAACGGTCCCGGTTTCCCTGAACATCATGGGTTGAGAGTATCTTCCATTTCCTATGCCACCAACGGCTATGCCAACCTGACTAATTGGCAGGAAATGATGGAAAAGGGTATTAATCCCCATATAGAAAACCTCATATCCAACAACATAACACCCGGCGAGTGTGCCAGGCTGATACAGGCGGATCTCGAAAGGCTGTTTGCAGAGTCAAATTGACAATGGACAATAGAGGAAAAATCAAAAGGGCGGATACATTCGCTTTCTTTGCGTTTGCTTCGCCCTGGATTATCGGCTTTTTGGGATTGACGCTTGTTCCCATGGGGGCTTCGCTTTTCATAAGTCTTACCAAATGGAATATTCTGACTCCACCGGTATGGATAGGTCTCAACAACTTCAAAACGATCTTTACCGATCCCCTGTTTTTCAAATCGGTCAAAGTAACGCTGACCTATGCCTTTTTCTCTGTTCCCCTGATCATAATACTGTCAATATTCTTTGCCATGGTCCTCAATAATAATTTAAAGGGCATGAAGGTTTTCCGTACCATAACGTATTTACCGGCTATTGTATCGGGGGTTGTAATATCCCTCCTCTGGAAATGGATATACAATCCCGATTTTGGGATTCTCAACAGCATGCTGCGGGCCATAGGAATTGTAGGGCCTGATTGGATATTTGATCAGAATTGGGCTTTGCCTTCCCTGATTATCATGTCGTTATGGGGAATAGGCGGCAACATGGTTCTCTATCTGGCCGGGCTCCAAAGCATACCAACGGAACTCTATGAGGCATCACATATTGACGGGGCAAATTTCTTTGTACGTCTTTTTTCAATTACGATACCGGGCATCAGTCCGGTTCTCCTCTTCACCCTGCTTACCGGAATCATAGGGGCCCTGCAAACTTTTACCCAAGCCTTTGTCATGACCAATGGCGGGCCGAATAATGCAACGCATTTTTATGCCTTCTATATTTATAAAAATGCCTTTACATGGAGAAAAATGGGTGAAGCCTGTGCGCAGGCATGGATACTCTTTGTTATAATTTTCATTATCACTACTATAGTTCTTAAAGCTACCGGGGGCCATATTTATTACGGAAGCGCCGAAGGGGATCAGGCGCAATGAAAAGTAAAATTCTGTCGTGCCGTCCGGGTGAAATAAATGATCCGGTACGTAAGGTGATTATCTATCTTGTATTATTGTTCTTTTCTTTTATATTTTTGCTGCCTTTTTTTTGGCTTGTGTCTACGGCAATTAAAAAGCCAGGGGCTGTTTTTTTACTGCCCATTCAATGGATACCAAAAGAGCCTACCTTGAATAATTTCAAACGTCTCTTTTTTGACTTTAAATTTCAAAAGTACATTGTCAATTCCGTATGGCTTACCTCCGTGAATTTGATAGGTTACCTGGGTTCCTGTACCCTCGTAGCTTATGCCTTTGCTGCCCAGAAATGGAAATACAAGAACCAGTTGTTTATTCTCGTACTGGCAACCATGATGCTTCCCAAAGAAGTTATCTTTTATCCGCGTTTTATTCTTTTTAAGACCCTTGGCCTCTATGGTACCATGACTCCTCTCTGGATATCGTCAATTTTTGCTGATGCGTTTCAGATTTTTCTTTTAAGGCAGTTCTTCCTGACTATTCCTACAGAATTGGGTGAAGCGGCAAAAATAGACGGCTGCAGCCGGTTTAGAATTTTTTGGAATATATATATTCCGCTTTCAAAAGCCGCCCTTGCCTCGTCGGCCATCTATATATTTATGTTTCATTGGAATGATTTCTTTGGCCCTTTAATATACATTACAAAAGAAGCCAACAGAACTTCGGCATTGGCTCTTATGTATCTTACTGATTCCCGGGAAATGCAGACAGGTATTCCGGTGCAGATGTGCGCCGCTCTTATCACCGCGCTTCCCTGCCTTATCCTGTATTACTTCTGCCAGCAATACTTTGTGGCGGGCCTGGTAAATAAAGGCGTTGAAAAATGAAAAAGGCTGTCCGAAAAGCCGCCGTCCTTCCGGACTTTCCTCTCTATGCCTTCTTTACGGGAAAATATACGGTATAAGGTTCGTATCCTATTGTATAAATGGGAACAAATTTGATGTTCACGGGCTGATTCACCGTCCGCCAGTTCGGCTGCCATCTTACCCATTTGCGTTCGGCATCAGGAGTAAAGAACGTTTCGGGATTGTCAATGTCTCCATAGAGGGTCCTCTCCTCGGAACATAATCCTGCCAGGGCGACGGGGCCGTCAAGAAAGGCTGCCTGATCCGGGCGGTCGGGCAGAGGCCAGGCTTTAAGTTTTTTGGGCAGCATGAGTTCAAGCGTATCTTCATTCCAGACACGTTCTACCTTCAGAAAACCTTTTTCCTCTTTGTATTGGATTTCTTCGCCGTTGATCTTTATGAGGGCTTTACCGGAAAGCCAGAAAGGACTGCGGAAGTTCAGTGCAAAGTTCTTACCGCTTCCCTTTATTTTATAGGTAAAGGCCCAGCAGGAAGGCCGGTTATGATACTCTCCCGCCACGGGAAGTATTCTGAACATTTCACCTGCCAGAAGATTTTCCTCCTGGCGGATGACGACTTCGGCGCCGTCTATTTCTGTTTTCAATTCGGCATTAATATACTGGGAAACGATGATGTTGTTTTCCCGGCGGAAAAAGACCGATTCATAAACATTTGCATTGGCCTGAACCAGGGTACAATGGCAGCACCAGAAATGATCTGTTTCACTGCCCCAGACTTTCTTCCCGCCCGCCATGAGGGGAAGATAATACACCAGATGCCCATGGGGCTTGGGATTATCTTCGTTACAGGTTGAATGTTTGTCTTCCTCCCAGTATCCCTGGGCAAAAATACCATTATAGAGGTTACGCTCCCAGTAATCGGCATATTTTGGTTCCCCTGTCCAGCGGTAGAGATACCGGCTCAACCGCATCATGTGATACACCACACAGTGTTCCTGATTCATGTCCGAAAGACGGGCCGACTGCTTAAACGGGGGTGTCCAGATTTCTCCGTCGGTCTGTCCGCCGGTAACAAACATGCCCCGGTTATCCACGGCATTCTTCCAATAGGCCTCGGCTATATCCCGGTAACGCTGTTCCCCGGTGACCTCATAGGCGCGGGCGGCGCCCAGTATCTCAGGAATGGAACTGTTGGCGTGCATGTTGGTAAGCACGTCCCTTCCGGCCAACAAGGGTTCATAGAGACGGGGACGCTCATAACGGTGAATCAGATCCAGATATTTTTGCTCTCCTGTCAACCCGTAAAGATCCGCCCAAATTTCAAGTATGCCTCCTGTTTCTTCAAAGTCCATCATCTCATCCATGGTTTCCCTGGATATATCATCAGTAAAATCATGAAACCAGTCGCCGCATCCATTGAGCACGGTGAGGGCCGTCTCATTGCCGCAGATGCTGTACATATCGAACAGTCCCATCATAACCTTATGGCAGACATATTGGGGCGCCCAAATGCGTTTCCCCTTCTTTAACCAGTAGAGATATTTTTCGGGTATGGGGAAAGCCCAGCGACCGCCGTTTTCTTTCTGGCAGCGGGCAATTTCACTGACCAGAAAGCCGGCCTTTTCCAATAGTTCTTTATTGCCGGTTTGCACCGAAAGCCTTGCCGCCGCGGAAAGCCAATGCCCGGTAAAAGTTCCCCGGATCTGGCTGAAAATCGAATCCCAGCCCCAGTGAACATCGGTCTTTTTTACTGTCCAATTGATGAAACCCGCCTCGTAATAAAAGGGGAGAAGCAGATTATCGTTCTTGAGGCTTAATAGGTATTTCAGGTTACGCTGCATCTTTGTCTTTGCCAAGCTGTCCAAAAGTTCAGTTTTCCCGGCGCCATTAAAAAAAAAGTTCATGATCATCCTCCAACACTGATACACATACTAAGGGGCTTACAGTGAAATGTCAAGAAAATTTGCAGTATTACTGTCATGTTATTTTTAACATGTGATGTTGTTTTAAAACTTTAATTTTGAAAGCGGCTCCTGTTAAAAATAACAGGATTTCTATATTTCCTGTACGGGCACTGTCTTCTGCAGAGATGCGTTCTCCATAAACCTGAACTGTGAATTGTAGAGTTCCCCGTAGAGTCCTCCTCCGGCAAGGAGGGATTCATGGGTTCCTTCCTCCCGGATGCCGGTGTCATCGATCACCACGATGCGGTTTGCGCCGCGGATCGTGGAGAGCCGGTGGGCAATTACCAGAGTAGTCCGGCCTTTTGACAGTTCTTCCAGCGCATGCTGAATCTTGAGTTCCGTGGCGCTGTCCAGGGCGCTGGTAGCTTCGTCAAGGATCAATACGGACGGATTCTTGAGAAAGATTCTGGCTATGCTCACACGCTGTTTCTGGCCTCCCGAAAGTTTTAGTCCCCTCTCGCCTACCGCCGTGTCGTAGCCTTCAGGAAATCTGATGATATCCTCGTGAATCTCGGCCCGTCTTGCAGCTTCCACGATCTCCTCTTCCGAAGCGTCGATTCTCCCGTATGCAATGTTCTCCCGTATGCTTCCGGCAAAGAGAAACACATCCTGCTGTACAATTCCAATGTTCCGCCTGAGACTGTCCAGAGTCAGGGAACGGATATCCTTGCCGTCGATAAGAATTGAGCCCTGCCGGATCTCGTAGAAACGGGGAAGCAGGTGGCAGAGGGTTGTCTTGCCGCCTCCGGAAGGCCCGACCAGGGCGCAGGTTGAATCGGCGGGAATCTTCAGGTTTACATGCTCAAGAACAGTAATGTTGTTGTTGTAGGCAAACGTTACATCGCGGTATTCGATATCGCCTTTTACACATGTCAAAACTTGCGCGTCAGGAGAATCGATTATGTCAGGTTCTATCCGCATGATTTCCACAAAACGGCCGAAGCCGGCCATGCCGGTACTAAACTGTTCCACAAAATTCTGGAGCCGCCTGACAGGCTGCAGAAAGGCTGTCACAAAGAGGTTGCAGGTGATAAGTTCGGAAAGCGTCATACGCTGCCGCATGATAAGGAAGCCGCCCAGGGCGATGACAAGCACAACGAGAAAGTGAACCATAAACTCTATTCTGGAATTGAAAACCGCCATGGTTTTGTAATAGTTTTTCTTTGCGCTCTTGAAGTTTTCGTTTCCGCCGTGGAATTTGCTTGTTTCAAAATCTTCATTGGTAAATGCCTTGGCTACCCTTGCGCCGGAAATGCTGGATTCAAGGGAAGCATTTATCTCGGCGGTTCTCTCCTTGACCCGCCGGGAGGCCTTCATCATGTTACTCCGGGAATACAGGGTAATAAGGGCCATGAGGGGCACGACTATGAGGAGCATGAGGGCCATCTCCCAGCGGATAAAGAAAACCAGAATAAAGGCGCCGGTGAGTGTAAGAAGGGAAATAAAAACGTCTTCAGGACCGTGATGGGAAAGCTCGGTCACTTCAAAGAGATCGTTGGTGACGCGGCTCATGATCTGCCCGGTACGGTTGTTGTCATAAAATGAAAAGGAGAGGCATTGAAGGTGGTTAAAAAGATCCCGGCGCATATCCGCCTCGATGTAGGCCCCCACGGTATGACCCCAATAGGTAACAAAATAGGTAAAGCCCATGCGAAAGAGGTAGAGGATAACCATGAGGCCGGCCATGACAAAGAAGAAAGCATAAAGCCGTCCGGGAAGCAGTTTATCGATGGTATATTTGGTCATCATGGGAAAGGCGAGATCGCTGGCCGCTATCAGGAACGCGCAGAGCATGTCCGCCGCAAAGAGTTTCCAGTGGGGGAGGTAATAGGATGCAAAGATACGCAGGAGAGGTTTGTTAAAATCTGAAGAGTGTGGCATACTATCTATACTATCACAATGAAGGGGTTTATATGAAGACAGCGGTTATCTATTATTCCCTGGACGGGAATTGCCGGCTTGTTGCAGAGATACTCAAGGAAGAACTGGGAGCAGATCTGTTTTCCATTGAGACGATTGATTCCAAAAAACGCAAGGGACTGTCCAAATTTGTCTGGGGCGGGAGGATGGTGTTTGCCCGCAAGAAGCCTCCGTTAAAGCCTTTGACGGCTGATCTTGCAGCGTATGATCTTCTGATCCTTGGTGCGCCGGTCTGGGCCGGCAGCCCCGCCCCGCCCATGATGAGTTTTCTCGCACAGGCGGCATTCCCGGCAAAAAAGAGACTCGCCCTCTTCTGCTGCCACATGGGCGGCATGGGCAAGGCTCTGGAAACCTTCAAGAGCCGTCTTGCAGAAAATGAGATAGTAAGTACAAAGGATTTTATAAGAGCGGAAAAACAGGAGGCGGAAAATTTGCGCTCCTCGGTAAAGGAATGGGCGCTGGGGCTTAAAGACTAGCAGTTTGTTGCGCTTTGCGCATAAAGCCCGCAAAAAAAGTACTGACGTTACAAATTCCGCTTGACAGTCAAAATGTTTTAGGAGTATAACATAATAGTTAGTTTTATATAACAAATTTATTTCAATCGCGGCGTTATGCCGTTTGAAGGAGGAACCCTATGGGGGACATTAAAAAAGGCCTTAGAGCCAAGGATCTTATCACTGTCGGTATCTTTACGGCACTGTTTATCGTCGTGGACTTTGCATTTGCCATGCTCTTAAGCGGTCTGGGGATTCTTGTCATGTTCATTACCAGCGTCTGCGCCCTGGTGTCCGGGACTTTTTTTCTTTATGTGGCGGTGAAGGTGAGAAAATTCGGGGCGGTGACGATTATGAGTTTTTTGGTCGGCGCTTTTATGTTCCTCGCCGGCCATTTCTGGCCCTGCCTTGTTTTTGGGGCGGTCTTCGGCCTGGGGGCGGATTTTCTCGCCGGCCGGGGCGGATACAAGAACTTTTGGTGGAACGCCGCCGGCTATGTCGTCATGATTCTGGGTTTTACTTTAGACGGCTATACTCCGATGGTCATTTTTCGCGATGCCTTTGTGACCAGCCGGACTCAGATGGGAATGTCTGCGGAGTTCATTCAGATGGTACTTGATTTTACCCATGGGCCCCTGCTTATCGCTTCCTTTGGCGTAGCCGTGGCCTGCGCCCTTATTGGCGCTTTTATCGGCAGGCTGCTGCTCCGCAAGCACTTTGAGAAGGCGGGGATTCTGTGAGGCGGGGCCTTTCCCTGGATCCCCGTACCAAACTCTTTATCCTGATCCTTATCAACCTGGTGATATTCGTCTCTCCGGGTTTTTATACCGAACTGGCCTGTGTGATCCTTATCGCGGGCCTTCTCCTTTTAATGGGGGCATATAAGCAGGCCCTGCGGGGGATGCTTGTCTACGGCCTTATGTCGGGTCTGTTCTATCTCTGCGGTCACAGGCCGGGGTTCTTTTTCACTTTTATTTCTATGCTCACGATCTGCTGGCGAAGGTTCATGCCTATGGTTATGTTTGCCGCCGGCCTGATTGCCACCACCAGGGTGGGCGATCTTGTTTCCGCTCTTCAAAAAATCCGTATGCCCAGGAGTATCACTATCCCCTTTGCCGTTACCCTGCGGTTCTTTCCTACCGTGAAAGAGGAATTCCTCTGTATCCGGGACGCCATGAAGCTGCGGGGCATCCGGCTGAATTTGAAAAATATCCTGGGCCGGCCCCTTACCCTGCTGGAATCTATACTGGTCCCCCTGATATTCCGCTGCGCGAATATTGCGGAGGAACTTTCCGTCGCGGCGGTGACAAGGGGGATAGAGCGTGAAGGCCGGCGCACATCCCTGCGGGAACTTAAATTCCGCGCGGGAGACGCGGTATCCTCCGCCGTTTTTGCCGCCTTTTCGGTGGCGGCGGTTCTGGAGGCGAATTGGCCTCCATTGAAATAACATGGTCGAAATAGCGGTTCGTTCCTACCGTTACGGTGAAGGGGACGCAGTCTCTGATTCGGGGAGTTTCGGGACTCAGGGGCTGGGGGTTTTGAATCTTCGCATCGAAAAAGGTGAATGTGTGTTGCTCTGCGGGGAAAGCGGCTGCGGCAAGACCACGGTTACCCGGCTTATCAACGGCCTTATTCCCCATTTCTACGAAGGAACCTTTGACGGGTTTGTCCGGGTTGCGGGTAAGGACACGGCCCTTGCCGGAACCAGTGGGCTGGCCCGTCTGGTGGCTTCGGTGTTTCAAAATCCCCGGAGTCAGTTCTTCAACCTTGATACCACCGGTGAGATTGCCTTTGGCTGCGAGAACGCCGGTCTTCCTCAGGCGGAGATACGGGAACGGGTGAATGGGGCTGCGGCGGCTCTGGGAATTCCGCAACTCCTGAACCGGGACATCTTCGCCCTTTCTGGCGGGGAAAAACAGCTTGTGGCTATTGCCTCCGTCTATGCCCTGGGGCCGGAGATATTTGTGCTGGACGAGCCTTCCTCGAATCTTGACGCCCGGGCCTGCCGGGAGTTGGCCGGCCTGCTTTTTACGCTGAAAAAGGCGGGTAAGACTATTGTTATTGCCGAGCACCGGCTGTACTACCTTGACGGTTTGATTGACCGGGCTGTGTATCTCAAAAAAGGGATCATTACCCATGAATGGGATATATGCGAATTTACGGTCCTTTCCGGGGAGGAACGGGTTTCCCTGGGGCTTCGTTCCCGATCTCTGGAGGGGCTTCTCCCCCGGCGATCCATCCCGCCGGCCGCTCCGCCGGCGCTCCGGGTCTCCGGCCTGGAAGCGGGCTACCGGCGGGGAAACGCCGTTCTTAAAGGCCTTTCCTTTGAAGCCGCGCCGGGGGAGATTATCGGGATCATGGGAAAGAACGGCGCGGGAAAATCCACCCTGGCCAGGGTACTCTGCGGGCTCCACCGGGAATCGGCGGGAGAAATCGGCCTTGATGGGAAGGCCCTTTCCCCGTCAAAGCGTCCGGGCCTATTCTATCTGGTGATGCAGGAATCAAGTTACCAGTTGTTTACCGACAGCGTCGAGCATGAACTGTACCTTTCCAAAGATAAAGCCTCCCGGCCTTCCCCGGCCAAGGCGGAGGCGGTTATGGAAAGCCTGGACCTTAACCCGTACCGGGAACGGCATCCCATGAGCCTTTCGGGAGGACAGAAACAGCGAACCGCTATCGGCACGGCTCTGGTTCACGACGCGGAGGTTCTGATCTTTGACGAGCCCAGCAGCGGACTGGACTACCGGAACATGCGGCGGGTCGCTGCCGTCATGGAAGACCTTAGCCGGCAGGGAAAGATTGTCTTCATTATTACCCACGATTATGAATTGCTTCTTGCCGTCTGTACCAGGGCTATGGTTCTGGCGGAGGGGCGTATCGCCGCGGACACGGAGTTTGCAGGGGAAGTCCCCGCTTGTGTCAGGGAGTTGTGGGAGTAAGGAGGGAAAATACCCGCAGGATTCTTACAGGATTCGGCGGGAACGCTTATTTATGGAGGAAGAGTATGTTTAACCGTTTTTACCAAAACTCCCGTAAGCCCCGGGGATGGAGCGGGAAAATTTTCGTAACGAGTATGAATATAGGGCACACCGCCAATTCCCGGTGGGGGCTTAGCCATCTTTCCATCCGCCCGGGGGATCATATTCTGGACATCGGCTGCGGAGGCGGGATAAATGTGGCGCGGATGCTGAAACGCGCGATAGAAGGCAAAGTCTGCGGTCTTGATTATTCGGAAGTCAGTGTGGAAAAAACCAGGCGGCTAAACCGGAAGGCTGTCCGGAGAGGCCGGTCGGAGATACGGCTGGGCAGCGTGTCGGAAAACCCCTGGCCGGACAACAGCTTTGATACTGTTACGGCCTTTGAGACGATCTATTTCTGGCCGGATTTTGCCAACGATCTTCGGGAAATCCTGAGGGTGCTGAAACCGGGGGGCCTCTTTTTTATCTGTAACGAGCTGAACAAACCCGAAGAAGGCGAAATGTCCCGCCAGTATCAGCATTGGATCACCTCGCTGGATCTCAAGGTCTACTCCGAATCGGAGTATCGCAAATACCTTACGGACGCGGGATTTACCGGCGCGGCCTTTGTATCCAGGGGGGAAACCGGTCTTTGCGTAAGCGCCAGGGCGGCAAAAGGTATCTTCGCTTGAGAGAAAATTTATTCGCAGCGGGATCTAATACCCCGATTCTAAGATTGGCTTACAACTTTTTCAGAGGAAAACGTAAAAAAGGAAACAGCGAATGTTGACCGGCTTAACCTTTTGCAAACGTTATTTCCCTCTATCGTGCCGGGATAGTAGAGCAGATCGTTCCACCGCCCACTACGTAGCTGCCGTCGTACATTACCGCTGCCTGTCCCGGGGTAATTGCCCGCTGCGCTTCATCAAAGTCGATCCTGATCTCGTCCGGGCCGCATTGTTCCGCCGTGGCCCCCTGTTCCTTTTGCAGATAACGTGTTTTCACCTTTACACGCACGGGTTTTTCAATACGTTCAAAGGGGATAAGATTGATGTCCCTAATCGTGAGGGACTTTGAATAGAGGCTGGTTTCGGGCCCCAGTGTTACCGAGTTATTCCGGATCGATTTTGCGGCAACATACACCGGCTCGTTACAGGCCACCGCAAGGCCGCGGCGCTGCCCAAGGGTATAGCGGGCAAGACCCCGGTGCCGGCCGATTACCTTCCCCTGCATGTTGACGATCTCCCCCTCTTCCAGAGGCTTTCCGATCCGGGTTTCGATGAAGGCGCCGTAGTCTCCGGAAGGGACAAAACAGATATCCTGGCTGTCGTTTTTTTTTGCGGTGATAAAATTCTTTTCTTCCGCAATGGAACGGACACGGGCCTTGTTCATAGCCCCCAGGGGAAAAAGTGTCCGCTGCAGTTCATCCTGGATGAGCATATAGAGCACATAGCTCTGATCTTTTTGAAGATCTTCCGCTTTTTTTAGAAGGAAGCGGCCCGAAACAGTATCCCTTTCAATTTGCGCATAGTGTCCTGTAACAAGTCTGTCAAAACCCAGTTGTGCCGCCCGTTGAAGCAGGGCTTTCCATTTGATGAAACGGTTGCAGTCAATGCAGGGATTAGGCGTTTCGCCGCGCATATAGGTTTCCACAAAAGGACGGATCACGTTTGTTTCAAATTCTCCGGTAAAGTTGAGAACATAATGGGGAATGTCCAGACGCCAGGCTACCTGCCGGGCATCGTTTATATCTTCCAGCGAACAGCAGCGAGAACCGCCTGAGTAGAGTTTAAGCGTAACTCCGATACATTCGTAGCCTGAATCCAGCATGAGGGAAGCGGCAACAGAACTGTCCACCCCGCCTGACATGGCAATGACAGCTTTACTGTTCACAGGGATGCGATGGAAGCGTTGACCGCCCTCTCACAGCTCCTCATCGCCAGAATGGTTTTTTCGATCAGGGTATCAAGTTCCCAGCCGAGAAGAGCGGCTCCCTGCGTTATCACTTCACGGGAACAGCCTGCGGCAAAGGCAGGGGTTTTGAATTTTTTCTTTACCGATTTAAGTTCCAGATCCATGGTGCTCTTTGAAGGCCGGATAACGGCGCAGGCCCAGATAAGACCGGTCAATTCATCGGAGGCAAAAAGGATCTTTTCCATAAGGTGTTCCGGTTTGGCATCCACCGCGGTAAGCCCGTAACCATGGCTTATCACCGCGTGGATCAGTTCTTCACAGGCGCCGCCTGAACGGAGCAGTTCCGGCGCCTTGAGACAATGCTCCTGCGGAAACTCTTCAAAATCAATGTCGTGGAGAAGCCCCACGTTTCCCCAGAATTCTTCTTCGGAGACAAAGCCCATCTCCCCGGCATACCACTTCATCACTCCCTCTACGGTCAGTGCATGCTGGAGATGAAAAACTTCCTTGTTGTATGTGCGTAAAAGCTCCCAGGCTTCTTGCCGGGAAAAACCTGCATTACTCATGATTGATAGTAGCGTTAATGGGGAATCATGACAACTGTCCTGCCGCAGCCGGCGGCGGTTCCAAAACTGCGCCCGGAAACCGCGCCGGTTTTTTTTAATAGTTCTGGGCGCGGATCTGGAAGTAAGCCTTGGGGTGCCTGCAAACCGGACAGAGTTCAGGGGCCTTTTTTCCGATAACGATGTGGCCGCAGTTGCCGCACTGCCAGACCTGATCCCCGTCCCGGGAGAACACAAGGCCGCCTTCGATATTGGAGAGAAGCTTCAGGTAGCGTTCCTCATGCTCTTTTTCAATCTTTGCAACTCCCTCCATCTGGGCGGCAATCTGGGCAAAACCTTCTTCTCTGGCGGTCTTGGCAAAGTCCTCATACATGTCGGTCCACTCATAGTGCTCCCCGGAGGCGGCATCCTTGAGGTTTACCGTAGTTGCCGGAACCTCATCGCCATGGAGGTATTTGAACCAGAGTTTGGCGTGTTCCTTTTCATTTCCGGCGGTTTCCCGGAAAATAGCCGCGATCTGCACATAACCGTCTTTCTCCGCCTTTGAGGCATAGTAGAGATACTTGGTATGAGCCTGAGATTCGCCTGCAAAGGCGGTCTGCAAATTTTTCCAGGTCCGGGAATCTTTCAGTTCCATTATTTTCTCCTAACAAAAATGTTGAGGCAACGCCTCTTAGTATTTTATAACATGATTCGTTTCCCTGCAATAGACTCCGGCTGGTTTCGGAACAAGGTCTTGGGAAACGTTGCCTGGCGTCATCGAATCGGCGGTTCCATAAGGCTGTTGTCCCGAGATTTGACATCCTGGAACAGACTCATCTATTATAGAATCATGACGTATCACTTCCGTCTTTTCACTGTATTCTTCTGTGTTCTTGCCGCCGGTATTATCGTCGCGTGTTCCGGGCAGAAAAATGTTTCCCGGGATTCCATCCGGCAGAACGGTGAAGAATACGACTACTCGGTTTCGCCTGCTGTCTTTGCGGACAGCGGTCTTGAATATGCCACTGCCGAAGAAGCGGAACGGGCTTTTACCCTGGATTACCGTCTTCAGTACGGGGAGCCGGAATCCTTTGCGGAAACTCTAAGCGCAGAGGATCTCATGCAGGGAGCAGCCTCTTCGGGTACGGGAAAAAGAGCTTCCGTTATTCCCGGCCTCCGCAGGCTTGCCGCTTACCAAACCTCGTACTTCGATCCTCAAAAGGAAACCGCGCTGAAGCGGGAAATTGAGGAAGCTCAGGAAAGGGCCCTGCTCGCTTCAATGCCTGAGGATACGGAGAATGAGGCCCTCAGCGTCATTGACTGGGGGCCCAGGGGTAAATTTTCGGCGGCCGTGCAGAGACCCTCCGTATACGTCATGTTTTCCTCTCCCATGGTTCCGCTTGCCGGCCTGGGAGAGAAAACCAATACCTCTCCTGTCATGAGCATAGACCCTCCCCTAAAAGGCAGTTTCCGCTGGTACGGGACAAGCTTTCTCAGTTTTGAAGGAGAGGAACCCTGTCAGAGCCAGCAGCAGTACACAATCACTGTTTCCGCCAGTGCCCAGTCCCTCTTCGGACAGAAAATAAGCGGGGAACGGATCTTTAAATTCGAAACGGAAACCCTGGGTATCAAAGAGTTCATTATCGGCGAAGAGTACCGTAAGAAAACCGGGTTCTACTTTGCGAAAAACGCCGTTCCTCCCGAAGCGGCCAAAGAGATCATCCTTGTTTTTAACTATCCTGTGCGCATTGGGGATATTTCACCATATCTTGAGATCAAAACCGCCGCAGGTGGAACAAAAGACTTTACGCTCAGCCAGGAGGACGAGGGAAAACTAAAAGCAATATTGACCGGTGAAGTTGAGTTTGCCACGGAAGTGTCAATTACGCTCAAGGCCGGCGCCAAATCCTTTAATGCAACACTCGGCTCTCCGGAGGATCAGGTGTACTGTTTCAGGACTCCGCAGCCTTTTACGGTAAGCTACACAGAAAGGCAGCCGGGTTACGGAAAGTATCTCAATCTTCTTGAGATATACTTCAGTTGTCCCCTCAACAGGGATAGTGTCAATGGACGCATCCATACGGCATTCAAGGACGGCAGAAATATTCCCTTCGACGAAAAGGATAATCTTGAAATTGAAGGCGGGATGCTCCGTGTATACAATCTTCCTGTCGGTTACGGTGATATTTTCAATATCACCATAGACGCCGAAATGGAAGACATGTACGGCAGAAAGCTTGGCAGGGCCTATACCGGTGAGATCAGGGTTCCCGATGAGCCGCCTCCGGCAGGAGAAGTCAGATTTCTCACATGGGACGGCAGCCACAGGATGCTGGAAGCCCAATTCAAGCCCCGTTTTCTCTTTGAGTACAAGAACATTGCGCCGGGGGGCTGGTATGAACTCGGTAAACAGAATAACCCCTTTTCCCAGACAGCCGAACCGTTGCGTTTTTACCTGGAGCCGGGAGAAAAAAACTACCGTTACTTTGAAGAGATCGACCTTTCGCCGTACCTCAACGAACAGGGGAAAGGTTTTGTGTCCTTCAATGCGGATATAGCCCTCCTTAGCGATCAAAAGCGCAAGAATTCCGAAGAATTTATGATTTACCGGCGGGAAAACAAAACCAGTATCCAGGTAACGGATCTGGGCATTACGGCGCGTTACGGTTTTAACAAGGCAACAGTACTGGTGTCGAAACTTTCAACAGGGGAACCGGTTGAAGGCGCAAGGGTACGGCTTCTCTCTCCGTCGCTTCTGGAAGCCGGCCATGCCGGCATGCCGGAAATGGAAGACTTCGGCAATGCCCTTACGGACAGTTCAGGTCTTGCCGTGATCCCGCTTGAAACAGGACTGCTCAGAAATAGTACCATCGGAGAATACTCCCATGAACCTCCCTATGTCCTGGCGGAAAAAGACGGGGATATGGCCGTTTTTGACGCATCCTCCCATAACCTCTGGGCATTCGGTGTCTATGCCTCTTCTCCCCAGCGGGCCGAAGAAGTCAAGGCCGTTACCTTTCTTTTTTCCGACCGGGGGATCTACAAACCCGGTGAAGAATTGTCCTTCCGGGGAGTTGACCGGAGTCTGGTACTGGGAATGTACACGATCTATCAGGGTTCATACACGGTGACCCTTGAAGAAGATTCCTACAAGAGTAACACTGTTTCTACCATTCAGGGGGAAGTTTCCGGTTCAGGCGGCTTCTATGGAAAAATTGTTCTGCCCGATGAACTCAGGCCCGGCTCCTACCGTCTGGTATACCGCCGCAGCGGCGGTTCCGGTAATTCAAGCATTACGGCAAGCCACCCGGTACAGGTTGCCTTCTTTGAACGGCTTAAATTTCAGGCTTCGATCGGCAGGCCGGAAGTCCAGGTGATCGCCGGGGAGGACATCTCCGTAAGTCTTTCGGCCTCCTACCTTTCCGGAGGAAGCCTTACCGGTTCCTCCTGGGAAAGCTGCTGGTACCGCCAATCGGTTCGCTACAGACCGGAAGGCGCGGCTGCAAGCTCCTATAGTTTCGGCCCCCTCAATGTCTACGACGGTCAGAGAAACATTGATTGCGCGCAGGGCGTTCTAGGCGCGGACGGGACTGCCCGGCTCAAAACAAAAACAGAGGGACAAACTCAGACAGGCTCCCCCTACCGGTACTCGGTGGAGGCCAGTGTTACCGATATTTCAGGCCAGATGATCTCCGCAGGACAGTCGGTGATAGTGCATCCCGCTTCCTTTTATCTCGGCCTTGCCCGGGCCGGAAAGGCAGGCTTTGCCGGAAAGGGAGAAGAGGTTTCTTTTGACTACATTGCCCTGACCCCTTCCGGAGAGAGAGCCGGAAAGAATCTCTACCTTGCAAGCGGGGAAGATGCGGGAAAGATGAATTTGGAACTCATCCGCGAGGACTGGAACCGGGTTCAACAGCAGGGAGTGGGAGGCTATGTATACGATCAGTACATACGGAATCTTGTAACAGAGGACAGCAGAAAGCTGAACCTTGAAGAGAAAGGCAGTTTCAGTGTAAAGCCTTCCGGGGCGGGGTACTATACCATTCGCATATCTTCCCGGGACAGGGAAGGCCGGCAGATCATAACGGAAAGCAGTTTCTATGTCACAGGTTCCGGCGGAGGCTACTGGGATCGCAATAACGCTGCGGAACTGCGCCTCATTCCCGACAGGAACCTCTACGATCCCGGAGAAACGGCAACAGTAATGCTGCAAAGCGTAATTCCTTCAGGCTGGTATCTGATTACCGTGGAAAGGGAGGGGATCTTTACCGAAGAAGTCCGCCGGTTTACGGAGCCCGTTTCCACTTTTGAAATTCCAATTGCCGCAAATTATATACCTGTGGTCTATGTTTCAATATCCTCCTATTCGGTACGGGGAGGCCCTCCCGGCCACGGCTACGGCAGTCCCGATCTGGATAAACCGAAGGGTTACTTCGGCATTACAAAGGTCTTTGTCAACAAGCGGATCAAGGCCTTTACCGTAAAGGTGGAAAGCGACAAGAAAAGCTACCGTCCGGGTGAAGAAGTAAATCTGACGCTGAAAGCCGAAAGGGGCGGCAAAGCTCTGGCCAATGCGGAACTTACGCTGATGGCGGTAGACCGGGGAGTGCTGGATCTTATCAACTACCATGTACCCGATCCGATAAATTATTTCTATGATGAAGAACGTTTCCCCCTTTCGGTACGGGGAGGGGATTCCCGTTCCTGGCTTATGGATCCTGTTACTTACAATGTCAGGAATCTTACAGGAGGCGATGAAGGTAAACTGGAGGAGAGGAAGGACTTTAATCCCACTGCGGTCTTTGAGCCGATGCTTCTAACCGGCAAGGACGGTACAGTACGCTTCAGCTTCAAACTGCCCGACACGCTTACCACCTATCGTTTAACGGTTTTCGGCGTGATGGGAGATCTCTTTGCCATCAAGGAAAATGAGATTGCCTCCCAGAACAGAATCAATGTCCGGGAAGTATTGCCCCGCCGTCTGCGGGAACGGGATACCGCGGAAGCAGGAGTCCTGATCAGCAATCTTGACGGAAAGGCCCACAAGATCTCCGTATCGCTTGGCATAACTCCTCCACGGCAGGAATTAAACAATCCTTCGGGCCGGATCAAGGTTCCCGGAGAAGCCTTTGTCGACGGCAAGAATGAACATACCATTACTGTTCAAAGCGGCGAAAACGCGGTTGTTTATTTTGATCTTGCCGCACAAAAAGAGGGAACCGTAGCCCTTGAATTCAGCATAAAAAGCGAAATTCTCAACGAAAAACTGGTAAACGAAATCCGGATAGAGCATCCCTATGTCAGGGAAACGGTAACCAGCATAGGTGTAGTTTCGGGAACGGACGAAAACGGAAATCCGGTTTCCGGCCAAACTTCCTCACGGGAACTCATCGTAATTCCCGGCTTTGCCGATAACGGTGCGGGCTCCCTTTCCCTGAGCCTTGACGCAACCCGCCTGAGTCTTCTTGGGGAAGCGGTAAAATATGTGTTCCGTTATCCCTATGGCTGTATGGAACAGCGGAGCGCGGCGCTGCTCCCCCTTGTTATATTCGGCGAATACCTGGATATATTCAAACTTAACAGTGAAGTTGCGGATCCCGGAGCCGCAGTCGAAGCGGAATTGAAACACTGGGTCAATGTCCAGCTTCCCGGCGGCGGATTCCCCTACTGGCCCAGCGGTTCAAGAGCAGATCTCTATGTAAGCATCAGGATTGCGCATATTCTGGCGCTGGCAAAGATAAAGGGCTATAATGTTCCTGCGGCCCTGAGAATCGACGATCTTGGCAAATATATCGAACAGAATCTCTACCGGTTCAGTCAGGGAGATGATTCATACTACTATGTATCATACTTGGACTCCTACGGTATGTATGTACTTTCCCTGCTTGGAAGAAGCGTCGATCCTGCCAAGCTTGCGGAACTCCTTACCAGGGATAATGTAGATGTTTCAGTCCTTTCATTTACAGGTCTCTCGTACCTCCATCTGGGCCGCAAAAACGATGCCCAAAAGACCGCCGAACGCATCCGGAACCTGATGCGCCTTACCGGTCGTGGAGTAGACATAACCGATCCCCTGGATCGTTACCGGCACCGGTACTACGGCGGTTCGATAGAGCAGTTGGCCCTGAGCCTGGAATTTTTCTCCCAACTGTATCCGGGAGACACTATCAATACCCGTCTGCTTCACAGCCTTCTGGAACGCAAGCGTTCCGCCGCTTACTGGGAGAGCACCGCGGTAACGGTACGTGTCCTTTCGGCAGTTGACGCCCTTATCCGCAGCGAAAACCTTGCCTCTACCGATCTTGAAGCCTCATCCCGAATCGGAGGCGCGGAACTTCTGTCGGCCGCCTTCAGGGGCCTCGCCGCCCTTCCGAAAAGCGGACTCTTCGATTTCAGGACTTCTCCCCTCAATTCTCTGCAGCGGGACACCCTTATCCCCCTGGAATTTGAAAGAAGGGGAACGGGAAACCTCTACTACTCGGCGTCTTTAAGCTATGCCCTGCCGCCGGAGCTGCAAAGTTTCCGGGATGAGGGGTTCGGGGTCTTCATGAGTATCCGGAACCTTGCGGGGGAGGAGATAAACGGCACTGCCCTTGAATCGGGTAAAACCTACCGGGGCAGAGTAAGGCTCTCCAGCAGCCGCGACAGAAGCTATGTAGCCTTGCGGATACCCATTCCATCGGGGGCGGAGATCCTCGATCCGGGAATGGTAAGTACCCCGCATCAGGAAGAATTAAAAGACAGTGAAAGGGGTTTTGAGGGGAGACGGGGCGCATGGCTTTCCAATAAGGTTATTCTGGACAACGAGATACAGTATTTCTGGGACAGCTTTGCCAAAGGTGAAAGCACGGTAGAGTTCCTCTTCAGGGCTCCAAGGCGGGGAGTCTACCCCACTCCGCCGGTACAGGCGGAATGTATGTATGAGGGCGAAATCTTTGGCCGCAGCCAGGGTCTGCTCTACACCATTGAGTAAACTCTCTCCAGGACTGCAGTATCTTCGCAGGCGTGCGGGTCTGGCCGCAGTAATACTGCCGGGCTTCGTGCTCCTTCTCTGGCTTCTTGCCCGTTACTCCCCCTACCCGGAGCTGAAACGGTTTCAGGAACGTCCCTGCAGCATCCGTATTTATGATCGCGGAGGCGAACTCCTGCAGATCACGAGCCTTGAGGACGGACTCCGCCGGGAATACTGCCCCCTGGAAGAAATGCCGCAGATCCTCCGGTCTGTTTTTATTTTTTCGGAAGACGCCCGCTTTTACCGGCACTTCGGTATAGATGTTCCTGCAATGTTCAGGGCGGCATGGCTTAACTTCAGACAAAAACGGCTTGTAAGCGGAGCTTCCACCATCACCATGCAGCTTGCCCGCCTTATAAGAGCGGACGCTCCGGAAACAGCCCAAGGCCGTTCCTCAGGCTACATCCGGAAACTTGCCGAAGCTCTTAATGCCGTGCGGCTTGAAGCCCGGCTTTCCAAGGATGAGATCCTCGAACTGTACCTCAATTCCCTGCCTTTCGGCTTTCAGACCGAAGGAGCGGCTTCCGCTGCACGGAACTTTTTTGCATCGGATCTCCAAAGACTCTCCCCTGCGGAGATCTTCTGTCTTGCGGTCATTCCCAGGAGGCCTGCGGCCTACAACCCCCACAATCAATGGCAAGCCTGTGTACAGACGGCAGAAAATCTACAGAAACGCTATAGCCTCTCCCCTTCCGCAGATCCTCTGGCGGCTGCGGTAAGCGCCGAAGACTTCAGGTTTGCCTCAGGCAGGGTTAAGCGTTTCAATTATCCTCTGGAGACGCCTCACCTGATCCGCCATATACAGAACGAAGCCTTCTATCCCCGCAGAGGGGATCTCCGTCTTTCCATAGATCTGTCTCTGCAAAAACACATTGAAAGCCTGATAGCCAGGAATGTACAGCGTTACTACAGCCAAAGGCTCAACAATGGGGCCGCCATTGTGCTTGACAATGCTTCAGGCGAAATCCTGGCATGGGTGGGCAGCGCCGATTACGGTAATAAAGAACATGCAGGACAGATAGACGGCGTACTGGCCCTGAACCAGAGCGGCAGCAGCATGAAACCGTTTCTCTATGCCCTTGCCCTTGAAAAAGGCTTCAAGCCTACGGATGTGATTGCCGACAT
>JAITLC010000047.1 GCA_031278095.1 Treponema sp.
GGATCCGACACCGTTGCCGGATCTATCTGGCTTGCCAGGAGTATCTCCCTCAATATTATTGTCAGGGGATACAGGGATTTGTCATTGAGATAGATCATCGCGTTAAAATAGGCGTTCCAGTGACCCACTCCGTAGAACAGCACCAGTACGGCGATTATAGCCTTTGACAGGGGCAGCACTATTTTCAGGTAGTATCCGGTGTCGCTGCAGCCGTCGATCCTTGCCGCGTCCAGAAGCTCCGCCGGGATACCGGACTGAATAAAAGTTTTCGCGATGATTAAATTGTATACCCCGATAGCGCCGGGAACGATCAAAGCCCACGGGGTATTGAGCATACCCAGGCTGCGGATGAGAAGATAAGCAGGTATTATGCCCCCGTTAAAGAACATGGTAAGGGTAAACAAAAACATAATACCATATTCAGTTTGAAATATCCGTCCCGGATAATCTGATAAAACAGAAAATGCGGCCTGTCAGGAACCTGATCCTGTTTTTTACGGTACTCACCGCGATTGTTACAATTTTTCTTTCCCTGATGTTCGCATGGCAAAGTACCAAGCCTATGCAGTCTTTCCTGGATACTCTTGACTCCACCAGGATAATCCGGCCGGAGTACGAACGGTTCAAAAAGAAATTGAGTCTGAGTCCTTTCAAGAGTTTCAGGCAGATGTTTAACGATATAGGAGAAAGAATCTCCCTGGCTGACAAAGAGTTGGAGAATTCCCTTCACATAATCAAACATGAAACCCAGATCCTCCGGATGGGGATGGTAGACAAGATCCAGGAAGCCCTGGAAAGCGGGAATGACGCCGCGGCCTGTACTATACTACAGGAAACCGCTTCCGCCCTTCCGGAACCGGAAGATCCCCAGATTTCAGGTCTCATTGCCAACCTGCTTGAGGATATGCACGAAAAACTTAAAAAGAAATTCCCTGACATTCTTGCGGATTTGGAATTCCCCGGTTATAACATTGGTAATCAGAATGTTTACTTTGACCGCGTGCTGCCGGAATATTTCAGGAAAATTGATGAATTATTAAGGGTCCACAGGGAACGGGAAATAACAAAATTCGACCGGTCAGTACTTGATTTTATAAACGAACATCTCTACGATTCTGAACTCTACATTACAATGGTATCGGACCGCTTTAAAATTTCCGCGCCTTCGATTCAGAAACTGGTCAAAAAGGTTTCGGGCCAGACCTTCCTTGTGTATGTTGAAAACCTTCGTCTGAGCAGGGCCTGTGAAATTCTCTCAACTACCGGACATACAGTCACGGAAACTGCCGCTCTCTGTGGTTTTTCAAATGCCAATTCTTTTTCCCGGGCCTTTAAGCGGGTTTACGGTTTTTCCCCCAGCCGTATTCTCAACGGTAATATCCAGTCTTCTTCCGTACACTAAGCTTCTATACGCTCAGCTTCTATTGAATGAGGCCCCCCCCGCCCGAAAAAACTGACGTTTTATTTCGAGCTACCGCGGATTATTTACAGAGTTGGCAAAGATAGCTATACTTGAGTGAACTGGGGCGACGGAAACGGAAGTCCTGAATTTTACGGAGGGTCTTATGAGTCTTGAAGAACTGGCGGAAATTTCCCGGTTTTACGGCGCCGATCCCGAATATGTCATCGCCGGGGGCGGCAATACGTCTTTTAAGGATGATGATTATCTCTACATAAAAGCCTCGGGTACGAGCCTTGCCGGCTTGGGAAGCGGGGATTTTGTGAAGATGGACAGGGAAAAGCTCGGGCAGATCTGGGAGAAACAATACCCCGAAGAAAGCGAAAGCCGGGAAGCCGCGGTACTGGCAGACATGATGGCGGCCCGGGCGCCGGGGGAAGAAAAGCGGCCCAGCGTCGAAACCCTGCTCCACGCCATTTTGCCTTTTATCTATGTGGTGCATCTTCATCCGGCCCTGGTGAACGGCCTTACCTGCTCACGGGAAGGGGAAAAGGCCGCGGCGAAACTTTTTGGCGGCCGGGCATTGTGGATTCCTTCGGTTAATCCGGGATACGTGCTTTCCAAAATAGTGAAAGACGCCATGGATGCGTACAAAGCCGAAAAGGGGGAGAGCCCTGAAATCATCTTTTTGCGGAACCACGGGGTCTTTGCTGCCGCCGATTCGGCGGAGGGGATACAATCCCTGTACAAGCGCATTATGGCTGCCATCGCCGGGGCGGTCAGGCGGAAGCCCGATACTTCCGGCATGGTCAACCGCTTCGCCAACTCCGAACTCCTGGGCGAAATCCTGCGCGCGCAGGCGGAAAAAAGCCGGGAGGGGCACTGGTATATCTGGTTTGTAAGGAACCCTGAAATCACCGGTTTTATACAGGACGAGAAATCCTTTTATCCTCTCTCCTCGGCCTTTACGCCGGATCATATCGTCTATGCCGGGAGTGAACCTCTCTTTGTAAAAGAAGGCGTTGCGTTGCAGGAAGTCTGGAAAGAGCGGCTGGAAAAAACCGGCCTCATCCCCAAGACCGTGGTTTTCCAGGGTCTTGGGGTTTTCGGCCTGGGCAATTCGGAAAAGGCGGCCCGCACCGCCACGGAACTTTTTATTGACGCCCTCAAAGTGGCGGTTTATTCCGAAAGTTTCGGCGGCCCCCTCTTTATGGGAGAAGACCAGATCCGGTTCATCAACAACTGGGAAGTCGAGCGCTACCGCTCCAACGTATCGGCCTGAACCGGCTTACGCGACATAACTTGCCAGCAGCTTTTGCCGGGAAGGGTGCTGAAGCCGCTTGAGGGCCTTCTTCTCAATCTGGCGTATCCTCTCTTTGGTCAGGTTGAAGCGGTCGCCGAGCTCTTTTAAAGAGAGGGGGGCTTTGTTCCCCAGCCCGTAGCGGAAGCGGATGATCTCCGCCTCTTTTTTGTTGAGCGTGTCCAGCACGGATTCAATATCATCTTCCAGCGCGGCTTCTACGGCGTGATCCTCCGGGGCTTTGTAATTCTCGTCTTCCACAAAATCCCCGATTGAAGAATCTTTATCGGCATAGAGGGGGTTCTCCAGAGAAACCAGTTCCCGGCTGATGTTGATGATCTCCGCCACATGTTCAGAGTCCATGTTAAGAAGCCTGGCGACTTCTTTGATTTCCGCATCCGTACCGTAGAGATCCTGCACCATTTTCCTGGCCTTTTCAATCTGAACCAGTTCATTGGCCCGGTTCAGAGGCAGCCGGATCATCCTGGATTTTTCGCAGATGGCCTTAAGAATGGCCTGCCGTATCCACCACACCGCATAGGATATAAAATGATACCCCTTTTCCGCGTCATAGCGTTCCACGGCGTTTAAAAGGCCGATGTTGCCTTCGCTTATCAGGTCGCTGAGGGGAAGCCCCTGCCCCTGGTATTTCTTAGCCACGTTGACCACAAAGCGAAGGTTCGCGTTTACCAGTTTGTCCCTGGCCGCCTTGTCCCCCTCCGCCGCCTTTCTCGCGGCGCTGTCCTCTTCTTCCCTTGTCAAAAGAGGAATCCGGTTGATTTCCTTCAAATAGAGCGACAGTATGTTCTCGTCAGAATTCAGTACCGGGGAACCTTCCGCTTTTCTGGTCTTTGCTTTCGTCATCCTTTAACACCTCCGATGGTTAGTTATTAATATAATAGCAAGAACCATGCCAAACGACAATTTTTTTGTTGCTTTCCGCTTTATTTTTCAGTATATTATAATGTTTGCTAATTCCTTGTATTATAAGGAGTTACGTGATTTTTCGGAGCTTTACCCGGGGTTTTTTGAAGCCCCCGTCCCGGCCTGATGTACCTCTACCTCCGAAAAGCCCCAAAATGACCCGGTTTCTAAAAAACAGCCAAAAACAGGGCCAAAATGACCCATGCTATTTACCCATCACCCCCAGCCGTATTAATTCCCTCCCCGTTTCTAATTACTTTGCATTTTTTTCTTGACCAGGAGGGCTGAATTTTTGTATATTGTATCTAACCTAATACTCAGTTTCTCATAATTTGATGGAGGTATATATGAAAGTCAAACCCTTGGCAGATCGTGTCATGGTAAAACTGGAAAAGAATGAGGCAAAGACGGCGGGTGGTATTATTATTCCCGATACCGCCCAGGAAAAGACCCAGCAGGGTACGGTGGT
>JAITLC010000054.1 GCA_031278095.1 Treponema sp.
CCCTTAAGGCCATATAGAAACCTAAAGGGCTTAAACCCCTGTTATGCGTCCCGCCGCGGCCTTAAAACCGGCAATCAGGAAGAAGCGGGATCCGCGCCGGGAAATAGGGTAAAACCGGCCGTAACAGTATCATGTCAACAACTAATTACGGACAAATGGTATACCAGTTAACGCCATATACAGCCGGAACGTTATGCGCAATAAAAACCAGAAATTTATGAATTATGCCCCGCATCCGTGCGGGGCCGGAATAAACTGGTTAAAACGTATAAAAAATCGCAATTGTATATTTACGTACACATAAACATCTATATATCTTATCCTACTAAACCTATAATACTTATATAAAATTCTTATACTTATCATATATCTTATAAGAGGTTTATCTCCTTCCGTATGTCGTTGAAAACTACATTTTCAACCTCAAATTTTATAAAAACCCTCCTGATTCTTTGTAATGAAAAGGGTTTTAAAACGACTTTCTGAAACAAGGATAGGCGCTTCCTCCATACCCGCAGGCTCAATGGTTATTTTCGCTAAAAACGAAGAGGAACGGAAAGGCAGAATTTCAGATAGGGGAACCCTGCCTAACGGAAAGACCTTTTATTACGTCAAAGACGCCGTTTCCGACAGCGGGAAAGTGCGGTCTTTTGATGTGGAAGACAAATCTTTTTTGTAAATTATTCCTTGATATTTTGCAGTTTTACCAACTGTTTTATCTGCATCAGGACATACCCTTTAAAATGGGGGTTCAACTGGTCGAATAAAACCGTCATTTCTTCAAGCCGGTTGTCTACTTTTTTATCAAACATCTGTCCTTTACCGGTCCGTAACCATACCTTATTTACCCCGTAGATACTCGAAACCAGCTCTATAATACGCTCATTAACTTCATTTCTATGAACTTCAATATCGCCGTAATAACCCGCACTTTTAAGGAAAATCCCCTTGGAAAAGGCTCTTTGGGAGAGGTTGAGGGCAAGGCGGGCCTCTTTCAGTCTATCGTTAACAGAGTAGTCCATAGCACTATAGTAGTATGGAAAATCGATAAAGGCAAGGGGAAAAACCTTATAAAAGAGCGGATTATTTTTGGAAAAGACGTTGACTATTCTTTTATAGTGTGATATACTGCATTATAATAGAGTATCATAAAAAAGAGGGGTATTTTATGGAGAGGGACAAGGAAATGACGGAAACTTTGGAACAGGATTTTTCTATCCTGAATGAAAATAATAAGAAAAAGGTTGTAGAAATGACGAAGTTTCTTGTCCTCACCCGGAACAGGATTGTTCCGGGGTTTTTGGAAGAAGCGGTAATGATACTGAACATGACCTATGAGGCACGGCTTACGCCTGAGTTACCCTGTTTCCTTTATTTTGGAGGGGTGGGAATTGCTGTATTGTGCGGTGAGGCCGGGAAAGAAGTGAAGGAGCCGTACAGGATAAAAGAAGCGGTAGACTACCCGGGAGGGCCGAAACGTGCTTCAAGTGATGGGCTTTCCGGGGTGAAGACGATATGGATAGGGTTGATGAAGTTATATATTCTACCGGCTTACCGGGAGTACCTCGTGTGATTCCGTGGGTCAAGTTTAGAGCTTGATACGGGGATTCTTTATTCCCTATTATCTATCCACTGCTCTTTGTGTTAGAATTAGACATGAAGGTTAATGACAGGCACTTCAGGACCATTTGGCTTAAGGAAGGGGCGGGGAAAAGAGCCATACAGATCATCAATCAGCAGGTTCTTCCCCATCAGTTTGAAATTCTCGACCTCTGTACGGTGGCGGATATTGTCAGGGCAATAAAGGATATGTATGTCAGGGGAGCGGGGCTTATCGGGGCAACTGCCGCCTACGGGATGTATCTTGCCGTGTATGAGGCGGGGGAGAAGACGTTCAGAGATGATATTGAAAATTCCGCCCGGCTTCTCAGGGCTACCCGGCCTACTGCAAGCAATCTTGCCTGGGCGGTGGATGTCATGCTGGGGGCCCTGGATCTTCCCGGTGTAAGCCTTGTGGAGAAGCGGAAGACGGCTCTGGAAACCGCAGAGAAGATTGCCGATAGTGATGCGGAGTGCTGCAGACGCATTGGTGAACACGGATGCAGGATTATCGAAAAAATCGCAGAGAAAAAAAACGGCGAAGCGGTAAATATTCTTACCCACTGTAATGCGGGCTGGCTTGCCTTTGTCGATTACGGTTCGGCGCTCTCGCCGGTCTATGCGGCTTTTGAAAGAAACATTCCCGTGCATGTCTGGGTGGACGAAACCCGTCCCCGAAATCAGGGGGCAAGTCTTACCGCATGGGAGCTGGCGGAACAGGGTGTTCCCCATGACCTTATTCCCGACAATGCCGGGGGCCACTTGATGCAGCATGGTATGGTAGACATGGTGATCGCCGGTGCCGACCGGGTAACCCGCCGGGGAGATGTGGCCAACAAGATCGGCACCTATTTGAAGGCGCTTGCGGCCAGGGAGAACAATGTTCCCTTCTATGTAGCCTTGCCTTCTTCAACTTTCGACTTTACAATGTTGGACGGGGTTGCGGAAATTCCCATCGAAGAACGGGATGCGGGGGAAGTCCGTTTTATAAGAGGTAAAACCGCAGGCGGCGGCATCGAAACAGTTCAGATTTGTCCTGACAAGACTCCCGCGCGCAACTGGGGTTTTGACGTAACGCCCGCCCGGTATATTATGGCCCTGATAAGTGAGCGGGGAATTTGCGAGGCTTCGGAAGAGGGGATAGACGCCCTGTACTCCGGGGGGAACAGTTTGAATTTTTTTTAGGAGTTTTACCATGGTAAAGATCGGTGTTATCGGCGGAAGCGGGTTGGACAATCCGGATATTCTTTCCAATGCCCGGGATGAAAAGGTGGAGACTATCTACGGGGAACCTTCTTCTCCCCTGAAGTGTGGAACCATTGGGGATACCGATGTGGTCATTCTTGCCCGTCACGGCAGGGAACATACGATTCCCCCCAGCCAGGTGAACTACCGGGCAAACATTACGGCCCTCAGGAACGCAGGCTGCACCCATATTCTGGCGACTTCGGCGGTGGGTTCCCTCCGGGAAAAGATAGGCCGGGGAGATATTGTCATTCCGGATCAGTTTATTGATTTTACCAAACAACGGAAGATGACTTTTTATGAATCTTTTGAACCTCATAAACCGGTGCACTGCGCCATGGCTCATCCCTTTGACGGCAACTTGCGCAAATTCCTTATTGCCGAATGTCAAAAGCTTCGGTACCGCTGTCATGAGAAGGGGACTGTTGTTACCATTGAAGGTCCCCGCTTTTCTACACGGGCCGAATCCATCATGTTCCGCAGTTTTAGTGCTGATGTGATAAACATGTCACTGGCTACAGAAACAGTGCTGGTCAATGAGGCGGGTATCCCCTATGCGGCGGTAACCATGTGTACCGATTATGACAGTTGGATGGTTGACGAAGAGCCGGTCAGTTGGGAGATGATCGCCAAAGTTTTTGAAGAGAATGCCGTCAAGGTAACAAATCTGCTGATCAACGTTATTCCTAAAATTAATACCGGAAATTGAAACCTATGACAAAAGCGGCGCTGGACAGGCGCCGGTGAAGGTATACAATAAAAATATATGAGTTTGTTCCCAAATTATGCTCCTGCCGGATCACCGGATTTTGGAGCAGCCTTATGTATTTTTTATTTGGAGTCTGTCCATAAAGTAACCGGCTTTATGGACGGATACTATTTCAAATGGGGGAAATATGAAAAAAATTCCGAATCTTTCGCTTGCCTTCGTTCTGGCAGGCGCAGCACTCTTTACCGGTTGTCAGAAAACTCAGAAATCCGGCGAAGGGCAGATCGAACTTCGGGTTCTTAACTACTTTGACATAACATTCGCCAATGTGTCCAAAGAAGACGCTTCCATCTGGGAGCCATTCCTCGCCGCAAACCCGGATATCAAAATTGTGCGGGAGGATCTTTTTAATGATCCCTTTCATAACAAGGTTGAAGCTTATGCGGCGGCGGGGCAGCTTCCCGATGTAATCTATACATGGCCTTCCGGCCGTTCAACTACCCTGCATACCAGGAAACTGCTCAAGGATCTGACTCCTCTTATCAGGAAAGACGGTCTTGACAAGGTGCTGGTAGCCGGGGCTCTGGACGGTGGCGGACAGGGAGGCGGCTATGTGGGAGAATTGGCCAGAGCTATTACCTCAAGTCATGCCTTCTATGTAAATAACGAAGTTCTCAAGGATGCGGGGCTCAGTCCTGCCAAAACCTATGCGGAACTCAAGGCCCAGGTACCTATGCTCAGGGCCAAGGGCTGCGAAACGGTGATCATGGCAAACCAGGATACCTGGGTCATGCAGAGCTGCTTATTTTCCATGGTTGCCGGCCGTTTTGGCGGTGAAGACTGGGAGAAGAAGATCCTTTCAGGACAGGCGAAATTTACCGATCCTGATTTTGTCAATGCCCTCAAATTCATTAAGACGCTCTACGATGACGGCGTGCTTTCCAAGTCTTCCCTTACCACCGGTTACGGTGATGGGATCGGGCAGTTTGCCGCCAACAAGAGCGCCTATTACATCGACGGCGACTGGCGTATAGGCGCCTTTATCACCGACTTTTCCACCGGCCAGGCCCTGATCAGTCCCGACCGGCAGAATAATTTCCAGATCACCATATTCCCCGACATTGAGGGCGCAAAGATCAATAAATCAACTTCCGGTATTCTGGGAACAGGCTGGGGCATCAATGCGTCCATCCCTGCGGATTCTCCCCGGGAAGAGGCCGCATGGAGGCTGGTAAAATGGCTCTCCGGCAAGGAGGTTCAAGGTTTCCTTCTTGAAACCGGCAACATTACCACTCCCACCAGGACTGATATTGACCTCGCTTCCATCAGGCTTGAACCGCTCCAGGTTGCCGGTAGTAATCTTGCTATGCAGTATAGTATTACTACCTCGGTTATTGACGGTGTCTTTGTGGGTCCTGTCTACGAACCGATCAACTATGGGCTCCAGGCCATCGGTATGGGAACCCAGATTCCGGAACAGGTTGCGCAGGCTGCACAGAAAGCTCTGGAAGCATGGAAAGCCGGACAATAAGGTGACGAAGCGGTCCCGCGGACAGGAAGAACGTTATACCTATTTCCTTTTGGTTCTTCCTACAGTGTTCATCTATTATGCGGCGGCCGCTTTTCCTACTGTATTTTCGTCATTCTGAGTCTTACCAACTATAACGGCGGCAGGATCTTTAGGAATCCTGAAATAGGTTTTACGGGTCTCAGGAGCTATGTTTTCATGTTTACCAATCCTCAGGGTTATTTTTACATGGCTCTGAGGAACAACATGCCGATCAACATCCTTACCTCCAACGGTATCGACAAGTCTATTCCCGTGGGGATCAGCCGTTTTTCGGTGACGCTTGCCTCCGATTACGGCAAGTAGTTTTCCGCCCTGGTAATCGGTATGATACCCATGGCGGTTTTCTATTTTGTGTTCCACAAACAGATTACCAAAGGCGTGGCCGCCGGAGCGGTTAAGGGGTGATCGCCGCAGGCGGGACAAGTTCTGAATTTGACCGGTACCCGTTTCCGTTGCGAAAAATCTGAATTTGTGTCAGAATAGCAGACAGAAGAAGTCCGGATCTGTCCGAAAAGGTGAGAAAAATTTGTTCGGACAGTTCCCTCAATACGGTATGTGCGTACCGTTTCAAGGAAAGGGGAGCATATACAAGGGGCGGGTGGGAAGTAACCAACTTTCCGGACAGTCCCGTTCGGTTTTACCGGCGGCATATTGCCGTGCTAAAGAGGGGTTGGCCGTGTATGATACGATGAGCCGTTTCTGGGAAAACTACAGTAACGATGTTTTTTTTCTGGTACAAAAGATTGTGGTTGCCCTTATCATCATCATAGCAGGGATGGTGATAAACCATACGCTGAAAAAGATCATTAACAGGGCCGTACGGAGCAGAATCCGCCTTGATGAAACCATAGCGTCCCTGCTGCGCGTCATCCTGCATTATGCGCTGTTCATCATCTGTCTTATCATGATCCTGCAAAATTTCGGCTTTAATACGGCGAGTCTTCTTGCCATTCTGGGAGCGGCGGGGGTGGCGGTGGGTCTGGCCCTGAAAGACACGCTCGGCAATATTGCTGCAGGGATCATTCTGCTGTTTCTCCGCAGTTACGGCAAGGGTGATTTTATTGAATTCGGCGCCTTCATGGGAACGGTAAAGGAGATAGGTCTTTTTACCACAATACTGGAAACCCCGGATGGAATTTTTATTTCCGCTCCCAATTCCAGTATCTGGGGTGTTCCCCTTAAGAACTATACCCGCAACGGCAAACGGCGGATGGATTTTTCGGTGGGTATTTCCTATGTCGATTCCATTGATGAAGCCTTCAAGATGATGCAGGATATTGTTGCCGGGGAAGACCGTTTTCTTAAAAATCCGGCGCCGCAGATTGTGGTACAGTCACTGGGGGAAAGTTCTGTGAATATCTGTCTGCGGGCCTGGGCAGACAACAGCGTATATTGGAACATCTACTGGGATCAGATGCGGAATATCAAGGACAGGATTGAATCTGCGGGTCTGCGCATTGCCTTTCCCCGGCGGGATATTCACATCATTGACGGTAAAGGGCAAGGCCGTGATTCCGGAGCAGAGTCCATGCCTTCCCTGCCTCTTCTTCCCGGAGAAGTTCCGTGAATTTTTTGTAAAATGCCGCCGCTTCCATGCCTTCTCCCCTGGAGCTTTCCATAAGGAGATCCCGCAGTTCTTCCGCTAAGCTTGGAAAGTCAATCGAACAGGTATCCTCAACCGGGGAACAACGTGACGAAGGTTCCCCCCTTGAGACGAAGTTTCCTGTTTTTTCCGGTACATGGAATTTGTGGTTCCTGAAACGCCAGTTCCAGTTTAGGGAGAGGTTCCCGGCGGCATCTTCAATAAAGGGCCTGCTGCCGAGGAAGAGCAGTCTTTCTGTTGAATTTTCGTCTGCCGGCGGAGTGCTGCGGAGGACTTTTTCTTTTTCTTCTCCTTCCCGTAGATAAAACTTTACCAGATTCTTACTGACCGACGGAGAAGTTTTCCAGAAATGCGCCGGGTAATCCGCTATGTTCCGGTGGCTGAAACCGGAAAGCCAGCCGTGGAGATGTCCATCCAGCGCCTCGGTATAGCGGTCAAAGGCCGCTTCCCCCACAAAGGAAAGATCGTTAAGCGCAAAGATTCTGTTTTTCTTGTCTGAAGTGTCAACATCGTCCAGCACCTTTAGCGCGGGATGCTTTTTGTGTTTCCATTCCTCATAGAGCCTGGAATGGCGGGTGAGAATAAATTTGTGCCAGAAAGCCGAATCGAGAAGTTTCTCCCCAAAGAGCTGCCACACAATTTCTGCGCAGTCATGGATCTCCTGTTCATCCTGATCCCAGTAACCGTAGATAAGGTAGCCGTGGCAGAGAATTCCCGCCTCCCGGAAACTTGCGAGGCTTTGTACCAGATCTTCCAGGGTAAAACCCTTGCAGAGCCGCTTGAGTCCCTTTTCGGCGGCCACTTCAATGCCTCCGGAAACGCCGATTAAGCCTCCGTCCGCCAGAATTGCCGCGACATCCCGGGTAAAACTTTTTTCAAAGCGGATATTGCCCCAGAAAATCAAGGGACGGCCCGCATCCCGGTTGAGGCAGGCCAGTTTCACCAGAGCCGGGAAAGGCGCCGTTTCATCCACCAGATGTACACCCCTTACTCCGGTTTTTTTTGCCTGTTCACAGAGATGTTCAAAGAGCCTGGGAATGTCCACCGGAATATAGGACGAAATGTAATCCAGGGTTGTATCGCAGAAAGTGCATTTATGCCAGCAGCAGCCGTGGGCGAGATATACCTTGAGCCAGCGTCCGTCCGACCAGAGGCGGTGCATGGGATTTTCACTGTCCACAATACAAAGATAGCGGCTGAAGTCCAGACCTGAATAATCGGGGAAATTGCCGGGAACCGCTTCATCTTCAATCTTTTTATATTCGGCGGCAACAGTGTCAATGCCATTTATCAGCTTTCCCCCTTCATCCCGAAAGATCGTCTTGTAGATGGGAGCGGCAAAAAACTTTGTTTCCCGTTTGATTGAATGTTTAAGGTTAGCCCTTGGCTGCCCGCCAAGCCGATCGAGTACCGCCGCAAGGGAGCCATAGCCCCGGTCAAAACAGAGATAATCCGCATAGTCAAAGAAATCGGGTTCCTTCATGAAGCGCAGTTCCGTGTTTACGTACCCTCCGCCTACTGCAACAGTAAGCCTGTCTGTAAAGCGCCGCCTTGCAGAATGGGCGCAGAAGAGCGTAGCGGGAAGGCAACCGGGAAAGGGAATGGTGAGACCCAGAAAGAGGGAAACTTCACCCTGATCGAGAGCATTCCACTCCTCCTCAAGCCAGGGTTCATAGAAGGTTTTTAGAATATAGCCTTCCAGGTTTTCTTTTACCTTCCTGAAATCCCTGAAACCCAAGGGACTTGGAGACTGGAAGTAACGGACAAGATTGAAGCCGGGATCGAGAAAGGCGGTAATAAATTCTACAAGATCTTCCAGCATAGCGCTTGCAAGCCGGGGACCTGAGTCCGCGTCAAGATGATAGTATCCCGCATCCCTGTCCAGAAGGATCTGTACGGTACGGTTTCCCATGGGAAGCGTACCGTTGGTCAGGGTAAGGAGATGGCCCCATTCCCTGTTTTTGCCCCGCAGGAAAGAGAGAAGCTGTTCAATGCAACCGACCCAATAATCCTCCCTGGAAAGAAACTCTTCCGCCTTGCAGCGTATGCCCTCGTCTTCAAGTTCCGAAATCACCTCCCCCGCATCGCCGAAGATCCGCCGCAGGCCTTCGGGGCTGAAGATCCGCTCAAAAAGTCCGATGGAGTGATCCCGTACCAGCACTTCTAATCCCCGTTTTTCAAGGAATGAACGAAGGTAATAAATCGAAGGATAGGCGCTGTTGAGCTGCACAAAGGGCGGCTGGACAAGAATAATCTTCATTCGGGTTCCTTGTTTTTATGTTTCGGCAGAAAAGCAGGGCAGGTTTTTTCGCCTATGGTTTTCCGTACCTCCAGGACAGGAGCATGCTGCCCTTTAAAGCCGAAGAATTTGCATGCCCTTGGAAAAGACTTATCCCAGGTTATCTCAAAATAGGCGCATGTAACACAGCTTGGGAAACCGGAACCCTCCGCCGGTGCCTGAGCGTCATCTTCATCGCCGACGATAATATCAACCATCTGATCCATAATACCGTAAAATAGATATCCATGTAATCGGTGAGCCTGTTCCAAAACTTCAGTTTTTTTCGGACAGGCTTACTTGTCAAATGCGTGTCTTTTAGGGTATTCTCTCATATACATGAAAACGCTCAACGGAATTTCCGCTTCTCAGGGAGTTATTACCGGTAAAGCCTTTCTCTATCTGGACAATGGGATGCCGGAGATCCCCCGTTATACCATCAAGAAGAGCGGCGTTGAAAATGAACTTGCCCGTCTTTCAAAAGCCATTGCCGATGCCGCCGCAGAGTTGGAGTCTTTTCAGGGGAAAATAACTCAGGAGATGAGCAAGGAACAGGCAACCATTTTTGAAGCTCATCTTATGATGCTGGAGGATGTGGATTTTCAGGAACAGTTGGCCGCCCATCTTAAAAAAACACTGCAAAACGCCGAATGGGTGGTTTGGGATATTGCCCACGATCTTATACAGAAGATGACGGCTTCTCCGGATCCCATATTCCGTGAACGGGCGGTGGATATCAGCGATGTATCCCGGCGGGTTCTTACTCATCTGCTTCTTATAAAAAAAGTTTATCTGAACGAACTGGATCAGGATGTGATCCTTGTGGCTCATGATATTTTGCCTTCCGAATTGCTCACCATGAGCAGGGAGCATGTAAAGGGCATTGTTACGGATCTGGGGGGGAAGACGAGCCATATGGCGATCCTGGCACGGGCCTTCGGTATTCCTGCGGTGCTGGGGCTTTCCAATGCCGCGATGGAGATAAACTCAGGCGATACCCTGGTGGTAGACGGCGGAACGGGCAAGGTCTTTGTGAATCCCGACAGGGAAGTCATTGAAAAAGTAAAAAAAATTGTCAAACGGGATCAGAAACTCATCGCCGAATACCTTGCCATGAGGGATCTTCCCGCGGAGACAAAAGACGGCTTCCGGGTAGTGCTCAAAGCCAATATCGAAATTCCCGAAGAAGCCGAACACGCGGGCAAATTCGGCGCCGAAGGCATAGGTCTTTACCGTTCGGAATTTCTCTTTATCGTTCCCGGCAAGTCCGCGGAGGAAGAAATCCAGTTTGAAGCCTACAGCCGGGTTCTTAAGGCCATGGACGGCAGGCCCGTTACTATACGGACGGTGGATATCGGGGGAGACAAGATCCTCAAGGATTTCCATGACACGGCCGATGAGAAGAATCCCCTTCTGGGCTGGAGGGCCATCCGTTTTTCACTGGCTCTGCCGGAGCTTTTCAAGACGCAGCTGCGGGCCATTCTCAGGGCCAGTGTGTACGGGACTGTAAAGATCATGTTCCCCCTTATTTCGGGAATTGAAGAACTGGAACAGGCCCTGCTTTTGCTGGAGGAAGCCAAGGCGGAATGCCGTAAGAAAGGACAGGCCTATTCTGAAAACATTGAAGTGGGAACGATGATCGAAGTTCCCTCCGCAGCCATGACCGCGGATATTCTGGCCGAAAAGTCGGACTTCTTTTCCATAGGTACAAACGATTTGATCCAGTATTCTTTGGCAATTGACCGCGGCAACGAGCGGGTAAGCTATCTGGCGCAGCCTGTGCATCCTGCAGTCCTCCGTTTCCTTAAAAAGATCATCAACGCCGCCCATGAGAAAAACATCAAGGTTGCCATGTGTGGAGAGATGGCCGGGGATCCCTTTGTAACGGCCCTGCTGCTGGGTCTGGGCCTCGATGAGTTCAGCATGGTAGCTTCCGCCATTCCCCAAATAAAACGGATAATCCGTCTTGTCGAAATGGAAAGTTGCCGCAGTCTGGCTGCAGAAGCCCTGCAGGGCAAGAGCTGGCAACAGAACGCTGTTCTTGTTGATGAGTGGGTGGCAAAATACAAACTGACATGATAACCATATTCACTTTACATCGAACACGGAACAAGGTTCCATGAAGTACCGCAATCTCCCCCGGGTGGTTCTGGCCGGAAGGCCCAATGTAGGGAAATCAACACTCTTTAACCGGCTTCTCCGCAGGCGGCGGGCCATTACCGATCCTACGCCCGGAGTAACCCGGGATCCGGTGGAGGCGGATGCCCTTATCGCGGGAAGGCCGGTCAGGCTGATTGATACCGGCGGCTTCAAACTTACCAGGGAGCCCCGGAACCCCGGATCAAATCTTGACAGTATCGTTGTTGACAGGACTCTGGAAGCCATAAGCGGTTCCGATCTGGTAGTACTTCTGCTGGAGGCCGGGGAATTGACTGCGGAAGACGAAGAGTTTATAGAACTGCTCAGAGTCCGGCAGGATAAACTCATTGTGGCGGTAAACAAGACCGAAGGGGGAAGACTTGCGGCCGAAGCCTGGAATGTCCTTTCTCTGGGTTTTGGAAAAATCCACATGATCTCTGCAGAACATGGCGACAATATTACTGAACTTGAAAATGATATTGTTTCCCGTCTTGATTTTTCAAACCTCGAGACGGATGATTCCGTCCCAAGGCCCATCCGCATTGCCCTGCTGGGCAAGCCGAATACCGGCAAATCTACCCTGTCAAACAGGCTGACGGCCAGCGCTGCTTCCATTGTCAGCGATATTCCCGGTACAACACGGGACGTGGTGGAAGGCGGTTTTTCCTGGAAGGGGAGGGAATTTCTGGTGCTTGATACGGCAGGTATCAGACGCAAGAGCAAAGTCAGCGAAAATATTGAATACTATTCGGTGAACCGCGCAATTAAATCCATTGATAGTGCAGATATTGTGTTTCTTTTGATTGACGCCCTTGAGGGCTTAAGCGATCAGGACAAGAAGATTGCAGCCCTTGCCCATGACAGGGGCCGGGGGATCATCCTGGTGCTTAACAAGTGGGATACCATGCCGCAGATAAAAAATACCTTCCAGGCGGCCTGTGACAGGATTCATTTCTTCTTTGGTCAGATGGAGTTTGCGCCCATCGTTGCTTTAAGTTCGATTGGAGCGCTCAACCGGGCCCGGCAGGATGAAAGTCCCCCTTTTGACGGCTCCGGCGTGGACAAGCTTCTTGATACCGCAATAAAAATGTATAAACAGCTTAATACCCATATTGAAACCGGTGAGCTTAACCGGGCATTGGGCCGCTGGCTTGAAGAAAATCCGCCGCCTTCAGGCCCGCAAACCCGCTTCAAGGTAAAGTACGCGGTACAGAGTTCGGAAAACCCCGTGGAATTTATTATCTTCGTGTCGCGTCCGGGAGCGGTGAGCGAGGCTTATGTTTCATACCTCAGAAACCGGATGCGGCGGGATCTGGGTTTTTCCCTCATCCCCCTGAAGATAGAGATCCGTTCATCCGCCAGGGATACTCCAGGGGAAAAGCGGTGAAATCTTATATCGTCGGAGAAGTTGCCCGTCTTCTCAATGTAAAACCCTATGTGGTTCGTTACTGGGAACAGGAGATTCCTCTTATTCAGGCAAGACGGGATTCCAGGGGCAGGCATTGTTACTCCGAACGGGATGTGGAGATCTTTATCCGGCTCAAGTACCTTCTCTACGAGAGAAAGTTTACTGTTGAAGGAGCCAGGGAGGAACTCTACCGGGAATTGTCCGGAAAGAGTCAGGATCTCCATGCCCTGGTTTCCGATTTACGTAACGAATTGATGGAACTCTATTTTTCGGTTCCGGGGGAAAAAGAAGAAGAGTGAATCTTTTTCCGCCCCTTACGGCAGAGATCCGCAGTATTCTTGACGGCGTTCCCGCGCTGATCGAAAAAACTTTTCCGCTTCCATGCCGCCACAGGGCAGGACTGCCTGCCGATGTTGCGGAACTTTCACGCCTGCTTACTTCGGGCCGGGGGGAACGGAGCGCTTCCTACCTTGGGCGTCCCGGCCTTCTTTCCGCATACCTGCGCTGTTTCTTTCCCTGGAATCTCTACCGTCTTTGCCGCCTTCTTCCCGCATTGCCGCTGCACCTTGAAGCAGGCGACGCTGTTACGGATCTGGGAGCAGGTCCCCTTACCTTTGCCGTTGCCCTCTGGATAGCAAGGTCCGATCTCCGTGAACTGCCGCTGGAGTTCCGCTGCATTGACCAGACCTCCGCAATACTGGAGGCAGGGCTTAAATTTTTTGGCATCCTGACCGGGAAAGATAAAAACAATGCCTCCTGCCCCTGGAAGATCAAAACCATCCGGGGTTCCATTGACGGAACGCGTGTATACGGCAAACCTGCAAAATTGGTAAGCGCAGTGAATGTGTTTAATGAACTTATTCAGGGGATACCCCATGCAGTATCCCTGCCGGAAGCGGCAAAAAAACGGGTAAGGTTTCTCTCCCCGCTGCTTGACAGGGAAGGCAGAGTTCTTGTTGTAGAACCCGGCGTGCCTCGTTCCGGGGAATTTATAGCCGCCCTCAGAACGTCATTCCTTGAGGCGGGCCGTTATCCCCTTGCCCCCTGCGCTCACAGTGCGGTCTGTCCCCTGCCGGGAAACAAGAGGCAGAACACATCGCCGGGATACGGCGAAGTAAAGACCCCTCTCCGGAAATGGAGCCATGTGACACCAAAATGGTGTCACTTTGCCTTTGCCACAGGTGATGCGCCGGCGGCCCTGCGGAAACTCTCCGCTGCGGCAGGACTCCCAAAAGACAGGGCAACTTTGAGTTTCCTCTTTGCCGGGGCCTTGCAGGACGGGGCAACAGGAGCCGGGGCTGGCAGCAGCGGGCAAAACATGTCAGACGGAGAGCAGTGCCGGCTCAGAATTCTTTCGGACAGTTTCCCTACCGGCCCTTTCCGGGGGAGGTATGCCTGCGGGGAGCCAGGCCTTGTTCTGGTAAAAGGCCTGGCCGTGGAGGCTTTTGAATCAGGCAGCCTCCTACTCTGCGATGCTCCATTCGCTCCTGAACGGGATCCCGAAAGCGGGGCCCTGGTATACACTCCCTAAAAACCGGCCCGGAATGCCGACGCCTTTTCGGGACTCAAGGGTTACCACGATATGGATATCTCCCGGGCGGGCAGTGCAAAGTACGGGAGGCGGAAATAGGCTTAAATTTTTCCGTTTTTTACCGCCTATTGGAATAAATTTCCAATTGCTTTATACTATTCTTGTTATGATTGATCACAATATCATTGATACCCTTACTCTCAGGAGCCGTGATTTTGCTTTCCGCTGGAAAGAAAAAATTCGTCAGAACCCCCAGCTTAAACATTACAATGAGATGAGTGACGAAGCGCTGATCGTGGCGGATTCCGTCTTTTATCCCCTGTTGGCCCGTATTCTTGATCGGGGGATGGATCGCTCGGAGGTGGGCGACTTCTTTGTAAAAATGGGGAAAGGGCGCATGAAGGAGGGCTTTCCTGTTTCCGAAGTGATCTATGCATGTAACCTGGCCCAACAGGTAGTGATTCAGTTCGTCATGACCGAGTATGCGCCGGAGAATCCGGTACGGATGTACCAGGCCATGGATGTGATTACCCGGATAGCGGAGTTTTTTCTTTTGGGGAGTTTCTATACCACCAAGGGTTTTCTTGAAGCTACCTATACCAGTATGAGCAGTTCCGACAAGGTTTCCGAAGAGTTGCTGAAAAAGTACTTCAAAGATGACTTTTTCTTCAAAAAAGATTAGACTTGAAATACATTTATGGAAATAAAGGAATCTCTGGAAGAGTTTAAAACCATCATCTCGATTCCCCTTTCCAGGCCTGTTCATATCCTGGGCATGGAGCTTGTTTCCATAGATATCAACGAGACCGTCATTATTTCCTGGGTGGTTATGGGCATCCTTATTATTGCCTCCCTCGTCCTTACCCGAAAGCTACAGGAGGTACCCAGGGGCGCTCAGGCGATTCTGGAGCTGGGTATTGAATTTCTCGATAACTTTTCAAAAGACCGCTTCGGTCACCGGGCAAAAATATACGGCCCCTACATCGGGACGGTTTTTCTCTTTCTCCTTGTGGCCAATATTCTTCCCGCAGTTTCCCCCATGGCAATTTCGGCCTTCGGCATAGAGCCGCCCTTTGCCATCAAGCCGCCCACCAGGGATATCAACCTGACTGCGGCATTGGCCCTCATTTCAATCCTCATCGTGTTTTTCGGCGGTCTCCGGGCGCGGGGGCTTAAAGGCTGGGCGCGGAATCTGCTCAATCCGGTACCCATGATGCTTCCCTTCAACCTTTTGGAGTACATCATCAGGCCCCTGTCCCTCTGTCTGCGGCTTTTCGGGAACATTCTCGGAGGCTATGTGATCATGCTGCTGATTGAACACGCACTGCCCATACCGGTCATTGTACCCGTGTTCCTCTCCCTGTACTTTGATTTCTTTGACGGTCTTATTCAGGCGGTGGTATTTACCTTCCTGACAACCCTGTTTGTGGCGGAAGCGGTGGAGGTTCCGTAATAGCCAGGTTGCTGTTCCAAAATCT
>JAITLC010000063.1 GCA_031278095.1 Treponema sp.
GCGGCGCCCGCCGCCTCCGGCGCGCGCCGCCCCGGCCGCCGCGGGCCCCGCCGCCCCCGCCCCCCCCCCCCCGCCCCCCCCCCCCCCCCCCCCCAAAAATACTCTATTAACCGCTTTATGCGGAGAGTGAGGCATACGGATTCTATAGCATGGAACTACGGAAAAAGTCAAGCGCTTTTTGAAATCATTCAGGAATTCCGAATTCAACCACAGACCGAACAGGACCCTCACGGACAAAAAGGAGCTTTTTGACCTGAAGCCGCAGGTTTTGTCCGTGTCTGTCCTCATCCGTGGTTATTTTTGAATTCGGAATTGCCGGGCGTCTGTCAAGGTTTTACGTGCGGGTCGTATTGTTTGCGGTGGATCTTATTCTCTATTAATCCTGTTCCATTCACTGATACGGCGTTCCAGAGGGCGGATGTCTTCCCGGTTATCCTGGCGGATCCGTTCATGGAGGTAGGGGAGGATTACCTTCTCTTTAAGGCCTGTCCAGTTGAGGGGGAGGATGTTGGGAGGCGAGAAGAAGTCCTCCGGAGGCAGGTGGCCGAGGAGGCCGGTGTAGAAAAGGGGGAAGATCTGCTCGGTAACCGGCCTCATGGCGGAAAAACCCCCGGCAATCCCGAAGGAGGTTTCCAGGAGCCTAAAGTCCCGGCTGCGTTCCAGCATGTACCGCTGGGTTTCCTGATTGAAAAACCAGCGGGTAAAGGCTGCCGCCGCTTTTCCGGCCTTGCCTCCCTTGGGGATACCGTAGTATACGGAACCTTCGATCAGGGGGATCGTGTCATTTTCGGAAATCCAGCGGAAGCCCAGACTGCCCCGCCGTTCCGGCGTCAGGGTGAAGATGGCTGCCGAATTCATATAGGCAAAGAGAATACGGCCCTGCGAGACAAGCCGGTGAGACGGTTCATAAAAATATTTAAAGACAAAATCGTCTTCCGTCTGGAAGCCTGAATTAACCTCTTCAATCCAGTTGCGGACATAGACCATTGCCCGTTCCAAAGCGGCATTGTCCCATGCCAGGGGGGCGGCTTCCCGGAAACCGGTGTTAAAGAGAGCCGCAGTAATAAAGAGAAATTCATCGTCCCAGGCAGGAGAGAAACCTATCCGGGTAAAGATGCCATTCCGCTGCTGGTTATAGGCTATGCCCAGCTTGCGGACTTCTTCAAAATCAATGGTGAAAGGATTGGATAGTTTTTGTCCCTCTTCTCTGGTAAAGATCAGGGCGGGCATATTGAAGGAGACGGGGAGAAGGTACTGTTTGCCTTCAATGTTTCCCAGGGCCAGAAGCGGAGTATAGAAGTTTTCCGGTGGAATGTCTTCTTTCCGGAGAAAAGAGTCCAGAGGCCGGAATAGAGTCCGGGTAGAGGTACTTTTAAGCCAGCTTCCCGCTACAATGTCGGGGTATTCACGCTGCCTGTTACCGTTCATTAACGCCAGTTCACGGGCAGGAGATTCAAAATAACGGATCTCTATCTTGTACTCATCTTGAGATGCATTAAAAAGTTCCGAATAGAGGGCAAAATCGCTCTGATCTGTCCACAGTACGGCGGTACTTTTTTCCCGCATACAGGAGTAAAGAACTGGAAGGCTTATAAGCAGGATACTGAAGAAGACACGGAAGCCGGCCGGTTTTTTTTGCATATTTCATCCTATTGATGGTATTCTGCGCTTGTCAATCCTGCATGGCTCGAGTATGATTAAAGGGATGCAAGTACGAGATGCCCAGGTCCTCAGGCTGATTGAACAACTGGGAGAGCATTACAAGACCAATATCTCTAACCGGTTCATCCGGCCCGCATTGTTGCAGCTTCCCTTTGAGAAGCAGTCATGGGATCTTCTTGAGGTTCTTACCGAAAAAAGTGAACAGTACCGCTATGAGGGCTTTATTCTGGACGAGCTGTACCGGCAGGTTGCCGCCGCGGCCCGCTTTGTGGCCCTGGCCCGGCGGGAACTGGTGCCTACACTGCGGAACCGGCTTGGAGGCGGTTCCTCCGGCCCGGACAGAGTATTGCGGGACATGGCGGTGAATAACTTCAGTTCCAACTTGCAGCTTTTTGCCGATCTCGTAAACGAACTCTACATAAGCCTCACCGAACTCGATAAGGCTGAGGCCAAAGGCCGTCGTCCCCTCTATCTGCAGATGTCCGAACTTTCCGACATCGGCCGCATGCTTGTCGGCAGCTAATCCGTAGGCTATTCGTCGTTATTTTCCGCCAGTTCATCCGCCATAGCGTAAATCGTATCGTATACCCTGGGAATATCTTCTTCCTCAATGCTGGAGAAAGCGATGCGGAGATAGTTGTCTCCCAGGGAGACCGTTCCTATGCCGTGTTTGTAGAGTAGTTCCTGTCTGAGGCTTTCCGCATCGACTCCGGTACAGCGGAAACACATAAAGTAGCCTGAGTTGAAAGGCAGAACCTTCAAAACCGGGTGATTTTCCCTGGATTTTACCGCATTCTTGACAATACTGTAGCGGCGCTGAAGCAGCTCCCGGTACTGTTTCTTTTCTCCCGGAGTACGGTGATCTTCCATGGCCTTAAGCATGAGATACTGTGCGGACGTGTTGGCGCAGGAGACGGAAGACCGGATCGCCCCCATGAGTTTTCTGATCAGGGCATCGTAGTGAAACTGATTGAGACCCATGCTGCCGAAAGTGAGGAAACCCATTCTGAGCCCCCAGACATAATCCTCCTTGATGGGGCCGTCTACCTTGACTGCCAGAATCCGTTCGTGGAGGTCTGCAAAACGGACAAAGAGGCTCTCCTTGCTGATGTTTTCTTCGTAGAAAAGCCCGAAGTAGGCGTCGTCACAGATCACCAGCACATCCGCTCCGCCTTCCGCCGTTTCCTCAAGAAGACTGACAAAGGCTTCCTCTTCGTCCCTGGTGGGAGAGTAGCCTGAAGGGTTATTGGGAAAGTTGAGAACGACGCGGACTACCCCTGTCCGGGCGGCCTCGTCCTTTACCACCGCGGAAATGGCTTTCATATCGAGACCCGGCCCTGTACCGAAGAAGGAGATCCCCCGGAGTTCCGCTCCCCGGCGGATATTGAAGATGAGACCGTAGTTATCCCAGCAGGGATCGCTTGTCAGGATCGTGGCGCCTTTGCTGATAAACATGTCGGCGATACAGGAAAGCCCTGCGGTAAGGCCGGCAACTACCACGGGGAGGCTTATCCGTTCACTCCGAAGCGAGGGATTTTTTTGAAGAATGAGATCCTTCCAGATCTTGCGGGCTTCTTCCACCCCGGCCGTGGGGGCATAGGCGACCGATTGTTCCGGGGTGAGGGCGGACATGTTGTCCGCAATGGCGGAGAGAATCAGGGGTTTTCCCTTCTTGTAGGCCATACCGATGGTACCGTTGGCAAAGTAGGCGGATTTTTTGGCTTCCGCGGACTGGGCAATGATACCTTTGGGAAAATAAAAACGCCGGCCTAAATTTGAAAGCATCCGGCCTGCAATGGTTCCTTCCAGAACCTGGTTGAGTTCATCAGCAAGGGGGTTCATGTGTCTCTCCGGGCCGCGAGGCTCAAGGGAATTATCGGACTTGTTCAATAATCCGGTTGTTATCTGCTAACCTGCAGTTTCTGAACAACTCTATTCTATCATCTCCGTCATACGGCGGCTCTACCACGATGGAGTATTCTCTTCCAAAAGGCATTGTATGTCAAGAAACCGGTATCCGCAGACCAACAGCATCCGTATTCCCCGGTTAGGATGCATGTTCGGCTACCTTTTTTTCGCAAATCCGGCTAAAATGGAAGTATGAATTGCGAAGAATTGCTTGACTCTTACCGCAGGGAGATGGCAAAACGTATTGTAGGGCAGAAGGACATGGTGGATTCCCTTCTCATGGCCCTCATAGCCGGGGGGCATGTGCTTTTGGAGGGAGTGCCGGGCCTGGCAAAGACGCTGGCGGTAAAAAGCCTTGCCGGGATTACCGGGCTTTCCTTCAAACGTATTCAGTTTACCCCGGATCTCCTCCCCGCAGACCTTACAGGCACCCTGATCTGGGAGCCTGCCCATGCTGCGGGCGGGGGGAGTTTTTCGGTACGAAAGGGGCCGGTCTTTGCCAATGTGATTCTGGCGGACGAGATAAACCGTTCTCCGGCCAAGGTTCAGTCCGCCCTGCTTGAAGCCATGGAGGAACGGCAGGTAACCATCGGGGAGGAGACTCACCAACTGCCCGATCCCTTCTTTGTGCTGGCAACCGAAAACCCCATAGATTTTGAAGGAACCTACCAGCTTCCCGAGGCTGAACTGGATCGTTTCCTTATCAAGCTTTCCCTTTCCTATCCCAACGGGGATGAAGAATTGGCCATTGTCGCTGCTTCTCCTGCCCTTTCGGCCCGGACGGGGAGTGCAGAGTCTCTGCGGCCTGTCCTTGACCGGGAAACGCTTACCTTCTTCCGTTTCTCCGCGGACGAGGTAAAAATCGACGAAAAGATGCTTCAATATATTGTCTCCATAGTTGCAGCCACCCGGCGATACAAGTACATCTCCTTTGGGGCTTCTCCCCGTGCATCCATTGCGCTTTCCCGGCTTGCCCGGATTAAGGCTTCCTTTGAAGGCCGGGATTTTGTGTGCCCCGGAGACATAAAGGCCCTTACCCCCATGGTATTGCGGCACCGGCTGGTTCTCTCCTACGAGGCGGAGGCGGAAGGCGTCAATGCGGACGGCGTAATCTCCCGTATCCTCGCCCATGTGCCGATCCCTCTGGGATAGTCAAACCATGCCCCTTCGGATCCCAAGCGTAAGGAAATTGATAGTACTACTCTGCTGCCGGGAGGCAGCTTGTGCATGAACCGGGCTGAACTGCTCAGTAAAATTGCCCTCTTTCCCCTCCATGCCAGGGGTCTTGCCGAGGAGATTCTTGCGGGGGACTACGGTTCTGTTTTCAAGGGCCAGGGTATAGAATTTGATGAGGTGAGGCATTATCAGGCCGGGGATGATATCCGTTCGGTGGACTGGAATGCCAGTGCCCGTTTCGGGACGCCTTTTGTAAAGATGTATCTGGAAGAAAAGGAGATGAGCGTCTTTATTCTTCTGGATGTTTCTCCCTCCATGTATTCAAGCCTTGCAAGGCCGGGCGCATCTTCGGGACAGTTGAAGCCCTATGAACAGGGCTTGCTGGCCGCGCTCCTGATTGCCTTTTCCGCATCCCGGACAGGCCAACGGGTGGGGGCCCTTTTCTTTGATAAGGGAATCCGCCGGGTTTTCTATCCCCGGAAGGGGAGGGGGCACATCATGGCCATTCTGGGAAATGGTCTTAACGAAGCTGAAGAAGGTGAAAAGAGAGACAGCGAAGCAGGGGACAGGGGAAGCAACCTGGAAGCGGCCCTCACGGGAACCGGGAGGCTCCTTAAACGTAGAAGTCTTGTCGTGATCATTTCGGATTTTTATGCGGCAGGCTGGGAATCTGAATTTTTTTCCCTTTCCCGCAGGCACGATCTTATCGCCGTGAGGATCGCAAGCCCTCATGACAGGGAAATTCCCCCCTGGGGGATTCTTCCCCTGCAGGATCCTGAGACCTCTTACCGGATTCATGCATTACCGCATTCCCCCGCATTCAGGAAGGCCTGGCGGGAATGGCACGGGGAACGGCAGAACTACTGGGAAGGTCAGTGCCGCAGGGCAGGCGCTTCTTTTCTGAATCTTTCAGTCTCCGATGATGCCGCAGGAGTCCTCTTCCGTTTTTTTAGCGAAAGGAAGAAGAAGTGAAGCTAACCTTAAAAACGAGTCGAAGTTTTCTGCGGATATTTTTTTCCGCGTTTTTCTTTTCCGGGGCGTTTTTTCTCTTTGCCCGGAGCGAAGTCTGGCAGATTCCAAAAACCGTTTATGTGGGAGACCGGGCAATACTGGCGGCATTTCCCGTATCCGTAGAATCACTGCCAATAGAACTTCTGCCTAAGATGGCCGGGGCGCCGATAGCGGTTCCCGAATGGGAAGGGCTGCCGTTGAAGCTTCACGCCCTCAGGATGGAAAAACACGGAGAAAGCTGGGAACTTCGTCTTGAGTTCAGCGCCTATACCGTGGGAAGAATCGAAATTCCCGATTTTGATTTGAAGAGAAACGGGGAGAGTCTTTTGTTTGCGTCTCCCGGATCGGGAGAAATTCTGTTCAGGAATCTTTCGGTAGATATTGCGTCAATATTAAATGAAAACGACACAATTCTGTCCGGTCCCGCAGAAACAATGACCATGCCGGGCACCTTTCTCCTTGTGTACGGCGCTATTGCCGTCCTGGTTCTTTTTGCGCTTTCCCTGCTGGCCCTCAAGCTCTGGGGAAGGCAGGCTTTTTCTGATTTTTTGCGGCTCTGGAAACGACGCCGTCTCTGCGGCGCCATGATGCGGATTGCCCGGAGAGCAGAAAGGGAAATCCGATCCGGGGAAGGAGAAGACAGATACAGGGTTGCGCTCTCCGCTCTTTCTGCGGAATTCCGTTCCTGGCTGGCTTACCTTTCCGGCCTTGACTGCCGGGCCATGGCGGCAGCGGAGTTTCTCTCCCTCAGTCTACTTCGCCGGGAAGAGGAAGTTCCCCCGGTTCTGGAAGGGCGGAGTCTCTCTTCTCTTTTTGTTCGCTGGGAAGCACTCAGTTACGGTGTTCTTCCTCCGGGACGGGAAGAAGCTCTTGCCATTGCAAACGTAGTTCTGGAAACCGCCCTGGCGCTGGATCAGGCGGAAAGGGGGAGGCGGTGAATTTCGGCTTTTCCCGGCCTCCCCTTTTGTTTCTTATCCTTATCTGCGCGGCAGCGGCCCTGCTCATATTTTTCCGTTTCCGGAAACCGTTTTGTTTTTACCTGCCGCTTGGTTCTCCCGGCGGCGCTTCTTTCAAGCCGCCTTTTCGGGCAGGGATTTTGATGAAGATCCTCGGCATTCTTGAGGCGGCAGCGGTTCTGTTTCTCTGCATTGCCGCCGCCGGCCCCGAAACGAGGGAACGGGAAACACTCTGGCTCGACCAGGGGGCCGACATTATCTTTGTACTGGATATAAGCCCCAGCATGGCGGGCCTTGACATGAAGGGCCGCAGGCTTGATGCCGCGCGGGAACTGGTACGGAGCTTTGCCCTTTCCAGAGCCTCCGATGCAATAGGACTTGCGGCAGTCGGCAATGAAGCTGCGCTTGTGTGTCCTCCTACCACGGACAGGGAAAGTTTCTTTGCCGCGCTGGACAGGCTGCAAATTGGAGAACTGGGGGACGGTACCGCATTGGGAATGGGCCTTTCCCTGGCAAGTCTCCATCTTTCCGGATCGAAAGCGTCCCGCCGTATTACAGTCCTCATCACCGACGGAGAAAACAATGCCGGTTCCATTCATCCTGAAACCGCAGCGAGTTTTCTGCAGGGGATGGGGGTGAGCCTCTGGGTTATTGCCGTGGGTTCCGCGGGAGAAGTACCCATAGATTATGTTGATCCTGCTACACGCATGCGCCGTACCGGAACTTTTCTTTCGCAGTTTGATGATACAAGCCTTAAAAATCTTGCTGCCGCCGGCGGGGGTTACTACATCAACGCATCTTCCGTAGAAACACTGCAGAATGCCTTTGACCAGCTTGATGAACGGGAAATGATTGTCCGCCGTTCTGCCTCACGGATCAGGGTAAGGCCTTTCCAGAGACCCTTTCTTGTAGGCGCACTGATTCTGTTTGCCATTGTCCTGCTCTTCCGGCGGGGTTTTCTTTCTTCCCTTCGCTGGTATCCTTCCCGGGCCTTTTTCCTTTCCGGAATGTGCGGCTTCCTGTTTGCCGCCTGCATTTTTATTGCGCTGGCGGAGCCGCATTGGGGCTACCGGAGGGTGAGGGAAACCCGCCACGGGCTCGACTGTATCATAGCGGTGGATCTTTCCAAAAGCATGGAAGGGCGCGACATGGATAAGGGAGAGAAAAGCCGTCTTGAAAAAGGCCTGGACATACTGCGGGAGATTCTCCCCGTTCTGGAAAACCGGCGTTTCGGCGTGGTCATCGGCAAGGGCAGGGGAATATCTGCCATCCCCCTTAGTTCCGACAGTGAGGCTGTCTTATCATTTCTGGATTCCCTGAGTCCCGCCTCCATAAACGGAAGGGGCACCAACCTTGAAACACTCATTGATGCCGCGCTCCGTTCCTTTATACCTTCTTCGCCGGGTTTCCCGGTGATACTGCTCCTCTCCGACGGGGAGGAGCTTACAGGCTCCCTTACCGAAGCGGGAAGCAGGGCGTTCCGGTCGGGGGTGCATATTGCAGTCCTGGGTCTGGGAAGCGAGGAGGGGATTGAATTAAATGACGGAGAAAACGGAACGGTAATCAGCCGGCTTAGGAGCGGTCTGCTGCACAAGGCGGCAATGGATACCGGCGGCATTTATATAAACGGAAATGAGGAGGCAGGGAAAGCAGAACTTCTGCGCTGGCTTATGGAGAAAGGGGAGAAAACTCAAATTTCCGAAAGAAGGGAAAAACAGCCTCGCTGGCGGCTCTTTGTCCTGGCGGCGTTATTATTTTTTGTCATTTCAAAATTTGCCCTGAGCGGCAGAAAAAATACCGCGGCCGGAAGAAAAATTGCAGCCCGTACAGTCGTTTCTATTGTTTCCCTCTTTCTGCTTGGTTCCTGCGACGCCGCCTGGGGCGGGCTCCTCATCATGGAAGGGAATTTCTATTCCGGCCGGGGTATGAACGAAGAAGCCGTGTCGATCTTCACGCGGGCGCTGAGTCACAAAAGGGCTTCTCCCTATGCCCAATACGGCATAGGAACTGCATACCTCAACATGAATGATACCGAAAACGCCCTGGAACAGTTTGCCCTTGTAGAAAAAGAAATAAAACCGAATACACACACGGAGCTTCGTTACAGAAATGCGTACAATACCGGCGTTGCCCGTTTTGCCGGAGGCGATTATGCAGAGGCGGCTTCCGCTTTCCGTAAAGCCCTGGAGGCGGATCCTTCTCGTTTTGAGGCCAAAAGAAATCTGGAATTAAGCCTCCGTTCCCTGGCGGAAGAAAATTCCGGTGCGGGGCAGGACGGTAACAGGGATGCTGCGGAAAATCCGGGCAGTAAGGCCTTCTTTGATTATCTGCGGGAAAAGGAACGGGAAAAGTGGCGGAGCCGGGAATGGGACGAAGAAGGCGAAGAAGGAGGAGGAGCGGATTATTAATCAATTTTTAGTTCTGTTATTTGTTTTGCTGTTCCCGGCTTTTCTGAATGCCCAGGATCTCCAAATTCTGACGGAAACGTTTCCTGAGGAAGTACGGAGCGGGGATTCCTGGTATCTTCGGATTTTGCTGCAGTATCCCTACCCCCAGGATGCACGCATAGAGCATCCGCCCTTTCCCGTAGCCCTGATTCAGGAAGAGCTGAGGACAAGGGTAAGTCTTGAGGGTGAAGAAATGGAACGCTGGACGGTTTTTGAATACCGTTTTACCATTGCTCCCGGCTTTGAAGGACGGCGGATTACGGTACCGAAGATCGGCATCCTGCTTCCCGGAATTACGCTCAGCACAGACAGTATCTATCTGGATATTCAGGGTTCTGCTTCAGGCGCTCGTGCCTACCGTCCCGTGCTCCGCTGGCGGGGACTTCCCGGGCGTCTTGCCGCCGGTCAAAAAGCCGAATTTTTTCTTGAACTTTCTGACTGGGATCCGTCTCGTCCCCTGCCGCCCCTTTCCCTGCTCAGTCCTGTTCCGCCGCCGGGAGCCGTGCTTGAAATCCTTGAAGAAAAACATGCGGAGGATGGGAGCTTCAGCGTAGGCTTCATGCTCATTCCCCTAAAGAGCGGTATTTTTACTCTGAAGGCCTTTTTGATCCGCCATGAAGGATATATTCTTGAAAGACCGGCTCTGCATATTCCGGTGCAGTCGGCGGGAGATTGAGGATAGTATGGATTTTGGGGACATATACAAGAAGTGGGAAAGGCATAATTCTGTTACCGACAAGGATTCTGAAATAGACGCGGAAAGAACCCATGCGTCAAAAAACCGCCGTTATCTCCGGGCAAAAAAGGCGGACGCAACATTGGATCTCCACGGACTTTCACGGGATGATGCCCGTTCCGCGCTTGAAGTTTTTTTTGAAAATTCCCGGCGGGAGGCTTTTGATAAGGTACTGATCGTCCACGGAAAGGGGAATCATTCTTCAGGCGAGGCGATCCTGAAGAGGACGGTACAAGAATTTATTGAACGCTGCCCCTATGCCGGGGAAAGCGGGCAGAGCCGCGCTGCCGAAGGCGGTTCGGGCGCTACATGGGTTTTATTGAAATAGACCGGCAGTTTCGCAGCCGGAGAACCGAACGCTCCGGCGGGAAACTGCAGGATTGGTAAGTCAACTACAGGTTAATGGAGAACCGGCCGGATTCCCGAACAAGTCAATTTAACGCTCGCGGTAAATGATACGACCCCGGCTCAAGTCATAAGGTGAAAGGGCGATGCGGACACGATCCCCCGGAACGATGCGGATATAGTGCTTGCGCATCTTGCCGGAAAGGTGGGCCAGGATTAGATGACCGTTCTGGTTATCCAATTCTACCCGGAACATAGTGTTTGGAAGGGCCTCTTTGACAACACCTTCAACTTCAATTGCTTCTTCTTTCGCCACAGAATCTCCTTATGAATCATGTTATCCGCAAGGAGTCTTTCTGTCAATGATCCTGCACCGCACTGGACCTTACCCCAACTGGTAAACACAAAGATAAGCGGGAAATACAACAGAAGGAGAGGAAAAGATGAGAACGAAAGACAAAGAACGGCGGGTATGCCCGAGGAGTTCAAGGCCGAAGTGGTAGCCCTGGCACAGAAGCATGAGAAGCCGGTACGCCAAGTCGCGGCGGATTTGGGTATTAACGAGAACATGCTGTACCGGTGTATACAGCAGGCCCGGGAAGCGGGGAAGCCGCAAGAAAGTGGCACAATTAATGAGGGAAAACGGACTTAACACCCATTGGCTGGGCCTTCAGCGCCGATATGGAAAGCGTTCATACGACCATTCCCGCCTTGGAGATGACCTTTGCCACCCGGAAGACCCAGGAGGGGCTGATATTTCATTCCGACCAGGGGTACAGTATTGTGCGAAAAGCTTTCGTGGGTGGCTGGAGGAGCTTTGTCCCTCGGTTCGACAGAGCATGAGATGAGAAGGGGAACTGCTGGGACAACGCCTGTGCCAAATCTTTTTTCAAGACCCTGAAGAGGGAACTGGAAACCTTGGACGGCAAACATTCGGTGGGGGAGGTAAGGCAATCGGTGTTCGTGTATGTTAAGGCCTATTATAACCGGATTCGTATGCATTCGGTACTTGACCATGTTGCACCTGATGTGTTTAACTATGGGCAAGTCGCTTAAGGGCGTCTACCCAACAGGATAAAGTCCAGTATTTTATAGCATAAAGGAATTTGAATATGCACGGCATGAAACACAGCCATAACAACGCTATACTGTGAACGCTCCCTTGTTCTCCGGCGATAAATTTCTGGGGGGGGGGGGGGGGGGGGGGGGGGGGGGGGGGGGGGGGGGGGGGGGGGGGGGGGGGGG
>JAITLC010000075.1 GCA_031278095.1 Treponema sp.
CCCCCGGACGATCCGGTGCGGCTTCTGGTGTTTATCCTGAAGCGGCTTGATTTGAACCCCCTCTATGAGGCGTATAGCGCATACTGCGAAAGGCGGCGGAGGGAGCAGGCCGACCGGGAACGCAAAGCGGCGGAGCGCGACGCCGGGAAACTGGCCCTGGCGGATGAGGCGGAAAGGAAGGATACGCAGCCGGGCAGGCGGGCGGAGAAAAAGAAGGACGGGCGGCCGCCCCGCGATATAGCCGTACTGCTCAGCATCGTCTTGTACGGAGCCATGGAGCATATCTATTCCGGCCGCGCCCCGGCCGAAGCGCGCGGACAAAACATCAACTTCATGCGGCTGTTACAGGGAACCGGCCGCCGTCCCACAGGATGATAAACACCTTCAGGAAACATCTGCTTCGGGAAGGGTGTACGGCGTCAAAAAAGAACCGGGAGACGGGAGTATCAAAAAAGCCGGTTGCCTGCCGGGAAGCCTCGCGCGCGAACATCACCGGTGAGGAGGGGATTCCGCCGCGGGTGAACCGTTCGATACAGGCGGAGGGGGCCTTCGGGGTGGAGAAGGAGGATTATCATTTCAGGCGGTTTATGACCCGGGGGAAAGCCGGGGTACGGGGGGAACTGTTTCTGCTCTGCTTTGGCTATAATGTGAACAAACCGCATCACAAGATACAACAGGGGCGGTGCGGAACATCGCTGCACCGGTTAAAAGAAAAAGCATCCTGAGAGAAGCCTGACAAGCGGCTCCGCTGTGGTTTGGAGAATAACTTTGTCCGTGCCGGGGAACAGACCGGGTAAAACAACGGAGAAGGAGGGGGAACGGAGGGACAACCGCGGAAATGAACCGTAAAAAGGGAAAGCTGTCCGCCGGAACCCTCAAAAAACAGCCATTTTTGTACTTCTTTTACAGCCTCTGGCAATATCCCGGATCAAAACCGGCGTTTTTTCGGGGACCGCCAGCCCAATGGGGGCTTGTCCGGCCGGGGGAGGCAAGGTCCGTATGTAATTTTCCGCATCGGACCGGTTTTTGCACCCACGGCAAGCCCGTTGTATCTGGTTTCCGTCCGGCCCTATCCAATAGTAATACCACCTGTGGACCTGGCGGCCGGACCGGCCTTTTACCGTCTTCTTGAAAACATGATAATCCATTTTGTTGCTCCTACTTGACATTTACTTAACATTTACCCCGGTCATGGACCGGAAAAATGCTGTAAGTCTTTATATAGCAACGAATTACGAAAACCCGATTTTGTAACTTGCGTGGTCTCGAACCACGCGGAATAGCCTTTATCCTACCGCCCGGATACGTGCCGTATAAGGTATAACAACCTCAGGGCCGGGCTGATCAAGATACGTCGGTTGTCATTTTTTACCGGCTCCGTATGTAGACCCTGTAAACTCTAATTTACAGAATACGGAATGAAGAATTTTTAACCACGAAGACGAAAAAATCTAAGAAGATGCCCGGATATGTATGCGAAAGTATGTTTCCGGAGAGAAAGCAGCATCTCCTTCGCTCAAGCGAGTTCTTTAGGTCCGAAAAAGGCCGCAGTATGAAGTAAATGCTTCAGGCCGCAGAAAAAATAAGGAAAGACCTGAGTATTCTGTCTCTTTTTTGCCTTATGCGCTTTTGTGATTGGAAGGTAGGGGTCCATACTCCGAGGTATCTTCGTAAATATAAGGCTGTTCCAAAACTTCGCCTTTTGGAACAAGCTCAAAAAGAAGATATTCGGCTCTGAATTGCTTCAATGGGGCGTGTTACCTTGTATTCTTCTTCTTGTTTATTCAGGGTATAAAGGATACAATAACGAAATGAAAGTACTATTTTCTAACGCAAATGCATCGATGGCGGTGGTTTTTTTGTTGATTTCGCTGGTTTTAAGCGCCTGTTATACGATTCCGGACAGCAAGAAGTACCCCAATATGGTGGCCAATGTAGACCCCATCCCTACCGGTACTATTCAGGTGCAAATTGACAAAGCATTTATGACCGGACTCCAGAAACGGGCTGTTGAAACTGTGTTTGAACCCCGGGAGAATGCCGTTTACCTTCAGTTTACCTATCAGTCGGTGTTCTACCGCCAGTATTGGTCTCAGGACGCCAGGGCCGCCTTTGTAGAAGCGGTAAAACGTTACAAGCAGGACTTTAATGACCGGGCGCTGATTAAGCGGGGTAAGCAGCGGGCTTACGGCAAGGTGAGGGGGAAGACGGTGTTCTCTTCCCTTCAAATGTCCATCAGCGAACGTTATACTTCAGAGCCGCAGATCGATCTGGGCTATGTTTTCAAGCGGAATAATCCCTATTTCCAGGTGCTCATGCTCAAGGCCAAGGCGGATGTTTCCACCAATGACAAGGCTTCTCTCTACTCTCTCCGTATCCCTTTTTATTTTACCATGGCTCAGGCGGAGGAGCTTGCCGCCATATTTGACCAGGACTGGCTTATGAGGCTTCTCGGCGAGAAGGGTGATGACGGCATGTATCGGGTTGAGCGGGATGAGTACGAGGCCAGGGAAAAAGCCGGTTCAAAGGGCGGTTTTTCCGCATGGTTTGATAATCTTAAGGATTCCGCCGCCGATACGGTGGACAGTTTTAGGGGCGGCAGTTCCGGTCCCGCAGAGGGAGACAGCTATAACACCCCTGCTCCTGCGGCTTCCGGTCCTCCTCCGGAACCTGTACGGGATAGTGTTCCGGAAACTCCGGCCGAATTGCAGCAGGATGTTCCGGAGCTTTCCCCGCCCGAACCCCCTCCGGTGGAGGAAAGTATTGAGTAACGGGGGTATTTTCTACCTGCCGATTTTGTGTTATACTTATTGTAATGAGTGATGTTGTAGCAACGAAACCTGTTTTTGCTGTAGATCAGCGGGTCGTGTATCCCAGCCAGGGTGTCGGTAGGATTACCGCTATTAAGGAACGGGACTTCAAGAGCGAAAAGGTTCCCTATTACGTTATTTATATTGAGGTCACGGACATGACTATTATGGTTCCGGTGAATAACGCCGAAGGCCTGGGTATTCGTCCGATTGTTAACAGGGATACGGCTCAGGAGGCTCTGGATCTTATCGGACAGGACTATGAACCGATCCCTTCGGACTGGAAGCTTCGCTACCAGATGAATCTGGATCTCTTGAAGAAGGGGACTGTAAAGGATATTGCATCCATTGTCCGCTCCCTTTACCACCGGAGCAAGGTTAAAGAATTGCCGATTCTGGAACGGAAGCTCTACGATTCCGCGCTTAAGCTTTTAGAGGATGAAGTGTCTTTTTCTCTCCACAAAACCCGGGAAGAAGTAGAGAATCTGATCTTTACCCGTCTGGAGTCAAAATAACACCGAAAGGCCGCTTTGCCGCGGTCGTCTGTGCCGCCGGGTATTCGGCCAGAATGGGGGGCCGGAAAAAGGAGTATCTTTTTCTGCCCGGCAGCCGGCAAACGGTTCTTGGTGCATCGGTAGCAGCCTTTGCGGCCCTTCCGGAGTTTAGCCTTATTGCAATTACCGTTCCTCTCTCTCCTGATATGGGGGAAACGGCGGCCCGCAAGGCGCTCCCCGGAGAATTATTTTCTGAAGACAACCCCCTTCTTGTTTTTGTACCGGGTGGGAAAACCCGCCGCGCCTCGGTCTACCATGCCCTGAATCTTTTGGCCGCATATCCGGTGGAATATGTGCTTATTCATGACGGCGCCCGGCCCTGGGTAAGTCCTTCCCTTATCAGAAGTGTTATGGAGGCCGTTCTTGTCCATGGCGCGGCCCTTCCGGTTCTTCCCCTGACCGATACCCCCAAAGAGCTTGACGGAAAGGGCTTTGTAAAAAGGCATCTGCGGCGTTCTCTGGCCGGAGCCGCTCAAACCCCCCAGGGTTTCCGTTTCCGGGACATGCTCGAAGCTCATAGGAAGGCTGCGGAACAAGAAGCTGTCGAAGACAGGGAGTATACTGATGATGCGGAAATATGGGCGGAATTTTGCGGTCCTGTTGCGGCGGTGCCCGGAGAAACTGCCAACAAAAAAGTCACCTTTCCGGAGGATCTGTTGTGAACATGATACGGATAGGTATTGGAAAGGATCTGCACCGTCTGATCAAGGGGAGGCCTTTTTTGCTGGGTGGTGTGAAGTTGCCTTCCGAAAGGGGGGAACTGGGCCACTCCGATGGGGATGTATTGGCCCATGCGGTAACCGATGCCGTTTTGGGCGCCGCATGTCTGGGAGACATAGGGACTCTCTTTCCCTCTTCCGATCCTAGGTGGAAGGATGCCGTTTCCATGGAACTGCTGCGTTCCGCTTGGACTCTTGTCCGGGAGGCAGGCTACGTTCTCTCCAATCTGGACTGTATTGTTACCTGTGAAAAGCCGAAAATTCTTCCCTACCGGGATTTAATCCGTTCCTCCCTGGCAGCCGCGCTGGATGCGTCCCCCGGGGCCATTTTTGTCAAAGGCAAGACCGCCGAAGGACTGGGCCCGGTAGGGGAAGGCAAAGCGGTAGAAGCCGAAGCCGTATGCCTCTTGAGCGGCGGAACGCAATGCTGAACAGGGAATGGGATGCCATCGTCAAAAGCCTTGAAAAGTGGCGTGAAGGACTTGGGGATCCTTCGGTAACGATGGTGGCGGAACGCTACAGGCGGAGCCCATGGGCGGTGCTGGTATCCACCATCTTAAGCCTGCGAACCAAGGATGAAGTTACCCTTGCCGCTTCCAAACGGCTTCTGGAAAAGGCCCCCGATCCCAAGTGTCTCCGGGCTCTTGGCGAAGATGAAATAGCCCGTCTTTCATATCCTGCAGGTTTCTACCGAACCAAGGCTCGCAATCTGAAGATGATTGCAGAACTTCTTCTGGAGCAATACGGCGATAAGGTTCCTGCGGACATGGAAAAACTTTTGGCCTTTCCCGGAGTGGGACGGAAGACGGCAAATCTTGTACTGGTTGAAGCCTTTGGGCTTCCCGGTCTTTGTGTGGATACTCATGTTCACCGCATCAGTAACCGTGCCGGCTGGGTGGAAACCAAAACTCCTGAAGAAACGGAAATGGAACTGCGTCGGATTCTGCCGCAAAAATACTGGAAAGACATCAATCCCCTGCTCGTGCTTTACGGTCAGCGGCTCTGCCGCCCCATGAGCCCCTTCTGTTCCGTCTGTGTGATAAAAAAACACTGCAAACAGGCCGGAGTAGGAAAAACACGGTAATTTGAAGATATTTCAAAGGAACGGCTCCGGAGGGAAAATGCCTCCAGGAGGCCGCCTTCGTTTTTCCTCCGCCGGAAGGAAGACCCAATACCCGTCTTATCACCTTTACAGAGATGAGGCTGTTCCAAAACTTCAGCTTTTGGAACAAACTCAGATGCATAACGGGCTTTAGTTTGAAATAGAGTCCGTCCATAATGGAGACACATTATCGACAAACTTCCTTAAAGAACGCATTTTATGTACCGTTTCGGTACGAAAAGATGCAAAGATGCAAGGTCTGTCCGCAAAGTAACCGGCATTGTGGACAGACACTAAATAGGTCTCATTTTGCCATTGCCACGCCGGGCAGAGGTCTGTAGGACTTGAAGGAGAGGTATCTGAATGGATGTATATCCAGGGGATTGGGAAACCAGCCGTCAATTTCATCCAGATCGATGATGTTTATGGCAGGGCTGTAGGATATGGGAAGCACGGAACCCCTGTCCAGAAGCAGTTTTTCCGCTGCGGCAAGGGTTTCCAGGCGCTTCTCCCCCTCTTCGGCCATGGAACGCTCCATGAGTTCCTCATAGTCGGTATCGTTTAAGCGGGCGTCGTTCAGGTTGGAATCCCGCCGCCACATCTGCAGAAAGGTGTAGGGGTCTGCAAAGTCGCCTATCCAGGTGGAGGAGCCGATCTCGTAGTTCCCGCTTTTCAGGGACTGCCAGTACTGAGCGTAGGGAATTACCTCTATCCGGACAGAGAGTCCCAGTTGTTCTTTCCAGGTTCGGGCCATAAGGCCTCCAATCCGGGCGGCTTCCTGGGAAGGGGTAATGCGTATCACCAGTTCCGGAAGGTATTTGCCTTCAGGATAGCCTGCATCGGAGAGGAGCCTCCTGCTTTCTTCCGGATTGGCTTCGGTAATGCCCTCCGGTTTGGGGTAGCCGGGAAGGGGGAAGATTAAAGTTTCCGCGGGGAGCCAGGAACTTTCACGGATTTCCATCCAGGGGAAGGCCAGAGCCAGAGCCCGGCGTATGCGGTGATCATCCCAGGGTTTGCGGTCCTGACGGAAGAAATAGTAGTGGGTGGCAAACATGGGATTTACCCGGATGCCGCTCCGGTCGGTAAGAGTCTCCAGATCTACATCCCCGCTCACCCAGCGGGCTTCGCCGGAATTCCAGAGGTTCGAAGCTTCTTTGCCGGTTTCGGTAAAACGGATACGGATACGGTTAAGGGCTACCCGCTGGGCGTCCCAGTAATACGGATTCTTTTCAAGAACAAGTTCCGTATCATCCAGCTTTTCTACCTTGAAGGGACCGTTTGAAAGAGGAGCTTCGGAAAGCCAGTTGTCCCTGTTTATCATGGAAGGATGGATGGGGCTGAATGAATGATGACAGAGCATGCTGGAGAAGAAGGAAGCCGGAGAATTGAGACGGACTACCAGGGTATTGTCATCCGGAGTCTCTATACCCACTTTTTCAGGATCCGTTAAAAGTCCGGTCCGGTACTCTTTGGCGCCCTCGATAATGTCAAAGAGGGAAGAGTAGGGGGATTCCCGGACCGGTTCCAGCAGGGAAAGCCAGGCATTACGAAAATCCTGAGCCTTGAGCGGATCCCCGTTCCAGTAGCAGAGGTTTTTACGGATACTGAATGTCCACCGCTTCTTGTCTTCCGAAAGTTCCCATTTTTCCGCCGCTGCGGGTACCGGCTCCATGGTAAGGGGATGGTATGAAAAGAGGCCCTCATAGAGGCCTGTATAAAGCTGGGCTTCACTTGCAAGGTAGGATTTCCTGAAATCCAGTTCCAGTTCTCCCTTGCTGAAGACTACGGTAAGTTCATCCCGAATACTGGAACGGGGCCGGATTTCCGCATAGCCGGGTTCTTCAGGAGGGGAATCTTCATCTCCGTTTGGCCGCGGCTCCCCGATTGGGCTTTCACGTTCTTCCGGTATCCGTTCAGAGAGAGGTTTAGGGCTGTTTTTACAACCTGCAACAACGAGAAAGATGAGGATTACGGCCAAAAATCTTATTTTAGGCAACGCTAAAGACAAAGCCTTAAACAGCCCCGGGACATGAAACATATCAGACTCCTGTATTGATACCAAGTTTTTTCATTTGCTCCAACTCTTCTATCTGGGCACTGTATTCGTGCCTGAGCTGGTTGGCCCGGAGTATGGTATTTTTAATGGTAGCCAGTTCCGGCTTGATTCCTTTTACCTTGTCCCTGTCTTCCTTGGTAACTTCTGCTTTGAAAAAGTCATCCAATGCATTGAGTGTCTTGTGCAAACTCTGCACTTCCCGAATCATCCGTTCCAGAAGCCCGACGAGATGTTCTTCCGTCATACTGTCAATCTTGGAATTGCCGCCTCCCCTGACTCCTCCCACACCGGCAAGGACTTTGCATTTCCGTTCCATTTCGATGCGGAAGAGACGGTAGTCGATATTTTCTTTTACCGTGGTTCCCCGGGCAGGATCCTGGTAGGAAAGTTCATAGATTACCGCATCGGGTTCCTTGTGTATCATCTGATTCACGATATCTTTTACTTTTTCCCAAAAACTTTTTTTACGGTTGGCGAGGACGGATTCATTCTCATCCATTTTCATTCCCGCTTCGCTCAGGGCCGAATAGGCGCCGCCTATCACCTGGAGACCGTCGATAAGGATGCTTCTAAAGGATACTTGTTTTTTTTCTACCTTGGGCTTGTTCTCCGTTACGGCAAGGCTTTTAAGAATTTTTTCCCGAAGTGCCGGGCCTTCTTTGCTGTAATCTTCTTTGATGACCTCTTCGGCAAGATCGGGGTAGAAGGGACTGCCCGCATTTCCCGCGGCCCAGCGTTTCTTGATTGCCGTGACGTTTGCATCAGAAGCAGGCATGCCGCTTATCACATCCCGAAGACGGAGTTTCCAGGCTTCCCGGTTATAGTTGGTAAGGATCTTGAGGTAACCGATGATGGCGCCTGTTGTCCTGGAAAGGCTGGTGAGGGATTCGCCGATAACCCGGAGGGCCAGAGGATCGATGCCCATTTTTACCTGAAGCGTCATCTCCGCCACAGCCCTGGTGGTGTGTGAGGTGCTGTCCGGACTCAGGGCAACCCAGTCTATGTATTTAATCAGGTTGAGAATGCGTTTGATCCGGTCAAGATTGAGGAATTCCACTCCGAACTGATAGAAATTTGCCAGAAAGTCAAGCTGGCTGTCGTAGTTTGAGAGCCTCAGGCTGAGCTGATCCAGCTTTTCATTTTCCGTAAAACCGCTGCTTTCCGGTACTTCCAGTTCACTTATTTTGTTTTCTTGTTTGTAGGGATCTTCGTGAATGAGGCCCTTCTTGAGGTACATGGCGTAGAGGGAGGAGAAAGAAGACTGAAAAGTCCGCAGTTCATCCTTGAGTTTCCCCAATTCAGACTTTTCAAGCCAGCCAGCCCGTGCGTTGAGCGCATCCTGCAGGGACTTTAGATAATCATTGTTTCCGTCCATTTTTAAAATTATGCACAAAAAGAAAGTATTTACAATGATCTTGTTCCAAAACCCGGTTGGTTTCGGAACAGGTTCAATTCAGAGGCTTTTCCCAAGCCATTCCCGGAAAAACTTAAATTTTGGGAATGGTTCTTCATTGAAGCAAAATGGGACTTCCGTACCCTATATGTAGTATGAAATCACTAATGTTTTTAACGGCGGTTTTTGCCGGAGCGCTGGTTGCGGCGGGATGCGGAGGGGTGCTGGATCAGCAGTGGAGGCTTTCCTTTCCGGAAAGTCCTGAATCCTGGCCGGTTTTGCCGGGGGAACCGTCCTGGCACATTGAATGGCTGAGGCCGGATGGTTCCTGGGCGCAGATGGAAAAGATGCCGGGGGAAGAGCCGTCCCTTGATCTGAGCGAAACCTGGTCTGCGCCGGTAATCGCCTGGCCCTATGTACCGGGGACTCCCCTGCAGAGAGGAAGTCTGAAGCCTGCGGGAGCCATTCATCCTCATGATATAGAGGGAGGGCATCTGCACTTGAGCTGGCAGGGCGGGGTAGAGGCTTTCTTATACCGGGAAATGTCCCGTCAGGAACGGGGAGACACATACCGGGGCCCGCAATATTTTGACTGGCCGCGTTTCCGCAGCCTTTTTGCCGAACCGGATACTGAAGAAGAGCTTACGGATACACTTCTTGAACAGAAGATCCGCTCAGACCCGTGGGATGCGGACTGGAAAGGCGCTGCGGAGAAGATAGTCAAATCCGGCTTCGACAGGCGGCGGATCAAGCTGAAAGAGAAGAAGGAAATTGCCGTTCCGGTTCCCATAGGCCCCTGGTTTTCCGCTTCCCCTTTTGCCCCCGAACTGGCCTTTGGTAAGGGTGATGTTCCGGTTTTCCCGCTTGGCAAGGAGATTGATATATGGTTTTCCGCGGACGGAGTTCTCAAGGCCGATGAGGAAAGCTGGATATTTCTGCCCTGGTAAACTGTGGATCTTTTGCATACATGAGGCGGCTCATGTATGCAAAAAACTTCGCCTCCTCCGCAGCGGAGAAAATATACTCCAGCTTCCCGCCCATCTGCTCCGGAAGATTCCGGAAAGCAGCGGCAGAATTAGTGTCTGTCCACATAGTACCGGTCAATAACCGCAGTAATGGTGTTCGCCCAGTCAATAAGATTCCCCGGCCTGCCGTTTACGGTGCTGATGTCCTTGAGCACGAACTCGTAGGGACATTTGTTCTCCATGCAGGCTTCGATAGTTTCGACGGTTTCCTT
>JAITLC010000105.1 GCA_031278095.1 Treponema sp.
GAAAAGCAGCATGAGGGCAAATACCCCCAGGGCTGTTTTAGCCAAACCTTTAAACTTGCTGACACCCATACCAGTTCTCCTTGTGCATGTAATATTTTTTGTACGGTTGAAATCCGTACGAATTTCCCCGGAAAGCCCGATGCCGATGTACTCCGCGGTGTTGTCCGCGGCGTCTTTATCCCCCGGCCGGTTCCCGCAGAATTGAAAATTTTCGGGAACCAGGGGCGTTTTTCCCCGGGCGGCGATAGCGGCATATGTAATGTAACCAAATGTCAAAAATGATACTAAAAAACGAGGGGGGGGGGGGGTATTAACAAACATGGAAGTGTTCTGGTTTTTGTTCATTTTCCTTTTAGACCTCCCTAATAAAGCGATAAGATCAGCTCCCGTGCTTACATAGGGTAAACGAAACCGGTCAGCTTTTTTGGCTTTACAAAAGGAGTTTCCCTTTCAAACACCAAAATCCCTATATACTTTCTTAGGAAACTTAACATACTAGATATTCTACATCCTTTTTTACCATCTGTCAACTGTTTTTTTCATTTTTTTGTCGTTATTTCCAGAAAAAAATTCTCTTTTCATACGCCTTATACCGGCAATTCCCGCCGCTGCCGGAACTTATTGGACAAAACCCGGCAGATGCCGTTTGCGGTGCTGTATTCAGCTCCGGCGCCGGTACATATAACCATTTGTTTGCCTGCCTGCGCCTGCCGGGCAATGGCCTCGCCCGAAGCAAGCGCCTCCGGACAGCCCTTTTTCCCACACCGGCACACAGCTTCCCTGGATTTAAGGGAAAACCGGGGCTTTTGACCGGTTTTTCCAAGAGCCTGTTCCAAAACCGTGCGCGTTAGCGCACAGTCAATTAGTTTTGGAACAGGCTCAATGAACGATGGTTTTTTGCCGGATACCTTGATGACTATCCTAAATATACAACACAGGGCGAAGATCTTGTGGATTTTGAAAAAGCGCTGTTGGAAATTTACAATCCCGGGGAGCGGGCCGATTGGTTCCGGGTTTCCCGTCCAGACGGCGTAGTGAAGGAAGGTCCGTTTTCCCCTCTGAATCTAAGGCTGCTTTTCCAAACCTGAAGTTTCGAGAACACCTCGTAATTCAGCCTTTATTTCTTCCATGGTTTTTATTAAATGTTTCTCGATAATTCTATCAATGGTATCTAAGGTATTGCTGTAAAATAGTTCTTTATCTTTTAGAAAGAGACAATAGGTAGGAATTTCCAGGGATGCGGAGAATTTTTCAAGTAATTCAGCCGAAACAAAAGTCAAGCCCCTTTCAAGAGCACTCAAATGCTTAACAGATATGTCTACTTTTTCAGACAATTGTTCCTGGGACAGCCGTTTTTTCTTGCGATAAAATTTCAAATTTCCCCCAAGGGAAGACTTCACATTCATATTCAAAGCTTAACCACTATCCTATGGCAAGCAACAAAGTAAAAGGTCTAAATTATGATTATATTCATTAAAAATAAACTTAATATATCTATTTTAGCTTGACATATAGACTTGAAATATGTAAACTAAACCATAAATAGACCTTTCAGGTTCTTTGATAAAAATTTATGGAGGTGGGTATGAAAATAGGCGTTCTCCCGGTAATTGTCTTTTTTGTATTGTCCGTCTTTTTGATGGCGGTCTCTTGTTCAAAAAGTGATGACGGCGCTGCTTCACGGGACGGTAAAACAGCGGTAACTATTACGTATTTTACGTCTCAGGGTTCCATGCATGAGTATAACAACAAAATGGCCCGGAGACTAAAGGAAAATGAAAATATAGAAGTTGAATTCCAGGTTGTCCCCGATGACCAGTATTACACCCTGGCGAAAACAAAACTGGCAACCAATGAGGTTCCCGATATTATTGAATACAATACTCCCAGTAACAACATCGAATTGAATGTGCAGGAAAACTGCATCCCCCTGGATAATGAAGAATGGTTCCCCCGGCTTGTAAACCCGGAACTTCTTAGGGATCCCCGGGACGGCAAAGTGTATGCCATGCCGCTTACCTCGTCGTCAACTTTTCTCGCCTGGTATTTTAACAAGACCAAGCTGGAAGAAATGGAGATAAGTACCGGGCAACCCAGATCCTATGCGGACTTTCTTGCCCGCTGCGAGGAAATTAAGCAGAAGGGAAACGGCGAAGTGGCGCCTATTGTGATGGCTGCGGCGGACAGTTGGACGGTCCAGATATATCCCGTGGTTGGTGAAATGATGGTGATGTATCCGAATGAACGGGAAATCTGCGCCAAACTTGAAAGAAACGAACTTCAATGGAACAGGATCCCCGAATTTCTAAAAGTCATGGAGGATATGGCCGCCCTGAAAGACCTGGGATACCTGAACAAGGATTTCCTTTCCACAACCTTTGACATGAGCAAGGAAAAAGTCGCCCGCGGCGAGGCGATTATGGCCCTGCAGACCGAATCGTTCCCCCAGGATATAGCCGCAAAATTTCCGGATATCGAAATGGGGTCCTGGATCTGTAATTACCAGGATAAGATGATCCTGCCCATAGGGGCCTATGTCCGGGGCCTCTTCGTTCCCAAGAAGGGAAAACATCCTGACGAAGCGAGACGGTTCCTCAATCTGTGGAGCCAGCCGGAATATCAGAACATTCATTTTCAGGACCTGCCGGGTCTGCCTCCCTTTAAAGATGGGGACGGCGGAGAGATGCTTGACTGCGTAAGGCGGCTTGTGGATACCTATGTTCCGGCGAACCAATACTCGGTAAACATGAATGATATTCTCAGTACCCCTTCTCCGATTTATCCCCAGGTATGGCTTATGTACGTGGATATGCTTTCCGGCGGATTAACGCCCCGGGAATTAATGGATCAATGGCAGGGGGTGTACGAGGATTATATGAAAGAACTTGGGATGCCCGGTTTCTAAAGTGGATAGGGAACAACGGGAGAAACCGGATGGAAGGATATTAGCTTTGAACCATAAAAAGCGGAGCCTGTATCCCGCGTATCTGACGCTGCCCTCTCTCCTTATATTTGGCGTTTTTTTTGCTGTTCCCGTTATCGCGTCCTTTGTACTGAGTTTTTCGGATTGGAATTTAAACCGGTTCGATACGCCAAAAATAAACGGCTTTGCGAATTTCGTGTACTTATTTACGGATAAATATTTTATCCTATCGCTCAACAATACGGTTGTTTTCGCTCTGGCGGTGGTTATCCTCAAAACGGGGTTTGGCTTTTTGGGGGCTTTATTGCTCGTTAAAAAATTCCCCCTGCGGAATATCATGCGTACTATTTTTGTGCTTCCCAGTGTCCTGAGTATGGTTATTATCGGGATCCTCTTTATTTCCATATTCCGTATGGACGGCATGATAAATCATATGCTTAGGTTCATTGGCTTAGAATCCCTGACAATCGACTGGCTGGGGAACAGAAAAACTGCCCTGTATATCGCTATCCTGGCTGACGTCTGGCGTTGGAGCGGGTTTTGTATGGCTGTTTTTGTAGCCGGCATGCAGGGGATATCCCAGGATTATTACGAAGCGGCAAGGATAGACGGCGCCAATTGGTTCCAGGTTTTGAAAAAAGTAACGATTCCCCTGCTTGTTCCGGCCTTCAGCGTTAACATAACTTTTAATCTCATAGGCGGCCTAAAGGTGTTTGAGCAGGTCTTTGTGGTAACCAAGGGAGGACCAGGTTATGCTTCCCAGGTTTTGGGAACCTATCTTTTTACCATGTTCAGCCGGGGCCTCCTGGGTCGATCCACCGCTATGGGACTTGTACTGTTTGTCCTTGTATTGGCCGTTTCTCAGACGGTGCAGTATTTCATCAATAAGGCTGAGGTTGATTATTAATGAGAAGCCGGGACCTGTCGATTAAGACTGTTAATGCTGCCGTGGTGTATCTGTTCAGCTTTCTGGTGATTGTGCCTGTGCTGGTTATGATCCTCGGTTCCTTTAAGACCTCCGGGGAGGCGCTGAAATTTGATCTGTCCCTGCCGAAAAAATTTATGTTCTCTAATTACCTGTTTGTCTTGGATCGCGGGGGTATTCCCCTGGCATTTGCAAACAGCTTGGCGATCACCGTGGCGGCTGCCGCCCTGACGATTAGCTCAACCGCCTTGTGTGCGTTTTATATCGCCCGGGCAAAAACTAAAATGTCGTCCTTTTTGGGGAATGTATTTTCCATCGGGCTTGTCGCCCCGTTTCAAATTATAACGACCTTCGCACTGCTCAAGCTCCTGAACCTGATTGGATCATACGCCGGTGTTATCCTGATTTATTGTGCAATCCAGACTCCCTGGTCCATGTATATGTTCATCCAATTCGTCAAATCAATTCCCCGGGATATGGACGAAGCGGCGTATATTGACGGCGCCAAGCCTATGACCATGTTTTTCCGGATTATTCTTCCACTGCTAAAACCGGTTACGGCTACAACCACCGTAATGGTGGTGATAAATGTCTGGAACGATTTTATGCTTCCCCTGTATTTTCTTGATAGTTCAAAAAAGTGGACCATGCCGTTGACGGTATACAACTTTTTTGGCCAATATTTCAGTGACTGGAACTACGTGTTTGCCGACCTGGTTCTTACTGCGCTGCCGATAGCCCTGCTGTATTTGTATTTCCAGAAATATGTAATCGCCGGAATAACCTCAGGAGCCATAAAGGGCTAAACCGGAGGATGTGATGGATGAAGTGGTGTTTAAACTGAGGTTTAATCCCTAACTCCGCCAAGACGTGGTTACTCGCGCCAGTCTGTTCGCCGAAATCGATGGATACGATCATTGGACCCTGCGCTTAATTCGGGATACCCGGGTGACCCTTGTTTTCCCTCTCAAGCGCCCGGGACCGGTGTTCCCGGGGTTTCCCTTCCAAGGTTGCTTCAAATCCTTCTTCCGCAAACCGTTGCCGGAGATTTTCCATCCGAATTATTGAGTAATGATTTAGATGTTACAACCTACTATTGCCAAAAAAGCGGCAGTATCCGTCTCTACACTGCAATGCCCGCTTCCGCAGGGGAGCCGCCGTAGCCTTTACCGAGGTAGCCGCGGGGAATGGCGGGAGGCCGCTCGAAGCTGCTGGTCATCTGGTAGAACTGTTTGGTTTCGCAGCTTTTGTAGAGACCCAGAAGCAATTCAAGGCCGTGGAAGGCCATTTCCTTGCTGGTACGGGGTTTGCGGCCTCTGCGCAGAGACCAGGCAAGTTCCGCGGGCCCTATGCCCCGGCTGTTTTCCGTAAAGCCGTGAGTGGGTGCAAGGGTAATGGGCTCTGTCTGGCCTTTCAGGATCACCTTTACCTCTCCGCCGAACTGGTTGGGATCCGGCATGTAGAGAATTCCTTCGGTGCCGAACATGACGATCTGGGGCTTTTCATTGCCGATGCTGCAGGAGTTGAACATGAGGGAACCCATAACGCCATTGGCAAAACGGAAACTTCCCACCACACGGTTTTCCGCCTGAAGAGTGAACTTCTCACCGAAATCGTCCTTGTTGGGAAAATAGTGGGTACGTTCGGCCCTGAGGGTGTCAACAAAGCCTGCAACTTCCTTTACCGGGCCCAGAATGGAAAGAATAGCGGTAACATAGTACACCCCAACATCGAGACCGATGCCGCCGCCGGGAAGGGCGGTAAAGGGGTAAAGTTCCGCAATAAGCCCCGCATCCCGGTTGAGGGTAGCATAGACCGAAGTAATGTCCCCGATGACGCCTGCATCAAGGTAGAAACGGGCGGTTTGAATGGCCTGGCCCATAAAGGTATCCGGCGCGTTGCCATAGAGGAGTTTCTTCTGATCTGCAAGCTGCACGAGTTCCCGTGCCGCCTCGATGGAAAGGTCAATCGGCTTTTCCGAGTAAAGGTGCTTACCCGCATTCAAAACCTGGCTGGATACAAGATGATGGTTTACCGGATCTGTAATGTTGAGCACCAGTTCTATGTCCGGGCTGTTCAAAATCTCTTCGATCTTCATCTGTTTGATGTTGTACTGGCCGGCCCGTTTTGCCATTCGCTCGGGGATTATGTCGCAACAGCCGACCACATCAAGGATCTCGAAGGCGCCGGTCATGTTTTTGAGGTATATATCGCTGATTGTTCCGCAACCCACCACCGCGGTTTTAACTTTATTAATACTCATGGAATGCTCCCTGTTAATATGGAATATAGACAAATACGAATTATAGCCGGTTGTCGGTATTAGATCAATTTATATTCGCGGGCGGCCCGGGAGAGGGCTGCATTCCAGCGGGGAAGGGAAAGCCAGTCCCTGCGGGTTTCCATGTCGTCGATACGGGTTGCCCTACGCTGCAGGCGTTTGAAGGCCATGCTCACCGCAGTATTCATGTCAACCTGAGCCGCCCCGGATTCCTCCAGTATTTTGAACCATGCATAAAAATAAAACGGATCATTGGGATCCATTTCGGAAAAACGGTCGTCACGGAGGAAATGCTGGAAAGACCGGTAGCTTTCCTCTTCGCCCCGGGAGATTTTTGCCAGTGCAAGAGACTGGAAAGTGCAGCACATCCGGGTAAAGAGATCCGTCCTGGGAATAAGGAGAAATTCACACTGGGCAAAACCGGAATACCAGTCGGGCTGCTCAATATGGAGGAATTCATCCCCCTGGGGGAGCCGGTCGGAAAAACGGGCCGCCGCTTCCACTGCCAGTTTACAGTTCCCGGAAAGCCAGGCTGCTTCAATTTCAAAGAGATGCCCGTCAATACCGCATTTTGACGGTTTGGGACTCAGAGGATTCTGCGAATATATCCGGGTACGATAGGCCCAGTCATCCAGAAGCATTTTCTTTTCTTTGGTCATTCCGTCATGGGGCTTCTCCTGTATACGTTCAAACAGAATAAGGGCTTCGCGGTAATGTCCGGTTTCAAACCGGATTTTTCCGCGGAGGAAACAGGCCCGGTCGGCCCAGTTGTTCCGCCCCGCGGCGAGGGCGCTCTCTTCCGCCTGTGTTACATAACGCAGGGCTTTCGAAATATTCCCAAAGAGAAGCTGAATTGAAGCGGCATAGTAGGCGGAAATCGCCAGTTCATCAGGATCCCCGGATTTTTCCGCATTCTCGACGGCAAAACCGGAATATTCCAGAGCCTCTCCGGAGGTTCCCGATTCCCTGAAACTGCTCTCCATCCGCCTGCGGGAAAGGTTAACCAGGGCAAAAAGCCGGTAAGCTCTGGCAAGTCCTGCCCAGCTCCGGTTTTGGCTCAGATGAATGGCTTCCTTGACCGCCTCCAGGGCCTGAGCCGAAGCTCCTATACCCAGAAAAAAACAGGCATGACTGTTCAGAATATGGGCTTTATACGGTACATAAACCGCCTTTTTGAGAGGAGACTTAAACCAGGAACGGATATCCCTTTCATTTCCGGTAATAAGAACTTTAAGGGAACCATAAATATATTCAAGCGCTGCGGCCCTATCCTTTCCGGCAACAAGTTTGAATGTTTTTTCCGAAAGAGCCCTGTCAATGGCAGACCAGGTATGGTTAAGGAGGTCGGCTTGCAGACTGCGGAATACCAATTCATCGTCACCCGTACCTCCCAGGCCGGAAAGTATCTCCAAAAGCCGGAAACAGGGCGCCAAGTTACCCCGTTTTACCCAGTCAAGAAGCCTGTTCAACACCAACTTATGAATTTTTTCCATTCTTTCGCCCAAAACAGCCTGAGCCTGGGCTAAAAATCCGGGAATATGTGGAACCGGATCATCAAAATCGTCAATAAGCCCTCTGGAAACAAGCATTTCCAGAGCGGCCTGGACCATTGCAGGGGTTTTCCCCTCTTCGACGAGAAGCCGGGTAAAGAGAGAGCCGGGGAAGTAGTTTCCCAAAACCTGGAAAAGACAGGCCATTTCCCAGAGATCCACGGGAAGGGATCGATCGGGGCCTTTGGAAGTGCGGATTTTCTCGGGCGAATTAGTCTGGATCATCTGGGGAAAGAGGTTTCTCCACTGTTCCTCATTCTCGATCTGACCTGTTTTTTCCACGGAAAAAATGCCGTATACCCGCAGATCCTTCTTGCCTTCAAATTCTGCCCAAACTTCAAAGATGATCCTGAGGGCAGGCTCCGGTGCCAGATGGAGGTTTTCCAGAATGAGAAAGGCGGGAACTTTCAGGTTTTTCATTGCCCCAAGGTAATTTTCAAGAAAAAGGGAAAAGAAACGCCGGGTCTTCCGGTCAAGGTTCTGTGAAACTTCATCCCTAAGCCTTTCCCGGGATATAGCCCCGGAGAGCAGATCCAGTTCCGAAATTTGTTCTCGCGGAACTATTTTTAGCAGAGCATCTCTCAGATCTCCAGTCCAGGGATCGGCAAGGCAGGATATGCCGCCTGAACCAAAGCGGATCACGGGAGGAGACGGGGCCTGGGGGCAGGCCGACAGTATCTTTTTTACAAAATAACGGAGCGCATCCCGCTTTCCGGAAAGAGCCGGGCCTAAAAGCAGCGCATTTACCTGAGTTTTTTCAAGGAAAGCCGACAGTTTCCGGCGGAGGGGAAATTTCTTTTCATCCGGCAGGGGAAAATCCCTGAAAGATTTAAGCTTGTAAAAACCGGTCGGAGAACTTGCAGCCTCATCAAAGACCAGATACGCGTCAAGCGCTTCCCCTGCCCCGGAATCGCAGAAGATCCCTCCCCGGCCACCTGAAAGAATCCGGCTTGTTTCTTCCGGCGGGCGGCCGGCTTCGTCCCTCATAAGACAGAGCGACCAACCGTACAGTTCCCGTTCACCCTCTTTCAGCGCCGCATCAATGGTTTTAAGGCAGATCAGCATATCAAGCCAAAAGACAATGGAATTCTCATCAAATGTTGCGGAAAGGAGCCGCCTGCCCTTTTTGGCTTTGCCTCCGGCGGCGTAGGCCGCATTGGAGCTGATCTCTTCAAGGCGAGCCACCAGTTCCGGACGTATCCGGCTGAGTTGGGAATGATAGCGGAGAAAAAAGTGCAGATGGATCATTACTTAAGTATCGGCATAAATCAAATGCAAAAAATCGAAAAATCGGCCTGATATCTAGTGTCTGTCCATAATTTTGTCTTTCGTTCCCGTCTTTTCCTCTCCTCCCGGTATATCTCCCGCTTATCTTTGTGCCTTCCGGACGGGGTAAGATCCGGAAGAGAGAAGGAAATGGAAAGAGAACCGGCGGAACACGGAAAACCGGGAATACAACCGGAGCATTATGTGCAATTGAGCCTAAAATTTAGTTGAAAATCACTGTCAACAAGCGCAACAGACTCCTAGATGACTTTAAGGGCGTTAATATCGTTGACGATAGATTCCCCGGTTTCCCGCAGACCTGATGATTCGTTCTTTACCTTGGCGATAAGCTTATTGATCTCCTGGAGGGAATTCATCACATCGGCGCTGTCGGAACTCTGCTCGTCCATGGTTCCCTTGATCCGCAGTTCCTCGTCCTTCACCAGGTTTATCAGATCGACGATAGTGTCGAACTGGCTCTCCGCCAACACGGAGGATTCCTTAGAACTGTTGATCAGAATTTTAATGTTCTTAAGGCTGTTCTGAATTTCCACCGCCTGCCTGCCCGAGTTGTCCGCCAGTTTCCGTATTTCGCCGGCCACTACCGCGAAGCCTTTACCCACCGCCTCTCCGGCGTGGGCGGCCTCGATGGCGGCATTCATCCCCAGAATGCTGGTCTGATCCGCGATATCTCCAATAACGCTACACGCCTCGATAAGTTGATCCGCCTGGACGGACACATCGTCTATCAGTTCGGCGATCCGGTGGAAACGGGTTCTGCCATCCTTGGAGGACTCGTTCAGTTTAAGCACCGTCTCCGCGTTCTTTTCCAGGGTGGAATGGATACCCCGGGTTCCCTCCACCATCTTTTCTATCCGGGAAGTGGATGATAACACGTAGTTGGCGGTTTCGGTGATGTTTGCCGAAAGGGAGCTGATCCCCTCAAGGTTCCTGTTCAGCTCCTCCAGTGTATGATCGTAAACGGCATTGAGCTTCTGCCGGGTCTCCGTCTCATTTTGTTCGCTGGTAATCGCCTCCATGTAGTGGACACAGTTCTCCGGCTTGTTCAGATTATTGAAGATCGCCACCGCCATTTGCTCGCAGCTCCGGTATCCGCAGGCCCCGCAGTTGAGAATATGACTCTCCTCGGTCTTGTGAAGCCTGACATATATTTCGTCTATCTGCTGCCGGCTTGGCTCAAGGACCATTTTCACAAAAATAGCGGAACGGTCCACATAGCTCCGCCGGTAAAAATCCGGCAGCCAATACTTGTCCAGCATCTTTTCAAGTTTCTTTCTACCCAAGTACTGCCGCAGGCGGCCGCCCTTTTGGTATTTTGCCCGGGCCTCCAACTGGCGCTTCTCCACCAGGTATTCCACGTCGTCCAGATGCTTGGATCGGTTCCGGGTTCCCGGCCCGCCGTTGCAACCCATGCTACAGTTAAGGCAGTCGATAAGCTGATACACCGGGGCGTTTCCCGCCTGAATGGCTTTGGAAAGATGGGCGAAGTAATGGTATACCTCACTCACCCCCTCGATCTTGCGGGTATGACCCATCACATCCCTGTCGTAACGCTGCACCGTCCGCATGAGTCCGCCGGGGGAGGAAAAAAGCACCGCCCGTTCCGCGGGGGGGTTATCGTATTCGGCGGCGGGAAAGCGGGCCAGGTCAATACTCTCCGCATCCATGTAATCCTCCAGGGAACGGAAGGTTACGTTGTAATCTCCCAGACCGCAGGCGTCGAATTCCCGGCGCTTGGAATAACAGGGGGAGACAACCGCTATCCGGTGGTCCCGGTACTCGGTGTAAAAGCGCCGGATCATCTTCATAGTGTGCATCATCGGACTGTCCGCCGGGGCCAGATAAGGGAGCAGCTCGGGCCGGTACATTTCGATAAAGGATACCAGGCTAGGACAGGGCTGGGCGATGACGGTCTTGGGATTGGCCTTTTTCATGTACTCAAGGTAGGACTTCACCGTAAGCTCCGCCCCCAGGCTGACATCAAACACCGCCTTAACCCCCAGGGACTTGAGGTAGCCGTTCAGATTGAGATAGAGTCCCTTGAAACTGGCTGCCGAGGCGGGGGCCGCGATGGCGATCATGGGGACGGACTTCCCAAGATCCGCCATAAAGGCGTCGAAGTCGTCAATGCCAACCCGGGCGCCGTGGGTACAGGCGCTGATACATTCACCGCAGCCGACACACAGATCGCTGTGGTGATCCACGATTTTTCCGGAACCGTTGTTGCACATCTTGGCGGGACACACCGCTATGCAGCGGTGGCAGTTCACGCATTTATCTTCCAGAACCTTGATAATGGGACGAAGGATAGATCTGCTTTCCATAACAAAAATACTACAAAAAATTCATGGTAAGTACAAGAGAACGCGTCAAAAACCAGCAATACAAAGTTTAACCACGAACCAATAGTTAGTGTCTGTCTATAAAGCCGGTTACTTTATGGACAGGCCTTGCATTTGCGCATCTTTTTGTACCAAAACGGTGCGCAAAATGCCTGTTTTAAGGTAGTCTGTATATAATGTGTCTACATTATATACAGACTCTAGTTATGTGCACTACCCCAAAATTTTCTAAAAATTATTTAAGGGAAATATGCTAGCACAAAAAAATTTATAGTAGAGGCTGTTTCAAAACCAACCGGGTTTTGGAACAAGCTCAGTAAAGAAACAATAGTTGAACTGAGGCGCCGCACATAACAGGACTGTTTGCACTTTTTGGTAACGCAGGGGTGACGGTCGCCGAATTTGCGTTTTCGGCATAACCGGCAAGCGGAAAGCGGCCTTCCCCAAGACTGCCATAAATGCACTTGTTTTCGTGCCTGCTCCGTGCTAAAGTCTCTCCGGAGGCTATACATAATCATGTCCGTGAATTTAAAAGGGCGATCCCTGCTCACTCTACTGGATTACAGCGCCGAGGAGATCCGTTATCTGCTGGATCTTGCCGTAAAAGTTAAGGCTCAGAGTAAAAAGGGGGAAGTGAATCAGCGTTTTACCGGGAAAACTCTGGCTCTGCTCTTTGAAAAACGTTCTACCCGTACAAGATGCGCCTTCGAAGCCGCTTTTGGAGAGGAAGGCGGGCATCCTGTTTTTCTTTCAACTCTCGATATACAGATGGGCGTGAAGGAATCTGTGGAGGACACCGCCCGGATTCTGGGGAGGATGTTCAGCGCCATTCAGTTTCGCGGTTTCAAACAGTCAACCGTAAAAACACTTGCCGATTATTCGGGAGTGCCCGTTTACAATGGCCTTACCGATGAATTCCACCCCACCCAGGTTTTGGCCGATATCATGACCCTGGAGGAAAATTTTGGCGCTTCTGCAGGGAAGAAACTCTGCTTTGCCGGCGACGGCCGGAATAACGTAGCCCGTTCCCTCATGGTGATTTCGGCAAAACTGGGAATCAACTTTACGGTGATTACCCCCGCGACGCTGAACCCTGACCGGGGATTCATCGAAAGATGCGGTTCAATCTCCGCCGTTTCCGGGGCAAAGATCCGCATAACCGAAGACCTTGCCGAAGTCGAGGGAGCCGATGCGATCTACACCGATGTCTGGGCCTCCATGGGAGAAGAGAGCAGAAAGGAAGAACGGGTACAGCTTCTCAGGCCCTTTCAGGTGAATGAGGCTTTAATGGACAGAACCGGCCGGAAAGACACGATTTTTTTGCACTGTCTGCCGGCAATAAAGGGCGAGGAGGTGACTGCCGGTGTAATCGACGGTTCTTCCAGCCGGGCCTGGGACGAGGGAGAAAACCGTAAGCATACGATAAAAGCCCTCATGCTTGCTACCATACCGGGCTGCGGTGAGTAAATTTTAAGAAGTCTTGATATTACGTTTTTCATGAGTTATAGTTAAGAGAGGCTGTTCCAAAATCGTGCGCATTAGCGCACGGTCAATTAGTTTTGGAACAGGCTCAAGAAAGTACTGATTTATTCAATCGGGAATTAATCAGCGCTGCTTGAATTTGTTCCAAAACCCGGTCAGGTTCAGAACGGATTTTGAAACCGAGTATCATACAAGGAGGTTTGTGTTACATGAAAAAGATATTCCTGGCTGTATTATTATGTGCATTCGGCGGAATTTTCAGTCTGCCTGTTTTTGCCGAACTGCCGCCGGACAAGGAATCGGATTTTTTCTGTATCCAGGTTCCGGTAGAGAAAGTCTATACCTATCGCAAAGGCTATGTTGTTACCTACCGTAAAGGGATTAACCACTTTGCCAACAGTTATCTTCCCATTGAGTGGTTCAATACTGCTGCGGGTAAGGGAGATATTATCAAACTCCAGGCTCCCAGGGCCTGGCCCTATCTGGCTGTCTATTACAAGAAAGGTGAATTCAGCCATGTGCGTCTCTATGTGCACCGCGTCAATAACCACGAAACCTGGGGAGCTATACCCCTAAACGTGAATATTGACGACCGTTTTGAAAATATAGATACCATCAAGCTGGAATTTTAAGCCCGTTGGAAGCACAGGTACCGGAAAACTTAATCCGGTTTATACGATCCGGGAAAAAATTCATTATTGCAGGGCATAAGGAACCGGATGGCGACTGCGTAGGTAGTCAACTGGCCCTGTGTTCCGCACTGGGGCGTCTGGGGAAAAAGGTTATTGCCTGTTCAGCCGGCCCCTTCAAACGTACCGAAATTAATCCCTTTGCCTCTTCTTTTGTTTCCCGGCTTTCTGCAGAGGAACAGGAGGAGGCCGCCGTGATCCTTCTGGACTGTTCCACGGCCGAACGGACAGGAGATCTGGCGCCTTTCCTAAAAGGCCTGCCTTTAGCGGTTGTCGATCACCATGCACAAGCCGCCGGAGACGGCGTCGTCCAACCGGCTTCCTCAAGCTCGCCGGCCGGAGGGAGGCATGTAACAGGAGATCGTCCTCTTTTCGGCGATCAGGCGCCCCTGTTGTACCTTGATATTACGGCTCCCTCGGTAACCTTTATGATCCTCCGCATAATCCAGGCGCTGGGCATGGAACCGAACCGGGAAGAGGCTGAATTGCTTCTCTTTGGCCTCTGTACCGATACCGGTTTTTTCCGTCATGTGGACGATACGGGGGCCGCTGTCTTCGAGGCGGCCGCAGACATGATCCGGGCAGGGGCAAACCCCAAACAGGTCTTTGCGTGGATACACGGAGGCAAGAGCCTTAACTCCCGGATTCTTATGGGACTCGTTCTGGCGCGTTCCCAGGCCCACTTCGGCGGCAAGCTTGTCCTGAGCTGGGAAACCTTTGAAGAAAGCCAAAAATACGGTCTTGAAGGCCGTGATTCCGATTCCCTCTACCAGATGTTCCAGTCCGTAGACGGAGCAGAGGCTATCTGTATCATCCGGCAAGAGACTCCGGAAAACTGTACCGTGGGCCTGCGATCCCGGGACAAGGTAGATGTGTCGGCCATTGCAGCCGAATTCGGCGGCGGAGGACACAAAAATGCCTCGGGTTTCAGCTATTCCGGTAAAATCGAAGAATTACGGCCCAAGCTGCTGGAAGCCTTTAAAAAAGTTTTCCAGGGAGAGGCTTTCCCAAAACTTCAGTTTTTTGGAAAGCAACCTTAGGTTTAGAGGAAAAACCGGCCTTTTAGCCGCTTTTTCCAAAACCATTCCCGAAAAACCTGAGTTTTAGAAATAGATCAGAAAGCACCGGTTCATTCGCAGTGGGATTTAATACCCAAGAACCCGCTTGCGCTGGGGAGCTTCAGGGCGGTTAGAATCGGCAACGTTGCCAAAAAAAAGTGGTAGTAGACCCCGCAGTTAAATAATTTCCTTGCAGAACGAACCTCGTAAACGATGCAACGCTTACACGATACCTCGCCCTTTAGGGCGAGGAGGTTCATTCAGTCGAGAAAAAACTAAAACCTGTTACATTTGTCACTTCGATTAACGCAAATTCCCGTTTCAATACCCATGTATTACCGATATTCATTTTGCAAAATAAGGAGGCTTGCAGATGGAAGAGGGAGTTCATCTCAACGATCTTTACCGGGAATATTCTCTGGGACTTCTGGAAAAAAAACAGTTCGAAGGTATGATCTTCGCATCAATACTGAAAAATTATTATCACTATCACCTTTTTGGCTGGAATAAAGAACAGTGTTCGGATTACTTTTCCTGGCTCTATCCACGGCTTTCCAGAGCCGTTACCATGTACAAGGATAAGGGAGCCTCCTTTAGCAGTTATATAAACGCTTTGGTCAGATGGACTGCAAAGGAATACAGATCAAGACAGATTGAACATAGCATTACCGAAAATGCCGCATGGACTGCCCAGGCCGGGGATTTGTGGGTCTACAGCGGGGAGCCTGAATACGGGGAAGAGTCCGGCCTGAACGATCCGCCGGGACACCCGGAGATACCCCGGATGCAGACCGCGGAGAATACTGTATCCAACCCGCGCCAGCTTCTCATCCTGTTTTTGAAATCCTATTATTTTGTTTCTGATGATTTTTTGGATCGCAGCGCCTCTTCCCTCGGAATCGACAAGGAAAAACTCCGCTTCCTGATCGATGAACTGCGTACCCTGCGGCTAAAACGGGACGATGAAGTCCGTGAGCTAAGGGAACGGATCCATCTACAGTTTTACCGGTGCATTGCTTTTGAAAAGCGGCTTCTCAGGGTAAATGAAAATACCAGACTCTCTCTGGAAATTCAGGGAAAGCTGGATCGGGCCCGCCGCCGGCTGCAGGCCATGAAGAAACGCCTGCAGGGAATTAAACTGGATGCCACCAACCGCCAGATTGCACAAGTTTTGAATGTTCCAAAGGGGACTATAGACAGCAACCTTCATGCCCTCAGGAAATGGTGGAAAAAGGAACAGGAACTCCATTTAACCT